>NZ_JAFBDW010000001.1:0-300000 GCF_016908415.1 Caldicoprobacter guelmensis
ACTAATAGGCCGAGGGCTTGACCGATAGGACCTGCATTGTGCAGTTTTGAGGGTGCAAGAAGGGGATAAAGGAGGTCCCTTTGAGGGTAGGATAGAGAAGGTAAGGTTAGGAAGCAGTTAAGCAAGGAAAACAAGGTGAATGAGAGAGGTAAAAAAGATTCCGGTGACCATGGCGAAGGGGAAACACCTGTTCCCATTCCGAACACAGAAGTTAAGCCCTTCAGCGCCGATGGTACTAGAGGGGAGACCCTCTGGGAGAGTAGGTCGTCGCCGGAGCTCCAATTAAAAAGCCTGGTTTGTAAGCCAGGCTTTTTTTAATTGTACAGCTTGTATTATTTTTGACCTTTTTATTGACACCAAGCTGCAACGTGTTTTATAATTAATGCAGAAGGTAAACGGTTTCCTAAACTGTATGGTAAGCGACTTGGATGTCGGTGTTTATAAAATCAAGGGGATTGTCCCTGTTTTTTGGGGTGAAATATATGAAAAGATTAGGGGCAGCCATCATAGGCTGCGGCAGTATACACGGAGTGCACGCAGATGCCATAGTGTCAAGCGAATTGAGCCGTTTGGTGAGTGTGGTTGACATAGATGAGAAACGAGCTCGGGCGTCTGCTTCAAAGTACAATTGCCGTTGGTATGTTGATTACCGTGATGTTCTCAGCGATGACCAAGTGGATGTGGTACATATCTGTACACCTCATTACTTGCACGCTTCTATGGCTATTGAGGCTGTAAGGTCCGGAAAGCACGTCTTGGTTGAGAAGCCGGTTGCCATATCTGTAAGCCAGGCACAGGAGATGGCTGAGGAAAGCAAAAAGCATGGGCGCTATATAGGGGTATGCTTTCAGAACCGCTTTAATCCTGAGTCTCAAAAGGCCAAGGAGGTCATCGACAGCGGTACAATTGGACAGGTCAAAGGCGTTAAGGGCATCGTAACATGGTTTAGGACCAGGGAGTATTACACCGAAAGCGGGTGGCGGGGAAGGTTTGCCACCGAAGGTGGCGGCGTGCTCATAAACCAGGCCATTCATACCCTTGACCTAATGCAGTGGCTGGGCGGGGGAGTCAAGGCTGTAAAAGGGAATGTCGCCACCAACCTTTTGGGCGATGTGATAGAGGTGGAGGATACCGCCGACGCGCTTCTATTTTTCAAAAATGGAGCGCGGGGAATCTTTTATGCTACCAACTGCTATGTTGCCAATTCGCCGGTGGAGATCGAAATAGTCTGCGAGAAGGCAACTCTTAGGATTTACGATGGCACATTGGTGATGGAACAGGGCGGAAGCTACCAGCGTTTAGTCAGCAAGGGATCGGGTGAGACGGCATACAAGTCTTATTGGGGCAGAAGCCACGCCATTTTGATAGAGGAGTTTTATAAGGCGATATTGAGCGGCAACCCCAGGCACATCATCTCTGTTGAAGAGGGTATGGAGTCTTTAAAGATAATCGACGGCATATATAAATCCTCTTCTACAGGGAATGTAATAAACATTAATTAGGGGGGAATTTTTTATGAGTAAGCCCAGAGTAGGAGCCCAGCTGTATACCATAAGGCAGTTTACCCAGACGCCTGAAGACATCGTTTCCAGCATGAAAAAGATAAAGGAGATAGGGTACAATGCCGTCCAGGTGTCAGCCTTTGGCCCTGTGGACCCGCATAAGGTCAAGGAAATAATGGATGCACAAGGGTTAACTATTTGTGCTACCCATATAGGATACGACAGGCTCAAGGATGACCTGCAGGGGGTCATTGACCAGCACAAGCTGTGGAATTGCAAGTATGTGGGCCTTGGTGCCATGCCGCGGCAGTACGCTCAAAGCGCCGAAGGGTATGTGAAGTTTGCCAAGGAAGCATCTGAGATTGCGCGGGTACTGGCCGATAACGGGCTTAGGTTTATCTACCACAACCACAACTTCGAGTTTATGAAATTTAACGGGGTAACGGGCATGGAGATTCTGCTCAACGAAACCGACCCTGAAGTGTTTGACTTTGAAATCGATACATACTGGGTGCAGGCAGGTGGTGCCAATCCCGTTGACTGGATCAGGAAGGTCAAGGGCAGGATGAAGGTGGTCCACTTCAAGGACATGGGGGTGGACAGCAACAGGCAGCAGATGATGACCGAGGTGGGCGAGGGCAATCTCAACTGGCCCGATATCATCGATGCCTGCATCGAGGTCGGTGTAGAGTGGGCGCTGGTGGAGCAGGACGTCTGCCAGAGGGACCCCTTTGAGAGCCTGGCAATAAGCCTGAACAACCTTAAGAAATTGGGACTTAATCCTTAAGTCCTAAAATACGATTGGTGTGGGGAGGAAGAGAAGGGTGAGCAAGTTCATACTTTCGGCTTTTGCAGATGAGATCGACCTAGACTTGAAGGTGCAGATGGATGTGTTGGAGCAGCACGGCATTGGGTACATAGAGATGAGGGGTGTATATGGGAAAAGCATTGTCCAGTATTCGTTGGACGAAGTGAAGGATATAAAGAGGAAGCTGGATGAGAGGGGATTCAAGATTTCCGCCGTGGGTTCGCCTATAGGCAAGATAGGGATACTAGATGACTTTGAGCCACATCTTAAGCTCTTTAAGCACACCATCGAGATTGCAAAGATCCTAGAAACCAATTATATCAGGATGTTCAGCTTTTACATCCCTAAAGGGGATGACCCTGCAAAATACAGGGACGAGGTCCTGCGCAGGTGGGAGGAGTTCATAAAAGCCGCTCAAGGAACGGGGCTTACCCTCCTCCATGAGAATGAGAAGGACATTTATGGTGATACCGCCGAGCGCTGCCTTGACCTTTTAAAGACGCTCAACTGCGAGTACGTAAAGTTCACATTTGACCCGGCCAATTTCGTGCAGTGCGATGTTGAGACTTATCCCCATGCATTCAATCTGCTAAAGGATTATATAGCCTACATGCACATCAAAGATGCTTTGTACAGCAACCACAGCGTGGTACCGGCAGGATATGGCGACGGCAGGGTAAAGGAGATACTTGCTGAGCTCTATAACATGGGCTATGAGGGATTTTTGTCCATAGAGCCCCATCTTGGCAACTTCGTAGGGTTTAGCCAGCTGGAGCAGGGGATGGTTGACCCCAACCTGCCGGAAGGCGGTCCCAAGCTGTTTGGCGTTGCCGCCAGTGCCTTAAAAAAGATACTGTCAGAGATTGAGGGGAGGTAAAAACAGATGGATAAGGTGAGGATAGGCGTAGTTGGCATAGGGAACATGGGTTCGGCCCACGCCAAGTATTTGGCGGCCGGGGACATCCCGAATGCGGAGCTTACCGCTGTTTGCGATGTAAACCCCAAGAGGCTTGAGTGGGCCAAGGAAAATCTGGGACCAAATGTTAAGCTTTTTGACAATGCTGAGGCCATGTTTGAGTCGGGGACCGTGGATGGCGTCATCATCGCCACGCCGCATTATTACCATCCGCCTTTGGCCATCAGCGCATTTAAACGGGGCTTACATGTGCTCATTGAAAAGCCCGCAGGGGTTTATACAAAGCAGGTAAGGGAAATGAACGAGGTGGCTGAAAAGAGCGGTAAGGTCTTTGGCATCATGTACAACCAGAGGACCAATCCTGTCTATCAAAAGCTGAGGGACCTCATAAAGTCAGGCGAGCTGGGCGAGATAAAGCGCATCATATGGATTATCACAAACTGGTACCGTTCGCAGAGCTACTACGATTCGGGTGGTTGGCGGGCCACGTGGGCCGGTGAAGGCGGTGGCGTGCTGATCAACCAATGCCCACACAATCTTGACCTGTGGCAGTGGATCTGCGGAATGCCAAAACGGGTACGGGCATTTTGCTACTACGGCAAATACCACGACATTGAGGTCGAAGATGATGTCACCGCTTACATGGAATATGAGAACGGCGCTACCGGCTTGTTTATAACCACCACCGGTGAAGCGCCCGGCACCAACCGCTGGGAGATTTCCGGCGATCGAGGCAAGATAGTGGTGGAGGATGGGAAGCTGACCTTCTGGCGCCTGCGCGTTTCAGAGAGGCAGTTCAACAAAGAATACAAGGGTGGTTTTGGTTCGCCAGAGTGCTGGAAGTGTGAAGTTCCCGTACACGGCGTTGAAACGGCGCACAGGGGAATTACCGCCAACTGGGTAAACGCCATATTGAAAGGCACGCCGCTTTTGGCGCCCGGCGTGGAAGGGATAAATGGCCTGACCATATCAAATGCCATACATCTGTCCTCCTGGCTGGATGACTGGGTGGAGATTCCGTTTGATGAAGACCTTTTCTATCAAAAGCTCAAAGAAAGGATAGAGAGCTCCAGACTTAAAAGTGATAAAAAAGAGGATAGGGTTTTGGACGTAGAAGGGACGTATTGATTATATGCGGGGTGGTAGACCCTCTCACATAAGAGTGGGAGGGTCTACTATTTAAGATGCTTGGAGCATATTATTTTAAGCTTCTAAGCTGGGAAAGAGAGGAAAGGGGGAAATCTATGAAGATCGGTATATGTACGGCTGTTGAGAATATAAAGAAGATGGAGGGTATAGGGTTTGACTACATAGAGCCATCGGTTGTCAGCATTGTAAAGATGAATGATGAGGAATTTGACGCTGCACTTAAATTGGTTGAGGGCAGCAACATAAAGTGTGAAGCCTTTAATGTGCTGTTCCCCAGAGACGTGAGGCTTACCGGCTCCGGGGTTGACGAAAAGGCGATAGAGGCGTATTTGAAATCCGCCTTTTCAAAGGTGAGCCGACTGGGGGCCAAAGTGGTGGTATTCGGAAGCGGCGGGGCACGCAAGATACCCGATGGCTGGAGCAGGGAGGAAGGGTGGAAGCAGCTTGTGAGGGTTGCAAGGATAGCAGGCGATGTGGCGGCAGAGTACGGCTTGACGATTGCCATGGAGCCTTTGAACACATCGGAAACAAACATTTTAAATTCGGTGAGAGAAGGCATAGAGTTTGTCAAGGATGTCGATCACAGCCATGTAAAGCTGCTGGCCGATTTTTATCACATGCGCCGGGAAAATGAAGATATGGACATACTGCTTGACGCATCTTCTATGCTTGCACACCTTCATATAGCCAACAGCAATGGACGGGTATGTCCTCTTGATAGGGCAGAGGATGCCTATGACCTTTTCTTTAAGGGGCTGAAAGAAATTGGGTATCAAGAGCGCATAAGCATTGAGGCAGGCATCAAAGACGTTGATGAGGAGGCGCCGGTTGCTCTCGAGCTCTTGAGAGAGCTGAGCAAGTGAGTTTAAGGAGTGTAGACTATGGATTCCAGAGAGATAGTTGCAAGCACATTAAATTACGATGCCTCTCATGCCTACATCGGATTGGAGCCTAAATGGCAGGAGTATGCCTGCGATGAGTTTGTAAAGTGCGGGCGCAGGGAAAATTACATTTGAAGCTGATGAGCCACGACAGCGAAAAGCTTCAGGATGTCCCTGTACTTAAAAGGGGCATCCCGTTTTTTTGTTTATGAGATTTAATGAGAGAAACAAGAAGGAATACGGAGCAAAAACGAGAAATCATTAGATATACTCACATTAATGCTTTATATCGCTTATTTACAGCGAATATCTGCATTGAATTTACCGTATGTTATGGATTATAATAAATCCTGCTTGATGACAAGATGGGCCATTAGCTCAGTTGGTAGAGCACCTGACTCTTAATCAGGGTGTCCGGGGTTCGAGTCCCTGATGGCTCACCATAGTACCAAGGCCAGGAAAGGTCTTGGTACTTTTTTATTTTTCCACTTTTGCAGGAGGTGTTTGGTATGGACAAGTTTGAACTTAAAAAGGAACAAAGTGTTTTGATGGTCATCGACATCCAAGAACGGTTGGTGCCGGTGATGGAAAGGCGCGACCAGGTAATCCGAAATGCTCAAATTCTTATCTCTGCAGCTCAAAGGCTTGATATACCTGTCATAGTGACCGAACAGTACCCCAAAGGTCTGGGCAGGACGGTAAAGGAGCTTAGCGATATGCTTGGCGATTTTCAGGCCTTTGAGAAGCTATCTTTTTCTGCGTATATCCCCGAGGTTGCCGCACAGCTTGCCAGGCTGGGACGTAAAAAGGTGATTGTATGCGGTATGGAGACGCATGTATGCGTATTTCAAACGGTGAGGGAGCTGCTGCAAGCCGGTTATCAAGCTTTTGTAGTTAAAGATGCGGTATGCTCGAGGACGCAGGATAATCATCAAAATGGCCTTGATTTGATGGAGGGGATGGGGGCTGTTATCACCAATACCGAGACCGTGCTCTTTGACCTTTTGAAAACGGCAGGCACGCCAGAGTTCAAGGAGCTCTCAAGGCTTATAAAATAAAAAAACAAGAATTTTTGTTCCAGCATGCAGGAAAAAGTAGATGTGTATCGAAATATAAACCGTAGCCTGTGGATTAAAAAAATGGGCAAAAATTATACATTATTTATGTCTCAAAAAATAAAAAGTGTTGACATCTTATACCACATGTGCTATGATTTTTAACTAGAATGGACAAAATCCTGAAGGAAGGTTTTGCTGTTTCGGCGCATAACTTTCCTGACGGAGGTCATAGGGGGATGAGACGCAGCAGTTTTCTCCTTCGTTATGGAGGAGAAATGGCAGCATCATGCTTTCCTCCAGGATTTGTCCGGCAAACACTTCAAAAATGATTTCCCTCTCAAAAATGTACACATTCATCGTAGATAATTATAGTAGGTGACACAGACTTGGTACATAGTACTAAAGCATCATCTTAGCAGGAATAAACGGCGATTTTTTGTGCGAAAAGGAATGCTTTATGAAAGCATAGCTTAAATGTGATTGCATTAATAGGTGAGATAGCATTTGTGGAGCTTGATGTCATCAGTGTCAATCTTGCCGAATTGCTTGACCATACCCAAATCGGTGCAATTTGTGATACAGGCAGGAGCTATGGCCAAAGGGGGCGAGATATTTGTTCTTGATATGGGCGAGCCGGTCAAGATAGTGGACCTGGCCCGTGACCTCATCCGCCTGTCGGGCTTTGAGTCGGATGTGGAGATAAAGTATTGACAAGCTAATTGTTAATTGAAGGTGATACATATGAAAAATTTAGGGGCTTTTGTTATTGCATTCCTGATTTCACTATTAGGAATGCCGTTGGTTATTAAGTTTGCCAATAAAAACGGCATTGTGGACAAACCCAACGGCAGAAAAATTCACAAAAAACCCGTTCCGCTATTAGGTGGAGCCGCTATTTTTATAGGATTTATCATTCCCTTTGTTATGTTTTCAAATATAGATTTTAAGGTTGTTAGCATAGTAGTTGCATCTGTTATACTTGTTGTGGTGGGAATGTTTGACGATATTTACGACATTAAAGCCAAGAAAAAGTTGGCCGTGCAAATACTGTGTTCCGTTTTAGTTGTGGTAGCAGGGATAAGGGTTAATATAAGTGAGTACATAACTGATAATGTGTATCTAGCTTTTCTAATTGATGGACTTATAAGCATATGTTGGATTATTGGTATAATCAATGCGGTTAACTTAATAGATGGCCTGGATGGTTTAGCGGGGGGAGTATCATTTATCGCTTCTATTGCATTTATAATTATTTTGGGGAGAGAAGGGTCAGATTATATCGGATATATAATTGCGTTATCGCTTGCCGGTGCAATCATTGGATTTCTTCTCTACAATTTTTATCCCGCCAAAGTATTTATGGGAGATATGGGTAGTACATTCATAGGGCTTTTGTTGGCTGTATTAAGCATAATAGCTTTGGATATACCAGAAAATCCTGCTTCTATGGTGGCCCCTATAATTATTTTGGCGGTACCGATTTTCGATACAGGCCTGGCAATATTGCGAAGAATCGCACAAAGACAGCCATTGTTTTCAGCGGATAAGAATCACCTTCATCATAGGCTCATAGCAAAAGGCTTTAGCCAGAGACAAGCAGTGTTTATAATTTACAGCTTAGCAGTGCTAGCTGCGTTGGTTGGAGTGATTGTGGATGTTAAGCGGTGGTTTTATTTTGGGGTTGTAGTGGTAGGGTTGCTTGTGGTGTTAGGGATAGTGATTAGTTTTGGTGGGTTGGTAAGAATAGAGAAATTTGTAGAAAAAATGTATAAAGAGATGGCTTCCACCACGGAAAGGCATACATTTAATAGGTGATTTTTGATAATTTAAGTATACAAAATGAAATTCGTAGTTGTAATTAAAAAAAGTGGCTTTCTTATATTTTATTTTAAAATATTTACTTTTTTAAAGCAAGCTTGGAAGCAACATTCTAATGTGGTAAAAAGGAACTTATTGAGTCTGCTGAAGAGAAAATGTTAAAAGAAGAAGTTACTTCCCAATATTAGTAGACTACCATACAAATAATTTTAACTAAAAAGATGTATTAAGTTTATAGAACGAGAAATCTTTAAAACAGTTTTATAGAGAAAAACATAAAACCTAAGTGGTATATTTGTGACTTAACCAATACATGTAAATTAAATTTAAAATACATTTTTCATAAAAGTAAGAATAGAGATATTGCTGAGTTAAACAGACTGTTAATTTGTTAAGAGGTGAAAAGATTGAAAATATTAATTATTACACATAATTTTCCACCTGATCTTGGGGCTGCTTCTTTTAGAATGGAATCGCTTATTCGCTTTTTGTCAGAGAAACATCAAGTTACGGTTCTTACTGCATATCCAAACAGATATAAAAGTATTAAAGTGGAAATGAAAGATAACTTTAATGAAAATGTTAAAGTTATTAGGATTCCGAGTTTAAAGCAGTCTAATAATCTTTTTCAAAGAGGTATTTCTTTTTTAGATTTCTTCTTGAAAAGTTACATTATCGCAAGAAAACTTGTTAAAGGACATGATGTTGTTGTTGCAACTTCACCACAAATTTTTTCTGGATTTCTTGGTGCATTAATAGTTAATGATGAGAAACCTTTTGTGCTCGATATTAGAGATCTTTGGCCTGATGCTATGGTAGATCTTGGACTAACTAGAATTAATTCTTTTGTATATAAGATGCTAAAGAAAATTGAGATATATATGTATAAAAAAGCAGACAAAATAGTAATAAACTCTCCTGCATTCGAAGAGTATATTCGAAATATGGGAAATAAAAACATATACTTGGTTACAAACGGGGTAGATATGGAATTCTTTGAATACTTTAGAAAAATTGATATCATGTCACCACCGCGTAAACCTTTTAGAATTTTATACGCAGGGAATCTTGGTCTAGCACAGGATATAAAGATACTTACGGAATTGAATGACCGAATTTTCAATGATTTTTATTTTGTTCTAATTGGTGATGGTTCACAGCGCAAGGAAATAGAAAGGGAAATAAACAGAAAAGGCATTAAGAACATAGAGTTAAGGTTACCAATAGAAAGGCAAAAACTTTTAAAAGAGTATGAGGCTGCGGATGCACTATTTGTTCATTTAAGAAATATTCCCATGTTTTCAAAAACGATACCTTCTAAAGTCTTTGAATATGTTGCAACACGAAAGCCAGTAATATATGGAGTTACAGGTGTAACAAAACAAATATTGGATGAAATGAAAGCTGGGATTGCTTTTGAGCCGGGTAATGTAACTGATCTAGAAAGAGCATTAGAAGAGTTAAAATATATTCTTAATAAAGGTTTATGGAAGTACGAAGTTAACCCTATTCTTGAGAAAAGGTATTTGAGACCAATACTTGCAAAAAGATTTGCAGAGGTTATAGAAGATGCGTATTATGCCCATATTCAAAAATTTCAAAGCACTATACAAAGGTGAACTATTTGCAAGAACAAAAAGGTTAATTGAAAGAAAAACGGGTTTGATAAAACGAAAGTTCTATCTTCCCACAATTTGTATTTTTGACTTTTCACAGATTATTACGTTTAAGTTTGAGTTCTTTAAATTTATACAATTTTTTAATATGTTTGAAGTTATGGGTACCACGTATGAAATTGAAGGCATAGAAAACTATCAAAACGATGAATTTAAGAATGTACCCTGGTATGACATTAATATCAAAAACTACAAAGATGATGTAAGGGTATTTTGGGAAAAGAATAGATTACAGTTCCTTCCAATATATGCTATTTTAGCTATTAGACAAAATAATCCAGAGAAACTTGTTGCGTTTTTGCGTAGATGGGAAGAAGTAAATCCATACAATTATGGACTTAATTGGGTAAGCAATCTGGAGATTGCAATTCGATCGGTTTCAATATTTTTGGCGTATATAGTTTATATTACATATACTGGCTCAAGGAATGATTATATTGAAAGGCTTTTATTTAAGCATATTTATCGTGTATATAAAGATATAGAATATACTGAGAAATGCATGCCCAATAACCATCTCATTGGGGAGGCTGCAGCGCTTTATTTAGTTGGAAGTTTGCTCAAAACGGAATATTCGGATAATTTCCTAAGACGTTCAAAAAGAATTCTTAAAGATTGTATTTCTTTTTTTAGAGATGATGGAACATATATTGAAAGCAGCCTTTCTTATCACAGATTCGCAATTCAGATGTATTTGTTGGTGTACTTATTGTCAAAAAGACTGGGAGATGATTTTCTCGAACATGAATTTCAAAGAATGATTACCCAGTCATATAAGTTTTTTTGTTGTATTGAAAAGCAAGATGGTACATATCCACAATTTGGTGATTGGGATGATGGTGTTTTTTATAGAACTTCATCTAAGTCTCCTACAAATTTTAGAGATTTTGTAGATTCACTTGGGTATATGGCTGGTTACCATGAAATAAAAAACGTAGAGATAAGTTTTTTGGAGGCGTTTTTCGGAAATATTTATGGGGAAAGCTTAGTGGTTCCAGATTTTTATAGTTCATATCCTATTTTCGAACTGTTTAGTTATGGGAAATACGGTGTATATAAGGATTACCAAATATATGTTTTCATAAATAATGAAGAACAAATATTTCACGCGCATGCTGATGGGCTAGCTATAGAGCTCAGCTTTGGAGGCAAACACGTACTAACCGATTCCGGTACCTATAGTTATAATTTGAACAAAAATTTGAGGAGATATTTTAGATCCACACGGGCACATAACACGGCTTTTCTAGGTGCCGATCAAAGCACCCAAGTGGGAAGTTTTAGATGGGTGGATCAAGCATTTACAACTTTGAGAAAAAGTAATAGTGGTTTTGAAGGAGAAGTGATTTATAAAAATGGTTCAAGACATGTTAGAAAGATATTGATAGCTGAACAAGAAGTTTGTGTGGAGGATATAATAAAAAGTTGCTTTAATACTTTCCCAGAAATTAATTTTCATTTTCATCCAGATAGACATGTTCAGATTCTAAATAAAAATAAGGTTTTGATAGACAATGATATTATAATGCTTGTAGAATCTGCAGAAGAATTTAAACTGGAAAAGTTGAAAAGTTTGTGTTCTTATCATTATATGCATATTGGTGAGCGAGACAATGTGAGAATTGTGTTTTATAGCAATACTGTGCGATGTAAGGTTCTCTTTAGAAAAGTAGATTAATTATAAGCATCAAATAGAACACGCTTAAAAATTTGCGAGCATATGTGAGATAATTCCTCCATAGAAATGGTAAGGATTATCCATGACACATTATATGTATGCCTGCCGCAAATGCGAGCAAAGTGAAGTGAGCACGCCTATAGTAACAGCGACAATGCCTAAAGCTGCACCTCCTGGAAGTATTGCTTCACCGTCTGCTATTGCGTATGTAATGACACAGAAATTTGTGGAAGGGATGCCGTTTTATAGGCAGGAGCAGCAGTGGGAACGGATGGGGATAGAGCTATCGAGGCAGACTATGGCTAACTGGATGGTACAGGGGTCAGAGAGATGGCTGAGGCCTGTATATGAGAGGATGAGGGAACATCTAATTAAGAGGGATATACTGCATGCCGATGAGACGACGTTGCAGGTATTACACGGGCCAGGGAGAGCAGCAGAGGCTGTATCGTACATGTGGCTTTATCGTACAGGCAGGGATGGTCCAGCAATAGTGCTTTATGATTATCAGACGACGAGGGCAGGTAGGCATGCGAAGAAGTTTTTAGAGGAATTCAAAGGGTATCTGCATGTAGATGGGTATGAAGGATACAATGGCATACCTGATGTAGTATTGGTGGGATGTTGGGCACATGCGATGAGGGAGTTTGATGAAACATTGAAGGCAATACCTGGGACTAGTGAAGGAATAGCAAGCGTGGCAAAGAATGGGCTTGATTACTGCTTGTCAGTTAGAGTTTGAAAAAGCCTGAAATTAAGCAATTTTTTCTTTTTCAAATGTCCAAATTGTACCTACATAGTAATGTGACTTTGTCAAGATGGGAATTATTTTACGCTTACATTATTTTTAGAGATATTGATTTTTCAAAAGGAAGATATGTATTAATAAAAACCCATAGAAAAGAGAAAATTTCAAAAAGCCACTTGATAAATATTTTGTAGAGTAACAAAAAACTTGTAAAAATGTTTAAAACGTGAGGTGTAGGTATGCTTGGTTTGCTAAAAAAAATATACGAAACTATACCTGAACCAGTTGCAGGTTTCCTAGTTCAGACGTTTGGTTTAAGTTATGTCAGCTCAAAAAAAGCCTGGAGCAAGGTTTTTGAGCTTGACAAACAATTTAGACGATTTTCTGAAGATGAAACATTTTTTCTCCTTCTAGTTGAAAACGGCCTAACAAGGATAATTGAACATGTACTGAGTGTTAAAGTACCGTATTATGCCGATAAAATTGAAAGGATTAATGGAAATCTGGATGTGAATGGACTAGAATCTCTTGAGCCTATAGATTCTGAAACGGTGAGAAAAAGCTTGAATTCGTTTGTGGTGAAATCCGTAAACGGTTATTACACAACTACCGGCGGAACTGGACGAAATCCTTTGTTGATAAGAATTTCTGACGATGCCTACTATAGAGACTATGAACATGTGTTGTGGAGTTGGTACAGAAACGGGTATTACAGGAAATGCAGAAAGCTGACGCTTAGAGGTGTGAACCTTGGTGACAGGTTGTGGAAATACAACCCAATATACAATGAATTACTAATAAACATATTTCTGATGAATGAAAAAAACATAGATGCTATTGTTCGAGAGATTGAAAATTTTGATCCAGAATTTGGTCACGGTTATCCATCAGCATGGACCAGACTATCTAAGTTGATTCAAGGCAGAAGGATCAGAATGCAACTCAGAGGTATTTCATTTGTTAGTGAGAATTTTACCGAAGAGCAGAGGAAACTTGTAGAGGAGACTTTTTCATGCTGTGTAACAAGTTTCTATGGTCACTCGGAACGAGCAGGTTTCGCTGCAGAAATTCCCGAGAATAAAGGAATTTATTATGTATTCCCAACTTATGGGTTGATAGAAGTCCTTGATGAACATGGGAGAAGAGTACCGGAGGGGGGATTTGGGGAAGTAACGTGCACTACGTTCATAAACAAAACTCTTCCTTTAATACGTTACAGAACGGGAGATTTTGCCAGGGTCCATAAGGCAACGTCTTCTGGGATTCCAATGAGTCTAACGGAAATTTCCGGAAGATGGGGGAAAGATTTTGTGTATGATAAGTATGGTAATAAGATATCAATGACTCTCGTAAATGTACATTCCTTTGCCCAATACAACTTCAAGTACATACAGTTCAGACAAGACACCCCTGGAAAACTATCAGTTTATCTTGTACCATTTGAGAAGTTGAGGAAGAGAGATTTTGAAGATCTTAAAAGGGAGTTTATCGAGAAGCTCAAGAACTTTGACATAGATTTTCTAATCTGTGATGAATCCCAGATTGTATTCAGCAAAAGGGGAAAAGTTCCATATCTTGTGTCTACGCTGAGTGAGGAAGAGAAGAGCTAAATGTTATTTTCGAAAGAGTACAAAGGGATTAATTATATTCCGTGCTGTCTTGTTGATTGTCATATGATTCGAGAATTTGTGCAGAGCAGCGAAAGGTTCATACCAATTAATATAACGGTGTTACTAAAGTACTGTTCAGAATAGAGAGATAGGGATACCTACCAGTCTTATAGAGTTTTAAAATGTCTTTGTGTTCCGTAACAATAGACAAAGTGGAGGTAAGACCTTTATGAAATACAGCTTTGCCTTCATAGGTTCAGTCTCTACCGAAAAGAGCCTTGGTGGTGAGACCTTGAAGAATCAGCTTATTACCAAGTATCTTATTGAAAATGGAATTCAGGTGTATGTTATAGATGTTGAGGCATATAAACCTTACACGGTAAGAAGCAGAATTGCGCTCTTTCTAAGAATACTTAGTGTGTTTTTATCACGTGATATTAAAAGTATAATTATCTCAAAGGCTTCTCCAGGTGCTATAAAGATACTGAAATTAGCAAAGTGCTTCAATATCTTCAAAAAAAGGATTTACTATGTAGTAATTGGTGGAACTATAGTGAGAAAAGTTCGAGAGAACCCGAACTTGAATAAGCTCCTTAAGGCGGTTACGAGAATCTATGTTGAAGGGAAAACCATGGCGCGCGACCTTATCACATTGGGGATTAGGAATGTTGAATGGCTACCTAATTTCAAAGAGATTCCTGAAATAAGGGAAGTCAAGAAAAGAACTCCACGAATTCCCGTAAGGGCTGTTTTTGTCTCAAGAATGACTAGGGAAAAGGGTGTTTTATTCTTGTTGGAGTGTTTGGATGAAATAAATTCGCAGAATGTTAAAATTACTATAGATTTTTACGGCCCATTTGAAAATATCGAATTTAAAGAAATGTTTTTTGAAAAAATACGTAATTCGAATTATGCATTTTATCAAGGCGTGCTTGATTTCCAAAGTGAAAATGCATATACTAAACTAGCAGAATACGATCTTTTCATCTTTCCAACATGCCATGTGGAGGAAGGATTTCCAGGTGCTTTGATTGATGCAATGATAGCAGGTCTGCCTATTGTTGCATCTGATGCTGGGTGTAATGGAGAAATAGTTACTGATGAGATTGGCTATCTTTTTAAGACAAACGACGAGGAAAATTTTAAGGAGGTTCTTTTGAGGGTTCTTGTTGATCCTCAACAGTTGGTTGAGAAGTCAGATAACTCTAGGAAAAGGGCTGCTGTTTACGAGTATAGAAGGGTTCTGTCAAAGCTGCTGAGTGATATTCTGGTGGATGCTAGTAAATGAACATTTCGGCTAGCACACACAAATCTTCATCTTGGAACACGAACAGTGTCTACTCCAGAAATTTCGCATTGATGGGTTTGGAAATCGCAAACCAGCTCTGCCTATACTATTATAAAGGGAATACTCCTTCGAGAGCTTTGTTAATATGGCAACAATTGAACTGAATGGGTGAGGTTCAAACGGATAAATACACTATCGCAGATTGTTATGGTGTTCAACATGGGAGTTGGAGGTAGAACAATGAAACTAGGGTTCTGCTATAAGGATAGCTTCTCAACAGTATTTAAGTTTACTGCATTTGTTTTAATTTTTTTTCTCTGTCTCTACATAAGAAACGTGATTCTTTCTGTAGCAATGCTTTTGATACTTATCGCGTTTGAGAAGAGTTTTTTTATTGCTATTTTATTGTTACTGCCGATTGTGGAAACTCTAATGGTTTTTAGAGAAGGTTTGACTATAACAAAGATCTTTTCAATATTATTGCTAATTTACTTGGTTGCTCATATAATAAGGTGGAAAAAGATTCACATGACCAAAGGACTAGGGGTGATAATAGTTTTCCTAACATGGACTGTGGTAGGAATATTTAATCATATAGTTTTATTTCCAGATGGTGCATTTTCTAGTTGGAATTATGCACAAGCACTATATGAAGGGGTCATCTATGCAGTTTCCAAAATTTTCTTTGCTATGCTAATATACATTTACCTTATGGATGAAACACAGGAGGAGCTTTCACAAATAATGTATTTTTCTTCCAAATCGCTTACGCTTGGACTCATAATAGTGAACATTTACTTTATATTTTTTGGTTATGAACAATTTGCATGGTGGTCTCTGACTCGGGTAACTTTTTTAGGAGCTGATCCGAATGAATTTGCATGTTTACTTTCTGCTCTTTTACCTTTTTCTTTTTGGGTTTTTTTCTCTATAGAGGCAGTGTTTTGGAAAATAGCTTCTCTTTCAAGTGTTATACTTACGATTTATTCTATAATTTTGACTTTGTCTAGAGGAGGATTGTTAACTCTTATCTTCACATTGATGGTCTTATTCTTCCTTTTTTTAAAGAAAGGCCGAGGAAAACACTACTTGTTGATATTTTTTCTTTCTCTCGCATTAGTTTTTCTGACGCAATTTATAGATATTTCGCAAGTTCAAGCAAGATTTTCTTCAACCTGGATACAGAATAGTCTGTCTAAGTTAACTGCGAGGAGGATAGATTGGTGGATGGCTGCATTGGAAAAATGGTTGGAGCGTCCGATAATTGGTTGGGGAACATCTGCGACCATGCTTCAAGAGTGGCTTAATTTTGAAAAATACGGTATACCAACTGTTCTACATAGTATTTATGTAGAAATAATATTACAATTAGGGATAGTTGGGATAGGTTTGTTTATGCTAATAATAATGAAAGCCATAGGTGGAATTCCTAATATACTTAAGCAGACTAGTGAGATTAGATCTTTGCACATTATCATACCAATGATTTCGCTTCTTTCGGTCCTGTTTGCCGGATTATCACTTTCGTGGGAATGGAAAGAATTTGTTTGGTTTCTTATCTCGATTAGTCTTGCGTACACTGATAAGTTCACAAGAGTTTCTTGTGAATACTAGCTGGAGGTAAAGGGATTTTCAAATAGTGTAGATATGGAGAATAAAATTACAGACATATGGATCCTAGACACATGCCTATAATTATTGTTGCCAATTCTCTTTCTCTTGAATTTGAAAGGTAGCTGTTTAGACCCACGAAGTATAGAAAAAATGAGTGTTCTTATTTTACAGTTTTTAGTTAGGTTTCTACACATTAGAGCAGAAAAATAATATACCATTCTTTTGGTATGAATAGTTCTAAAAACTAATTTTTTGGGATGGTGATTGCTGTGAGGATCGCACATGTCATTTCCTCGTGTAGTCCTGGAGGAGCGGAGGTATTTGTGAAATCACTTGTTTTAGAATTGAAAAAGCAAGGCTTAGATGTTGAAATATGGGTGATTTACAAAGTTGAAGACTTGCCATATAATGATGAGAAAGCAAGAGAATTTCAAATAAGTTATGTAAAGGAGCTTGTTGAAAATGATGTGAGTGTGAAATTTGTCGAAAGAAGGTTTAGGAAGGATTGGCCAAGAATAAAAGAAAAATTGAATACTTTTTATGAAGAGTTTAAGCCAGACGTTGTTCATTCGCATTTGGAAACCGTGACTTTTCACGTTGTGAGATCTCTTTTCAGAAAAGTTCCAATTGTTGAGACTATTCACAATACAGTAATTAATTATCCCTATCTGCATAAGTGGTATATAAATCGTAGACTGAGTGCTTCAGTTGCAATTTCTCGCAAAGTAAGGGAGATAGTACTAAAACAATTAGGTATTCCCGAAGAAAAAGTTTACCTAATTTACAATGGTATCCCACTTGAGAAATTTAGAACTCTGGATCGAGTGTTCAGAAAGAATGTTAAAAATATTATTGCTGTTGGAAGGCTTGAAGAACAAAAAGACTATCCTACATTAATTGTTGCTTTCAAAATCCTGAAGGACAGATTAGAGAGTGAAGGTCGTGAAGTTCCAACACTAAATATAGTAGGGGGAGGAAGCTTGGACTGTTATCTAAAAGAATTTGCCAGTGAATTGGGTTTGGAAAAATACATAAACTTTCTAGGAAAACGTAGTGATATACCGGATATTTTGAGAGAGAGTGATGTTTACGTTATGTCTTCACTTTATGAGGGTTTGTCGATAGCTTTAATAGAAGCTATTGCTTCTGGTCTTCCTGTAGTAGCAACGAATGCAGGGAGCAACGATGAAATCATCGATAACGGAATGAATGGATTGATAGTTCCCACCAGAGATAGTGAGGCACTAGCTGAAGCTTTGTATTTGCTGGTTATTAATCCTGATTTAAGGCAGAATTTTTCTCGAGCAGCCTCCAAAAAGGCTGAAACTTTTTCGATAAAGTATTGTGCGCAAGGTCACTGTAGGATGTATGAAGAAATTTTGAAAAATGGTAAGCGTCAAATAGAGCACACCTAAAAATTTGCAAGCAAATGTGAGATAATTCCTCCATGAAAATAGATAAGGAGGGATTATCTATGTATGACCCATATAGAGCGTAGGCAGCAATGGAAAGCTAGGATTGAAGCCTACAAAGCCAGCGACTTGTCTGCAAGGGAATTTTGCAGACAACACGACATAACTACGAGACAGCTGTACTACTGGCTAAGAAAAGAAACTTTAAAAGAACAGACTGGTAATACAGTACAATGGTTATCTGTTAGTTTAAACAGTCAAGAAGATACATCTTTAAGTGACTTTTTAACCGTAAAAGTGGGTCCTGATGCAATTGAGGTAAGGCAGGGTTTTAATGAGAAACTGCTGCTTCATGTAGTAAAGGTGTTGAGCGCTCTATGTTAGGACTGGCCAGTATTCAAAAGGTTTATCTTGCGTGCGGTAGTACCGACATGCGGAAATTAATAGACTCCCTGGCGGCTATCGTACAGCAAAGCTTTGCAAGTGCTCTGTTGTGTTCTGTAACAAGAGCAGGGACAAGATAAAGATACTGCAGTGAGACCACATATGAAGTTGAGAAACTGCCAAATATGGATATAAAGTAAAGGAAGCGCTATATGAGATTTTACCATCGTCAACGAGTTTGTCGGATTGCTTGCAGAGTGGAATAGAGATGGACAATCCCTACCTTAAACAGGGTAGGGATTGTTTTCATTGCAATAGTTTGATGATTGCCAGTTTAAGTTATTAGTTTTATCAGTTGGAGTTTAAAGAAGCCTGAAAAATTAAGCTATTTTTTAAAACGCCTAAATTGTTCCTACATAATTGTTGTTTTGTTAGCGTGGATATTATTTTTTGATTACGAGGAGAGGTTAGGACAATGAGTCAGCCAAAAATATGTGTCATAGGTTTAGGTTATATAGGTTTGCCGACCAGTGCTATATTTGCAACCCACGGATGCAAGGTGATCGGGGTAGATGTAAATGAAAAAATCGTAAATGCTTTAAACAAGGGTGAGATTACAATCGAAGAACCGTATCTGGATATTATGGTACAGGCAGCCGTCAGGTCCGGAAACCTGATTGCCGATACCAAGCCTCACGAGGCTGATGCGTTTATTATAGCAGTTCCAACCCCCGTCACCAAGGATAAAAAAGCCGATATGAGCTATGTGGTTGCGGCTACAGAAGCCATTGTGCCTTATCTCCGAAAAGGAAACATGGTTATACTGGAGTCCACTTCACCTCCAGGAACGGTGGAAGAACTTATGGTACCTATACTGCAAAAGTCCGGTCTAAAAATAGGGGAGGAATTATATGTAGGACATTCTCCTGAGAGGGTCCTGCCGGGGAAGATACTGTGGGAACTGGTACATAATAACCGTATAATCGGGGGAGTAAACAGGGTTTCCGCTGAAAAAATACGGGATTTATATAAAATATTTGTTAACGGCGAAATATATTTAACTGATGTGAGAACGGCAGAGATGTGTAAGGTGGTGGAAAACACCTTCAGGGATGTAAACATTGCTCTTGCCAACGAACTGGCCAGAATATGTGAAAGGATGGGTATAAACGTCTGGGAAGTGATAGAGCTGGCCAACAAGCACCCGCGGGTGAACATTCATCAGCCCGGTCCGGGGGTGGGTGGACACTGCCTGGCGGTGGACCCGTGGTTTATAGTTGAAAAGGTTCCTGATCTGGCAAAAATTATAGAGCTTTCCAGGAAAACCAATGACAGCATGCCGCAGCATGTCCTAAACAGGATAGACGAAATTTTGAAGGATGTCGAGGGCGTAAGAAGAGTATCGATTCTGGGTATAACATATAAGCCCAACATAGACGACGTGAGGGAGAGCCCTGTTATTGAACTGATAGAACTGATGGAGAAAAGAGGGGACTATGAAATCCGGGTATACGACCCTTATGTAAAGGCCCATAAATATAAGGCAAAGGATTTGATTGAAGTGGCGGAGGGAAGCGACTTGGTGGTGCTGGCCGTGCATCACGACTGTTTTAAACATTTGCCGCTTGATGACATGGCGAAGGTTATGAGAAACAGGAACATCTTTGACACGAGAAATTTCTTAAGCAAAGAAGAGGTTGAAAGCAAAGGCTTCAGGTATATATTGCTGGGTAATGGGGCAAGCAGGTAAAATGATTGTTATAGGGGTAGATACTGTGAATAATATGAATATAAAAGTCTTAACCATATTCGGTACAAGGCCCGAAGCAATAAAGATGGCGCCACTTGTAAAGAAATTGGAGCAAGAACCTCTTATAAAGAGCTATGTTTGCGTTACAGCACAGCACAGGGAAATGCTCGACCAGGTGCTGGAGATATTCAATATAAAGCCCGATTACGATTTGAACATCATGCAGCACAGACAGAGCCTTGTAAGCATAACTACAAAGGCTCTGGAAGGTTTGTATAAGGTTATAAACGAGCTGAAACCCGATATTGTTCTGGTGCACGGTGATACATCCACCACACTGGCAGGAGCCTTGGCAGCGTTTTACAACAAAGTCCCTGTGGGGCATGTGGAAGCGGGGCTCCGGACATACGATAAATATTCTCCGTATCCCGAAGAGATGAACAGAATGCTTACCGCCGATATTGCCGAGATGCACTTTGCTCCAACCGTTAGAAATAAACAAAACCTCATAAGGGAAAATATTACGCAGGGAATTTATGTGACGGGCAACACAGTTATAGATGCGTTGAAATATACCGTTGTATCTGATTATACATTCAGAGCTTCAACCCTCAAAGGCATTGATTTTTCAAAAGGGAGGTATGTCTTGCTGACCGCACACAGGAGGGAAAACCTGGGTGAGCCGCTTGAAAACATCTGCAGAGCAGTAAAGAGGCTTATACAGGATTTTGATGATGTGCATATTATTTACCCTGTGCATTTAAATCCCGCCGTCTGGGAAACGGTTAATTCAATTTTAGGGGGTACCGAGAGGGTTTATCTGATAGACCCGGTTGATGTGCAGGACATGCACAATTTGATGGCCAGGTGTTATATGGTTATGACCGATTCGGGAGGTTTGCAAGAGGAAGCTCCGGCCCTTGGGAAGCCGGTTTTGGTATTGAGGACCGAGACCGAGAGGCCGGAAGCGATAGAGGCTGGGACTGTGAAATTGGCTGGAGTTGTTGAGGATGACATATATAATATGGCTGTTGAGCTTTTGACAAATAAAGAGGTATATGAATCAATGGCAAGAGCAGTAAATCCATATGGTGACGGTAAAGCTTCTGAAAGGATAGTTAAAGCCATATTACATAAATTTGGCTTTGGTGAAAAGCCAGAGGAGTTTGGTATATAAGTTTGTCATTTTTGCCTATCTCATGAACAAGAACCACGAGATACAAAACAGCCTGGCCGACTCGGGCGAGCAAAACCTCTATATGATGAAGGTGGCCAGGGAAAATGGTGCGCTGGCGGCTAAGCTGGCAGGGGCGGGTGGCGGCGGCACCATCATAGCGCTGACGCTGGAGCCAGAGAGGACCATGCGTGCATTGAAAGAGGCAGGGGCTGAGACGTTTGTAGAGCTTGCTCCCGATGCTGAGGGAGTTAAGGTGGATGTTGTGGAGGAGGATTTTTCTGCAGTATATTCGGCAATATCAGCAGGGGCGAATTGAGATGGATGATGTGAAGAAAGATGTGGGGTACGATGTAGAGCAAATGTTTGAATGGGGAAAGTAGTTTTCGAAAGTTAATTATAAAGAAGAAAAAGGGAAGGAACATATCCTTCCCCAGAGAGCGGTTATCATTTTGGCATCTCCCGACTTTGCACTTTAAAAAGCTCACTTTGTGTTCGATTCCAGCATCTCAATGACCTTCTTTATATGCTCATAAAGTACCATTATATCTCCGCGGGTTGCCGGACAGTGCAGTTCGTCACTAAGCTCCTGAAGAGAGCTTATCTTTTCGATGCCTTTATAGTTATTTTGCATGAAATGTTTTTCTACAAGCTGGGCGTTCAATATATTCTTCTGGGTAGTGCTGTATGACTGCAAAAGCTGTATCTCGATGCCGTTTTGGAGGACCACCTTGCAGTACTTGCCTTCCCTTATCACCTGCTCTATTAAGCGGTAATTTATATATCCGAATGTTTCATCCCCCTGGATGAGAGGGTGTCTTACTGAAACCGGCATTAGTACCAAATCGTGCTTAAATGGTATAGGTATTTTAGACTTTTGACCTAATATCTCTCTGTACTTTCGTCGGAGCTCCACAATGTCGTAGGAGAGGCTGGCTGCGATGCCTTTGAGCACCGACTTTATCTTCTTGTGTATTACCCTTTGGTGGCCTTCCAGGGTGATTAGCAGGGTGGTGTCTCCCACGCCTTCGGTGTAAACCGGGAGCAGGGCGCTTATGCCCTCTTCAAGATAATTTTCTCGTTTTCTCAAATTATCTTCCTCCTTTTCTGGTTTTGCTTTGGCATGGCAGATACACAAGAAGCATAAATATTAAATTGTGGTCGATAAGCCGGCGTGAATTGGTTTATAAATTTTATCAAAAATGGTATTTATATCCGGGCAATGTACATAAAATATAAACAGGCAAAAAAATGATCATTATCATGTTGGGTCATGCCCGTCTTTTTCGGGTGTGTCTTTTTTTTATTTGCGGATGTGAATTGAAAGGGCTTTCTCTTCGGTGAGGATATCTTTGTGATTAATGGCTTTTTACGATGCTGCTTTTAGACGGCGTTTTCTTGGAGGTGTGCCTTTTTCATCGCTGATGTTGTTTTGCGTATAAGCAGATGATGAGTTTTTGAAAGCATCTGTACCTCCTGTCTGCCGGGTATTCCCGGCTTTTGCAAGCATGGATTATTATACACCATTTCCCTTTAAAACACAATAGCCAATTTTGGGGGATGTCTCGATTCTTCAAAATTAAGTAATGATTATATACTTTATCTAAAATAGCCAAGTTCAATAGTATACAAAATAGCCAATATAAGCTATAATAATTATAGGCCAAAGGAGGTGAACCATATGATACAGGTTAGTTCAACAGAGTTCAAAAATAATGTCGGAAAATATATAAGGCTTTCTGAGAAAGAAGATATTCTAATTTTAAGAAACGGTAAGGTTGTTGCAAAACTTACAGCAGTATCAAAAAATGAAAAAGAAATTGCTTACAGCAGGCTATTAGAGATGATAAAGCAGAGTGAACCGGTTACTGAAGATATTGATTTAGATGTCATGAGAAAAGAGAGGTTAAATAAATATGACAGTATTACTTGATACAAATATATCTCTTGATTTTTTGCTTCACAGGCAACCATTTTTTGAGACGGTCAATAAAATATTGATCATGATTAAAGATAACTATATAAAAGCTTATGTATCGGCTTCATCGGTAACTGATATTTATTATATTATGAGAAAATATAGAACACAGCAAGAACGGGTGTTAATGCTGACCGAATATTTTAAGCTTGTTGATATAGTAAGTACTACCAAAACGGATATTTTAAGAGCCCTAAAGATGGAAGCTACGGATTTTGAGGATGCAGTTACCGTTCAGATTGCAAAGCGTAAAGGTGTTGATTATATTATAACCAGAGATAAAAAAGGATTTACGGATCAGGCAGTCAAAACAGTCAGTCCAGAAGAGTTTTTAAAAATAATTTCTTGAAAATTGCGAGAATAGTAAAGCATATGTAAGCGTAAAATAATTCCCACCTTGAGAAAGTAACATTACTGTGTAGGTGCAGTTTGGGCATTTGAAAAAGAAAAAATTGCTTAATTTCAGGCTTTTTCAAACTCTAACTTGACAAACTGATAACTTAAACCGACAATACCAAACCATTGGGATAAAAGCAATCCCCACCTCATTTAAGGTGGGGACTTTCCATCTCTATTTCACCCTGCAACAATCCGGCAAACTTGTTGACCACGGTAAAATCTCGTCCAGTGCTTCCTTATCCTCTATATCCATATTCGGCAGCTTCTCAACTTCATATGTGGTCTCACTGCAGTATCTTTATCTTGTCCCTGCTCTTGTTACAGAACACAAACAGAGCACTTGAAAAAGGATCCAATTCAAAGCTTTGCTGTATAATAGCCGCTAGGGAATCTATTGATTTACGCATGTCGGTACTCCCGCACGCAAGATAAACCTTTTGAGTACTGACCAGTCCTAACATAGAGTGCTCAACACCTTTACTACATCTAGCAGCAGTTTCTCATTAAAACCTTGTCTTACCTCAATAACAGCAGGACCTACTTTTACGGTTAAAAAGTCGCTTAAAGATGTGTCTTCTTGGCCACTTAAATTAACAGGTAACCATTGCACTGTATTACCAGTCTGTTCTTTTAAAGTTTCTTTTCTTAGCCAGTAGTACAGCTGTCTTGTGGTTATGTTGTGTTGCCTGCAAAATTCCCTTGCAGACAAGCCGCTGGCTTTGTAGGCTTCAATCCTAGCTTTCCATTGCTGCCTGCGTTCCTTATGTGTCATGGATAATCCCTCCCTGTCATTTCTATGGAGGAATTATCTTACATTTTCTTGCAAATTTTTAGGTGTGCTCTATTTGACGCTTACTTAAAAATTATACTTATATTCAAGGAAATTTTGGATTTATGTCGAATGTTATTTGTAAAGGTATTCGAGCAGTGAGCCCTCATACCCAATGTGGAGGAGGCTTACAGATTAGTTAGAGAGATTTATTTTATGAGGGTGTATAAATGTTTGGCTATGTACAACCTTTAAAGCCCGAGCTGAAAATCAAGGAGTTTGCATGCTACAAGAGCTACTATTGCGGTGTATGCAAGGCACTGGGAGACGAGTACGGCCAGCTGAGCCGTTTTACTGTCAGCTATGATGCGGCTTTCCTTGCACTGCTCAATTTCTCGCTGATGGAAGATGAGGAAAGGGTTTGCTTTGAGAAGTGCGTGGTTAACCCATTCAAGCCCAAGCCGGTGGTTAGAGAAAACGCAGCTATTAGTTATGCCGCTGCGGTAAACCTACTGATGGCCTATTTTAAGCTTGAAGATGGCTGGAGGGATGAGAAAAGTATTCCATTGCTGCTGGCATCCCGAATTTTCAGCCCTTATATAAGACGAGTAAGGTCTGCGTATCCGGCGGTATATGAGACGGTACGTGAGCAGCTTGACAGGCAGGCACAGGTAGAAGCTGAAAAGGTTTCATCGGTGGATGCGGCTGCTGAGCCTTTTGCAAGGATGCTGTCTATTGTGCTGCCATTCCCTCAGCTGGAAAAACATAAGCGAAGGGTTTTAGAATGGATGGGGTACAACCTGGGGAAGTGGATTTATGTAATGGATGCCTTTTCGGATATTGAGAGCGACATTAGATCCGGCAACTACAATGTGTTGGTTGCAAGGTATGGGAAGGATACCCATGCTTTATTATCCGGGGATGACATTTTTGTACGCCAGCTAGGGAAAAGTCTTTTTGCCTGGCAGACCAGGGGAGACAGGCTTAACAAAAAAGGTGAAAGGGAAAGCCTTGCCCTGCGCATTAGAGAGAACAGTAGAAAAGAGGTTGAATTCATATTGAACACCTGTCTGGCTGAAATAGGCAAGGCGTATGAGCTTCTGGATATAAGGCGAAACGGAGGATTGCTGGAAAATATTATATTTTTAGGGTTGCCATACAAAATGCAGATGATATTGAATGGAGGGAGAGAAGGGGATGGACCCGTACAAGGTTTTGGGCGTGAGGCCAGGCGCAACTCAGGAGGAGATAAAGGAGGCTTACAGGAGGATGGTCAAAAAATATCATCCTGATAAGTTTGCCGGTACCGACCTGGAAGAGGTAGCCAAGGAGAAGATGCAGGAAGTCAACGAAGCCTACTCCCTTTTGATGGGCAATAAATCTGGAAGCGGGACATATTCGGAAAGCAGCAGAGCATATGAATATAATGACGGGGCTACAAATGTTTTTCAGCAGGTGAGAGAAAAGATAAATGCAGGGGACTATAGTCAGGCCGAGGCCCTGCTTAACCGCATACGCGATAGAAATGCTGAATGGCATTATTTGAAAGGCCTTATATTATGGAGAAGAGGATGGTATTCCGAAGCTTACTCACATTTGCAAACTGCCGTAAATATGGATCCGGGTAACCTGGAGTACCGCAATGCGCTGATGATGTTGAGCAGTTCTATGAACAACTACAGGTATCAGCACTATTCAGATAGATCGCCCAGAGATGACTCCGACTGCTGCAAGCTGTGCACTGCTTTGTATTGTGCCGACTGCCTGTGCGAGTGTATGGGTGGTGATTTGATTTCCTGTTGCTAAAAGCAGGTGGTGATCGAAGGTGATTTGGTTAGACCGTTCAGTGCCTGTTCAAAGAAAAGTGGCTTTGGGTGGTATACTGGCCGGCTTTATTATGATGTCTCTGGTGGCTGCCTACCTTATACCCGTGAACAGGCTGTTTTTCCTTGCGGTCAGCTCTCTTTTTGTGTCAATTATGATTATGAAGGTGGACTTGCTTTATGCCGTTTTGCTCTATGTGGCAACAGCTGTGCTGGCATTTTTTATGATTCCGTCAAGGAGTATCGCTTTAGCGTATATTGTTTTTTTTGGGGTATATGGCATCATAAAATTTTTGTGCGAGCAGATAAGAAACGCTGTTATAAGCTGGACCTTGAAGTTTGCTGCATTCAACGTGAGTCTGCTGATTTTGTATTTTCTGGTCAGCCTTGTTTTTGGAGAAAGCATATCATCTAGGCTACCTTTGCCTCTTTTATGGCTGGGCGCTCAATTTGTGTTTTTAGTATACGACATCGTCTATACCATGTTCATAGGCTTTTATCACAGGAGGCTGGAGAGGGTTTTAAGAGGGTGGTTTAGATAAGTATATCCAATTTAGCTCTTAAAAAGGGATATTATGAATGAGGACCAAACATTTTTAAGCAGGTGATAGATTTGATTGCAGAGATAAAAGGTAAGATAAGTTCTACAGGGTCTAACCTCAGCGAGAGATTGGAAGATAAGCTGACGGGGGATTTTTTCGGTTCTTTAAGGTACATCCCTTTTAACAAGGTGGCAAAGCAGATTATTTTAAAAACCAGATTTTTATATGAGGGATCTGCAGCGATACTGAAGGAAATTGAGAACATAGATGCTTCCTATTGGAACCATAACATTGAGTTTTGGCCCAGTGACCCTCAGGGAGAACTAGACGTACTTATGGATTTTGATAATATAGTCATCGGTATTGAGGTTAAGCTTTACAGCGGGTTGTCTTCGGACGACGATATTGTTAATTTAGCCAGCACCGGGGCCATCGATAGTAGGCATCAGCTGTCCAGAGAATCAAGGATATTAAAGAAAAAGATATTGGGCGCCGATAAAAAAGCTTTGTTGATATTTATTGCGCCTGAACACATTTGTTATCCGATTTGCAGGGAAGCCTGTGATAGAAACATCATTGAACACGGTGTTGTTCTGGGATATATACCATGGGAAGAAATACTAGTAACTTTGGAAGAGTCAATTGATAAGCAGGAATTAAACGATTTTGAGAGGTTGATAATAAAAGACATTGTGGATTTACTGAAGAGGAAGGGTTTGGAGCGGTTTAGGAGTTTTAATATTGAGTGTCCCAATATAGATGGCGATCTGTGGTTTTGTTTTGATTATTATGACATAGATTTCAGCTTTATTTACCATATTGCAGTAGAGGATTGTTGTAGATTGGAATAATAGTAGGTTTAAGGAGCAGCGGTTATTTTTCTATAAGAAGTCTCTTTGGGGAAAAGATATATAACAGTGCCAAACACAGCAAGTTAAGACTTATAGAGAAAGCAAAGACATTAATGTTAGAAAGGAGGGGAGAGCGCATGCCTCTCTATCTTGAAGAAGATGGAGTATCCTGCGCTCGTATATGATGAATTTAGGTGAAAATCTTAAGAAAGCATTCAATGTGGTTTATAAAACCTATGAAAATGTGGATAAACTCATGAAATACTGTGATTCTATCTCTGGCGATTGTGGATATGAATCTGTAACGAGATACTTTTTGAGATATAAATCCGACATAAATGTAGAAGGATGGTTTATAAGAAGCTTTATAAAGCTCTACCAGTCTAAAAACGATGAGCTTTTGGACAATGGATGGAGGAATGGACCTGTATTTGTAATGGAAGTAAACTTTGAGGACATGCCGGTTGTTTACCTTTCAAAGTTCGAATATGAGGATGTTTCTAAGTTGCCCAAAGGAGTGTCGCCAGCGGATCACTGGAAGTTTTCAGACCCGTTGGTCATCCGTGAAAATGACTTTTTTGAGAAACAGGCTATGGAAGGAAAATATAAATATTTCGTTTCTCAACCCAGAACAGAAGAGATAAAGATTAGATATGGGGATATCAAAAGGGTTGTGTGTACCACGGTTGATTTGACGGAATTGAATTCAAGCTCTGTACCGGAGAAGATATTCGGGAAGTTTGATGCGTTGAGGGGATTGTAGATGATTTGTTGTTAATGTTGTGAGTTCAGGCAGGATTGTTAAGAGAAAAGAACCCAATATATTATCGAAACATCTGTATGAGATACATCTTTGTTAAAAATTACTGAGAGGATCATATATGCTGTATGCAATGATTGTTTTGGTGGTAATTACGTTTGTATTGCAATTGCCGTAGATATTTGCAAACTGTCACCTTAAACTCAGTAGCGTTTATGATCATCAGTGATTACACCCAACACGTGTATGTTATTATTTCGCATTAATATGGTATAATATTTATGAGGTAAAGTTATGAAATGCGGTAAACGACGGATTTTGTTAGAAAGATAGAAACTATCAATATTTTGTATCGAGCAATCAGGAATAAGGTGATTGCCTGTGATACCACAAGAAAAAATCAATGAAGTTGTTGAAAGAATTGTAAAAAATGTACAGCCTGAAAAAGTGATAACGCATCTTCAAGGTCTTTGATGGATGGATTGGCCAGGGCTTTTTCTACATCTTTATTTGTTATGCCGATTAATTTTACGATGTTCAAAAGGGCTTTGATCGCCAGAGCGGCTTTATCGTTCCCCAAATTTTTTGAGATAAAATAATAAAGGTCTGTCACAGCAAAAGAAGCAATATACGCTTCTATTATCTTCTCTTCAGCGCTCTTGAGAACTTTGTAAGAAGCTGCATCAAAGGAGAGTTATTAGCCATAGGTGTTTGAATGATTCACTTTATGTTTAGATGGTATAATAAAGAAAAGAAAACCAAAAATTTACCGAGAAAATATGATGGAGAGGATAGCAGTGAAGAAAATACCTTATGGTATGTCCAATTTTAAGGCCATGCGAGAAGAAGGATATCTGTATGTCGATAAGACGATGTATATAGAGAAGATAGAGAACATGAGCGGTAAATACCTGTTTTTTATAAGGCCAAGAAGATTTGGGAAAAGCCTCTTCCTTTCTACGCTTAAGCATTATTATGATATAAACAGTAAGAAAGATTTCGATAGGCTGTTTGGTGACCTCTATATAGGGAAGAACCCCACTAAGCTAAGAAACAGCTATATGATATTCAGGTTGGATTTTTCGGGCTTGGATACAAGCAATAAGGACAGGTTGGAGGTATCGTTTAAACAAAACCTGATCGATGCAATGTGTGTTTTTTTGGATGATTACCAGAATATGTTTAATGATATAGAGCAGATAAAACAACGCATCTACAAAAGCCCGGATATAAAGTCGATGGTGAGTCAGCTGATAAATGAAGTAAAGAAAGTGGGGCAAAAGATATACTTGATTATAGATGAATACGACCATTTTGCCAATGATATAATAGCTCAGGGTGATAATGAATTTTATAAGGGAATAATCAGGGCATCGGGTTTTGTAAGGGATTTCTACGAAACCCTTAAGATAGGGACGGAAACGGTAATAGACAGAATGTTCATAACAGGGATATCTCCGGTAATGCTGGACGATTTAACGAGTGGGTTTAACATAGCTTTAAACGTTACAATGGATTTAAGCTTGAATGAGATGTTGGGCTTCACGGAAGAAGAAGTAGTGAAGGTATTAGAAGAGATAGGGGTAGAGAAAAAAGATGAGCTGGTTTACCACCTAAGAGAGTTGTATGATGGCTATAAGTTCAATAAAAATGCCAAAACTAGGGTTTACAACCCCGATATGGTTCTGTATTTTTTGGCACAGTTTAAGAGCACAGGAGGATATCCGGAATATTTGATAGACGATAACATGAAAACAGACTATGAAAGGTTAAATAAGCTTACAATGAATGAGCGGAACAGGTCATTATTAGAAAAAATCATAAAAGATGAAGGGATAGTGGCTGAGATAGTTACAAAATTTTCATTTGACAGGATGTACGATGAGGAATATTTTGTTTCGCTGTTATTCTATATGGGGTTACTCACTATAGAAAGGCAGGAAAAGACGAGGCTATTTTTAAAAATACCAAATTATGTAGTTAAAGCAATGATGTGGGAATATATCGAAAATAACTTAAAGAAACAGCACAGTATAGACCTTGACTTAAACGAGTTGAGAAAGACGATAGAGAAGATGGCATATGAAGGAAAGATAGAGCCGTACGTAGAATATATAAGCCAGAATGTGCTGAAGACTTTGTCAAACAGGGATATGATAAACTTCGATGAAAAATACCTCAAACTGATTTTACTCACCTACCTTGTGAACAGCAAAGCTTACAGGCCGGTAAGCGAAAAGGAAACGGCTGGAGGATATATAGACATATATCTGGAAAGGGATGCAAGGATACCGGATGTAAAATACGAGTGGTTAATCGAGTTGAAATATATAAAAAAGGGTGAAAGAAACAGCATAGACAGGATAATTGAGGAAGGTTTGAATCAGCTTAAGAGATATGGTGAGAGCAAAGGCCTGCAGGGCAGAAAAGATTTAAAACAGGCACTCATCATATTTATAGGAAAAGATGAATACCGGGTAATTGAGATTGGATGATTGCCCATGGGATTTGATACGCTTCCATTGCCAGCAGGCAGTAGAAAAAGCACTAAAAGTGTATACAGGCAACCATTTTTTTGTATATAAAAGCAGTTTAAAGTATGAGTTTATTTTGGATTATTGGGGGATTTGTTTTTTATTACAGAGTTGAGTTAATGAAAGGAAGAAAGTTATGATAAAATTTGGCAAAAAGCTGCCAAAAGATATATTGGCTAGAGCTGCGGAAAAGCTCCCCGCGGTTTTTGAAAAAGACCCCCAAATTGTAGCGGCATATGTTTACGGGTCATACGCTACGGGAAAAACCACAGATTTGAGCGACATAGATATAGCTGTATTGTTGCGGAAAAAGGGGGATTGGAAGAAGCAGCTTGAATTGATTAACAACATAGCTGAAGCCCTCGAGATTGATGATTTTGATCTGGTAATTTTGAACGATTGCCCGCCTTATATGCAGTACGAGGTTATTGCTTATGGGAAAATGATATACGAAAAAGACCATGACGAAAGGTGCGATTTTCAAGTAAGGGCACTTCAGCGGTATTTTGACGTCAAGCATATTTATGAGGAGTACAATTATTACCTCAAAAGGAGAATAAAAGAGGGTAGGATGTTATGAATAAACAAAAAGTATTAAGGCAGTTAGCTATGTTAAATGGGTACTTAAGAGAATTAGTGACAATTAGAAATATACCGCAAAAGGAATTTGAAGAAAATACTCTGATAAGAGCTGCAGCGGAAAGGTTATTACAGGTTGCAATTGAGACTATCCAGAATATAGGCAATCACATTATTGCAACCAGGGGATACAGGAGTCCCAAAGATTATGCCGATATTTTTAAGGTACTGGAGGAAGAAAAGATTGTACCCGCTGACTTTTCGGAGCAGCTTCAGAAGATGGCGCGGTTCAGAAACAGGCTTGTTCATCTTTATTGGGATATAGACGCACAGATGATATATGATATAATTCAGAATAGGCTAGGTGATTTTGAAAGGTTTGCGCAGATAGTGGTTGAGGAGATGGAAAGGGAAGAGGAGTAAATAGGGGGTTTTGGTTGTGCTAAAAATTGGCTACCTGGTATCTGGGGGAATAATCACAAACTACAAATGCTCATCCAAGTGCAAGCATTGCTGTTATTCCAGTTCTCCCCAATGGCCGGATGATTACATGACGCCGTCCATGGCTGATGAGATATTTTCCACATTGCGGAGGTTGAGCTGCCGCTCGGTTCATATTGGCGGAGGGGAGCCCCTTCTTAAGCCTGACAAAATTCTACCCGTACTTGAGGCTGCCAGCAGGAACGGAGTTGGTATAGAATACATCGAGACCAATGCGTCGTGGTACAGGGATGAAACGTCAGCTGATGCTGTCCTTAAGGACCTTAAGAAATACGGTGTGCACACGTTGCTCATATCTATAGACCCCTACCATAATGAGTATATACCTTTTTGGAAGGTAAAGGCACTCATGGCGGCATGTTCAAGGGTGGGAATGGGGGTATTTCCCTGGCTTATGGATTTTTGGTCCGATATAGATGCGATGGATGACAGCAGGCCCCATTCCCTTGATGAATATGCACGGCTTTTTGGACAGAATTATCTTGCGCGGCTTTCTAAAAGATATGGACTCAATTTGAAAGGGCGGGCTTTGAAGACTTATAAATCCATGATGAAGAAGCAGTCTTTTGAGCAAGTATTAGAAAAATCTAGGCCATGTAGACTGCTTTCAGGCGTTTATCATTTTCACGTTGACCTATACGGCAATTTCGTTCCGCAATCCTGCCCTGGCCTTTCGATACCCTTAAGTGAGCTGGCAAAGGGTGCTGACCCGGCTCGCTATCGTGTATTTTACACACTGGAGACTGCAGGCGTAAAAGGGCTTGCCGAGCTGGCAATGAAAGAATATGGGTTCAATCCTCAAGCCGAGTATGCAGGAGAGTGTGACCTTTGCTATGACATAAGGAACTATTTGGTGCTGGAGAGGGGACTTAACCTCCCCGACCTTAAACCGGAGGGGCATTATAGGTATGTGTAAAGGAAGAAGAAGGGCTATCAATTGTCTGGTTTGATTGGAACCATGCTTACACCGATTATGGCATTTTGTTCCTTGTATTTGGCCTAGCGATGGCTAAGAGAAGGTATTGATATGGAGGGATAAAAAGGTTGATAACGTTTGGCAAAATTTGATAAAATAGGAATAGATTAGATAAAAGGAGTGTTTGCCCTATGAACAACTCATATTTTTTATACACCAAAGAAAGGCTTAACGAGATCTCCTTTCCATTGGGGGGAATAGGCACAGGGTGCATTGGCTTGGCGGGTAACGGCAGGCTGATCGATTGGGAGATTAAGAACCGCCCCAACAAAGGGAGCTATAACGGCTATTCTCATTTTGCTGTAAAGGTAGAGAAGGATGGTCGGGTGATTGATGCGAGGGTATTAAACAGCGACTTACATCCTCCTTACTCGGGTAGTTTTGGTGAACCTCGTTTTAAGGGCTTCGGTTTTGGACCGCCAAGGGCTTATTTATCTGGAGTTCCGCATTTTAAGGACGCAGAGTTTAGAGGAGAATTTCCGTTTGCAAATATCTCGTTTATAGACGACACTTTTCCAGGCAAAGTGACCATGACGGCGTTCAACCCTTTCATACCTCTAAATGATAAAGACTCAAGTTTGCCAGCGGCTTTTTTTGAAATACAGGTGGAGAATACGACAAATGAACTTCTAGATTACGCCGTGGTATCCTGTATTGGTAACGTAAACGGCCGGGATATAGGGTATAACGAGTTTGCTCAGTGTGGACAGGTCAAAGGTATCAGAATGGGGTGTGATGGTGTCGAACCAGACGATGTGCGATATGGGGAGCTCACCATAGCTACCGATGAACAGGATGTAAGTTATCAGGAGTACTGGTATAGGGGAAGCTGGTTTGATGACCTTGAGATGTACTGGAGTGACCTTAATACTCCTGGAAAGTTTAAAAACAGGACGTATAAGCGCAATGAAGGAAGTTATACGATTGCTTCCGGGAATGAAGTGGATATGTGCACTCTGGCAGCACATTTTTCCTTAAAACCGGGTGAGTACAAGAAGGTGCGCTTTGTCCTAACGTGGTATTATCCCAACTGTTATACCTATTGGAAAAAGCAGGGGAATGATCAAAGCTGTTGTGGTTGCCAAATGTACATAAAGGCTCAATGGAAGAACTATTACTCACGCTTATTCCGTGATTCCTTTGATTGTGCTTTGTACGTGCTTCAGAACTGGGATCGCCTGTATGAGGAAACTATGTGCTTTAAAGAAGCCCTGTTTTCATCGACTCTTCCACCAGTTGTTATAGACGCCATTTCGGCCAATATATCCATTTTAAAAACGCCCACCTGTTTGCGGTTGGAAGATGGCTCGTTTTACGGCTTTGAAGGATGTCACTGTGATTCCGGTTGCTGTGAAGGGTCATGTACCCATGTATGGAATTACGCTTATGCGCTGCCATTTTTGTTCCCCAGGCTGGAACGTTCCATGCGCGAACTGGACTACCGATATAATTTGGGTGAAGACGGGGACATGGCATTTAGGCTACAGCTTCCGCTGGGGAGCCAGCGGTGGGAGTTCAGGCCTTGTGCTGATGGCCAATTTGGCGGCGTTTTGAAGGTTTATAGGGAGTGGAAGATATGCGGCGATACTGAATGGCTGCGTAGGCTTTGGCCATCGGTAAAGAAATCCATTGAATACGCTTGGGCTGAAACCAATAGGGACAAGTGGGACCCAGACCGTACCGGCGTTTTGACAGGGCGTCAACACCACACCCTCGATATGGAGCTGTTTGGCCCCAACTCGTGGCTTACGGGCTTCTATCTGGCGGCTTTAAAAGCCGGTGCCGAGATGGCAGAGCATTTGGGAGAAAAGGACACTGCACAGGAGTATCTAGATATATTCCACCGGGGAAAGAAGTGGGTGGATTCCAATCTCTTCAATGGCGAATACTATTATCACCTGATTGATTTGAACGATAAATCTATTTTGGAGCAGTTTGATGAGGGTAAAAGCGATACCCTGGTCGGCGGGACAACGGTGGGTACTTACTGGAATGAGGAAAAGGGTGAAATAAAATATCAGGTGGGCGAAGGATGCCTTGTGGATCAGGTGTTGGCCCAATGGCATGCCAATTTAATAGGATTGGGCGAGATATTTGATCCGGCACAGGTTCGAAAAGCCGTCTACTCGGTATACAAAAACAATTTTAAGAGGATGAGGGATGTATTCAATCCGTGCAGGGTGTTTTCGTTAAATGATGAAAAGGGCGTGATAATCTGCTCTTATCCTGAGGGCAGGAGAAGGCCGGCTGTCCCGGTGCCTTATGCCCAGGAGACCATGAACGGTTTTGAGTACCAGATAGCAGCCCACCTAATTCAGGAAGGATTCGTTAAGGAAGGTTTGGAAATAGTGGAGGCCATACGCAGCAGGTATGACGGATACAAACGCAATCCATGGAACGAGTTTGAGTGTGGAAGCAACTACGCAAGGTCTATGGCCAGTTACTCGCTGCTTTTAGCTCTTTCAGGGTTTATGTTTGATATGGTAAGAGGCGTGATAGGCTTTAACCCGGTCGTCGACGACGATCACTTCAGAGTGTTCTGGTCGCTTGATTCTGGGTGGGGAGTTTTTGAAAAGGCCGGTGACAAAATAGAACTGAAGGTTTTGTACGGGTATTTGAATTTGAGAGAAGTCTGTCTACCTTTTGTGGAAAATAGATCTATAAAGTCGATTTTGGTTGGGAATGTGCAAGTGAATTATAAAAAGGAAGGGCAAAACATTGAATTTAGCGATATCGTGAGGATTAACAAAGGGCAAGAAATGCACATTATTTTGGAATAAAAAATTTAAGTTTAAAAAGGGGCTTTAAGCCCCTTTTTTGTTTAATCAGGATACTTCAAAAGTGTTACTCTCCCAGCTTTCTGGCAAATATCAAATATCCGGTGTGGCCCACCATCAGGTCTTTCGGCCTTAGCCTTGCAGGGATGGGTTTGTATTTTCGCATTATGATTTCCACTACTTCTGAAATATAGAAGTTGTTTTGCTCTAGAGAGGTCAAGGTGTGACATACCTGGTTGGTGGTGGGTACTATGATGCCAAGGTGGCCAGCCGGCTTTAACGCTTCCCGTACCACGCCTATAACTGTCCATGGCTCACGCACGTCCAGGAAAAAGGCATCCAGGTTCCTTTCTTGAATACCCTCTTCGATAGACCTGTTGTACATCGTCACGTTGTCGAATTGTAGGAAGCCTCTTAAGTTGGCCTGTGCCAGCTTGTAGAACTCCTCGCGCTGTTCATAGGTATACACCTGCCCTTGGGGGCCCACTGCTCTGGAGAGGCATACGGTGAAGGCGCCGGAGCCTGTCCCGGCTTCACCCACGCGCTTTCCAGGGGAGATATCCAGGCGCAAGAGGATATAAGCGCCCTCTTTGGGGTATACCACCTGCGTTTTGCGCTTTAAGTAGTGCATCACGTAATCGTAAATGTCACAGTCTAAAACGTAATACACTTTGTCTTTTATCGTAAAGCTGCTCCCCGGTTTTATTTCGGCAAGTTCGGCCGCATCTATCTGGCCATTGGGGAGCCCGATTTTATTTGGGGAAGCGATATCTACCACTTTTTTAAAATTATCCGGCCCGACTATTACCCTTTTTGTGGAAAAATCTGACAGCATTTTGCCCTCCTCATTTTTAATTTTAAATTGAATGTATAATCATATCTGCTTGGCAATTTCCATCAGTCGGCAGAAAGAACAAACTTCAGCAGTGGTTACTTGGCCGCAGATCTTGCATTCCTTCAATTGCACGGGAGCTGAAGCTTCCTCAAAGTATTTTCTCCCCTTTTTATAGAATCCTACGAGAAAGTGTTGCTTGAGCCCGGGACTTAACTCTTCCAGCCTATTTAGCACTTCTTTGTACCGTATTGAACTTGCTCCTTTAGATAATGGGCACCTATCAGGTACAAACTCAATATCATTGTAAATTGCATAACGCAAATTTTCTTCTTCTGTCAGGGTATAAAGGGGTTTTACCTTCTTGGCCAGTTTCGGGTGAGAGCTGGGAAGCACGGGTGACTGCTTTGCCAGATAGCCTTCTTGCCAACCCAATATGTTGCCCAATAAAGTGGCTGCTTCATCATCTAGATTATGCCCTGTGGCTACCACATCAAACCCCTCGGCTTGGGTAATCTTGTTTATCAGGTATCTCTTGATGGCGCCGCATATTGAGCAAGTGCTTCGTCTGAGCCTACGCGAGAGCTTTTCTACGTCTAAATGAAGTTCCTGGGGGATATTTCTAATTATGACCGGCGCATTGTGCTTTTGTGCAAAACTTTCTATTACTTCCTGGGATTTAGCTGAGTATTCTCCTATGCCCACATTGAAATGTATCCCCGTGACGTTATAGCCCAGTTGCAACAGGATGTGCCACAGAGCCATGCTGTCCTTTCCACCCGATACGGCCACCAAAATTCGATCTTCAGGGCTGAACATGTTTTCTTTTTCTATGTTTCGGCGTACCTGGTTTGTGTAATAGACCAGGAAGCAATCCTTGCAGAATATTGCATTATGCCTTGGAAGGCGGATTTCGCCTTTCTTGCCACAACGCCGGCAGCGCATGTCCATCCTCTCCCTTCCTGCGGTAGTGTTGAATTTATTTATCGCTTCTCGAAGGGTATCCCGCACAACGCTTGAAGAATAAAGGCTTATAAAAATTTAACCTCCTCAGTCACACCGGATTTTTCTGAGGAGGTTAATCCGCTAACTTTTAGTGAATACGGTATTTTTAAAACTGGTGCCGAAGGTGGGAGTCGAACCCACACGGGGTGTAAGCCCCACCGGATTTTGAGTCCGGCGCGTCTGCCAGTTCCACCACTTCGGCATGTCATTGACTTTTGACATCAAATATAATAGCATATTAGTTATGAGAATGCAATAGTGATTTTGAATATTCTTCTAAAAGGTGGTGCATTGGTGAGAACGATAGAGCAACAAACAGCTGAAAGGGCGGTTTTAGTAGGGTTAATTGAGTCTGCCAAAGATGAAGAGAGCATGGAAGAGCTTAAAGAGTTGGCAGAGACAGCCGGTGCTCACGTGGTGGGCATGGTCACGCAAAGGCGAAAGGGCGTTGACAGCGCCCATTATATCGGCAAAGGCAAGCTGGAGGAATTGAAGGCGTTTATCGAAGCCAACCAAATTGACGTTGTTATAGTAAACGACGAGCTAAGTGGGTCTCAAATTAAAAACATGGAGGACATTTTGGGGGTAAAGATAGTTGATCGTACTTGCCTCATCCTCGATATCTTTGCCAGGCGAGCTAGAACAAAAGAGAGCAAGCTGCAGGTGGAGCTGGCTCAACTGAAATACAGGTTGCCACGCCTTGTAGGCTTGGGAGGGCAGCTCTCAAGATTGGGTGGGGGTATAGGTACAAGAGGGCCTGGTGAGACCAAGCTCGAAACCGATAGAAGGCATATACAAAACAGGATAAAGGCCATAGAAAAAAAGCTGGCCAGTATAGAACGGCATAGAAACCTTTACCGCCAGAGGCGGGCAAAAAACAGGGTCCCCGTGGTGTCTATAGTAGGCTATACCAATGCCGGTAAATCCACATTATTCAATGTTCTTACTAAAGCAGAAAGCTACGTTGAGGATAAGCTGTTTGCCACCCTTGACACATCGGCTCGCAAGCTAATTCTACCTTCAGGTAGGCAGGTAATACTTGTTGATACAGTAGGTTTTATAAGACGACTGCCACATGACTTGATTGAAGGCTTTAAATCTACTTTAGAGGAAGTTAGGTATTCAGACCTATTGCTCCATGTGATCGACATTACCTCGCCGGATATTGATGAAAAGATACAGCTGGTTGAAAAAGTATTATCTGAATTGGATGCTATATCTATACCTAGGTTAGAGGTATTTAACAAGATTGACCTCATTGATGTAAATTCGATTGATATAAAGCGTAAGCAGGCCATTTTCATCTCGGCAAAAAATGGAGTTGGGTTAGAGAATTTGAAGCTGGCTATAGAAAAAGAGTTGTCTGAATGAGATTGGCGGTTTGTCAAGCAGACAAACCGCTATATTGTTGCATTAAAAAATTTTTTTGATTTATCACCTTTTAGTGATATATCCCATAGTATATATTAGAACAAATAAATATTGCTGTGGTTTGCCAGTAAATATTAAGAAGCCAATAAACGTAATTTGTTTGGTAGATTTTTGGTGTAAAAAGGCAAAAAATCAATATTTTGCTAGTAAACAAAAAAATTAGATAACAAGGAGGTAATGTTCTTTATGCTGGATATCGACTTTAATGAATTGAAAGCCCAATTGAAAGCCGAGCTTGAAGCTGAATTAAAGGCTGCTATAAAATCCGAGATTGAAGGAGAACAAGACGTTGAAATGGAAGAGGAAGAGCATAACAACCAGAAGCAGTACAACAAACAAATCAACTACAACATCTTGACGCAGAAGCAGTATCAGGCGCAGAAAGCTGAGAGTGAGACTGAAGCTGATGTGGAATCTGAAAGCGAAGCTGAAGCCGAGGCAAAGAGCAAGAATAAAGCCAAGTCTGAAAGCGAATCGAAGTCTGAAAGTGAATCAAAAGTTGAACCCGACAAAAAAGGGAAATACTTTGGTTAATGGAAATTACGGTGGGGAACCTTCCCCACCTTATACATATTAACTGAATGGGAAAAATATTAGGGGGGATTTGTTATGGAGCTGCAAGAAAGGATATTCGAGGGAAAAACTGATACGGGAGAAATAAAAAGAGGGGATACATTAGAGAGTAAAAGCGTTCAGTATAATTGTCAGGACCTGGATCAAGAGCAGAGGGTTGATGTGAATCCAAAGCAGACAAATGCACAAAATATTTACATTTACGTAAGTAGTGCTAATGGCAGTCTTGCTGCCAAGCTAACCGGCGTTACTTACATTGAAGAGAGCAAGAAAGTTGTTCCCAATGTGAAGATACGTTTGTTTTTTGGTCATGAGAGCTTAATGCCAGTATATGAGGCTAATTCTGATAGTAATGGAAATTTTATTATCGAAGATTTACCGCCTGGTTACTACACATTATCTGCTGAATATGGCGATTTAAAATATTATTCACATTTTATTAAACTACTTCCCGGCCAAATAATACATGTATCAGTATTACTAAAGTGATATTATACTTAGCTGTGTGGTGCTGTTATTTGTGCTGGTTATGTTTTGAATATCGCGATTAGGGATAAAGAGGAGGCAAAGAAAAGCCAAACATTAATATTTTGCATCAAAGGCGTTACAGGGCTTGTAATACTGGTAAACCCCGACAAAATCGACAAATTGAACACTTGACAAAAGATATAGGGTGTCTATATAATAAAAAACGATTGTGGATGGGGTGATAAAATTGATTATTGATGTGTCGGACATCTTGAAGGAAAAGGGCTCTTCAAAGGAGTTTAGAGGAAGCCAGCTGCTGGAAGATATCATGTATCAGGGAGAGAGGATAGGCTTTCTAGGGCCGGTTGATGTGTCGGGCCATATCACAAATACGGGGAAACTGTTGGTGGTTGATGCTGATGCGGTGGCTAAATTATCACTGCAGTGTGGCAGGTGCACCAAGTACTATGATAAAGAGTTGAAGTTTAGCTTTACTGCCAGGCTGAGCAAGGTGAGCGACCCAGACGACCCTGATATTTTTATTTATGAAGACGAGACAGTGGATTTGAAGGATATAATCTTGGAATTTTTGCTGCTTGAGCTACCGATGCGCAGGCGATGCAACGAGGAATGTAAAGGACTGTGTCCATATTGTGGGCGTGATTTGAATGTGGAGCAGTGTAACTGTGATGAGCAGGTAGAGCATCAGGAAGAAGGCAATGTGGATTTGCGCCTTCTGGCTCTGAGGAAAGCATTATTTGCAAATGGTGAGGAGGTGTAAGGATGGCTGTACCTAAGAGAAAGACCTCGAGGGCAAGAAGGGATAAAAGGAGAGCTAACTGGAAGGTTAAGTTACCCAGCATTGTGACGTGTCCGCAGTGTGGAGAGGCCAAGCTCTCGCACAGGGCGTGCAGGCATTGTGGCTATTACAAGCGTAGACAGGTGATCGAGGTGTAAGAAGGATCTGCCCGGAGAGAAGGGCAGTTCTTCTGTTTTTGGCGCTGAAAATTCCCCTGGACGGCTCCTGTTATTTGACACAAATATTTCTGTTGAGTAGCTGTTGCATGTGGATTACTGTTTTTTGGTGAATCACAAACATTTTATGCTATAATATCCTCAGATGTTTAAAACACCGTGATATGGAGGGATACAGGTGGGAACTTTAAAAAATCGAAGTGAGATCGATGAGAAGTATAAATGGAGGCTGGAGGACATATACGAGAGCGAAGAGCTGTGGGAGCAGGATTATCAGAGCACAAAGCAGCTGCTTGAGGAGATTGCAGGTTTTAAAGGTAGGATAAATACCGCTGAGAATCTGCTTAAAGTGCTTAAATTAAACGACCAGATAGGCATGAAGCTGGAAAAGATATTTGCGTATGCCCGTATGCGAAGGGATGAGGATAACGCCAATCCCAGGTATCAGGCTTTGACCGACAGGGCAATGCGGCTTAGTATTGAAGCTTCCAGTGCCACATCCTTTATAGCCCCCGAGATTTTGTCCATAGATGAGACCAAACTGAGGGCCATGATAGAGGAATTAGAAGGACTCAAGGTTTACCGACAATACCTGGATAATCTTTTAAGATACAAGCCCCACGTCCTTTCTCCTGAAGAAGAGAAGATACTGGCTGAGACCCAGATTATGGCCCAATCAATCTCGGATATATACACCATGTTAAACAACGCCGATTTGAGATTCCCCTTTATTAGGGATGAGCGGGGCAACGAGGTGGAGCTCACCCACGGCAACTTCATAAGCTTTATGCAGAGTGCCAACAGGGATGTAAGAAAGGCAGCTTTTAGCGCCATGTACGATACCTACAAAAAATACATAAACACCTTTGCCGCCACCATGGCCGGCAGCGTCAAAAAAGACGTTTTTTATGCCAGAATCAGGAAGTATAATTCGTCCCTAGAGGCGTCGCTGTTTGACGACAACGTAGATGTCAGCGTGTATGACAACCTCATAGATACGGTGCACAAGAGGCTGGGAGCGCTGCACAGGTATGTCGGCATAAAGAAACGGCTTTTAGGGCTGGACGAAATGCACATGTATGACCTTTATGTTCCGCTCATACAGGAGTATGACAGGAAGTTTACTTACGAGGAAGCGGTAGACCTGGTGCTTGAAGGTTTAAAGCCGCTGGGAGATGAGTACCTTAGCCTCTTGAAAGAGGGTTTTTCTTCACGGTGGATTGATGTTTACGAAAACAGGGGGAAAACCTCGGGGGCTTATTCGTGGGGGGCATACGGAGTACACCCCTATGTGCTCCTCAACTTCCAGGGCAATCTCAATGACGTGTTCACCATTGCCCATGAGATGGGGCATGCCCTTCATACATACTATTCGAATTCGACCCAGCCTTATGTGTATGCCGATTACAGGATTATCCTGGCCGAGGTTGCCTCAACCTGCAATGAGGCCATATTGATTGACTATCTTTTAAAGAACACCAGCGATGAGAAGGAGAAACTGTACCTTTTGAACCACTTCCTTGAGGAATTCAGGACCACGGTGTTCAGACAGGTGATGTTTGCCGAGTTTGAAAAGATAATCCACGAGATGGCCGAAAGAGGTGAGGCGCTCACGGCCGATACCCTCAGCAAAAAATACTATGAGCTGAATAGGCTGTATTACGGGGACGAGATGGTGGTGGATGAGGGTATAAGCTACGAATGGGCAAGAATTCCTCATTTTTACAGGAGTTTCTACGTATACAAATACGCGACCGGTTTTTCGGCTGCCATAGCCATTTCGCAGATGGTCATGAATGAGGGCAGGGCGGCGGTTGAAAGGTACAAGGAGTTCCTAAAGAGCGGCAGCTCGGATTATCCTCTCAATATCTTGAAAAAAGCAGGCGTAGACCTCACGGTTCCAAAGCCAATTGACGATGCGCTGGATGTATTTGAGAGGCTGCTTGATGAGTTTGAAAGGTGATGTCGTCCTACTTAGAGAACAAAGGATATAAGGGCAGTAGATTTCGCTGCCCTTTCAATATTTTTGAGAATTTTTCATAAATAATTATGTGGCTATTGCATTCTACCCCAAAATTTTGTATACTACTTTTAGTACCTGGTATTAATAGTAGCTGATGAGCATAGAATATACCCTGAGGTGATGTATGGATGGCGCGACTTACTCTGCCCAAAAAGGCCAGGCAAAAGGCGCTGCTGGAGCGCCTTAAAGCGGATCCATTTTTAACTGATGAGGAGCTCAGCGATATATTCCACGTCAGCGTGCAGACCATTCGCTTAGACAGGCTTGAGCTGGGAATCCCCGAACTGCGTGAGAGGATCAAAAGCGTTGCCGAGCGGAATTACGATAAGATTCGCGCCATCGGCGGTCAGGAAATCGTGGGAGAGCTGATTGAGCTGGAGCTGGGCAAAAGCGGCATTTCTATATTAACCCCCACTGAGGACATGGTATTTCAAAAGACCAAGATAGTGCGTGGACATTACATCTATGCCCAGGCCGAGTCTTTGGCCATTGCGGTCATCGACGCTAAGGTAGCCTTGATAGGCGTGGCCAACATAAAGTACAAGGTCCCGGTTTACCTAGGTGACAAGCTGGTGGCCAAAGCTGAAGTGGTAAGGCGCAGGGGAAACAAGTATTTCGTGTGGGTAAAGACAAAGGTAAACCATCAGGAAGCCTTCAGGGGAAAATTCATACTGGTTTCGATGGAGGATGAGCAATAGAAATCTATTGGGAGGTTTAAGTTATGAACATAATCGTGGATGCCATGGGTGGAGACAATGCTCCGGGTGAGATTATACAGGGGTGTATCGATGCAGCACGGGAGTATGATGTCTCACTTACGCTGGTTGGGAAAGAGGACGTCATATGGGATGAATTAAAAAAGAGGAATGCGCCGGAAGGCAAATTTACAGTGATCCATGCTTCGGAGGTAATACATGCCGATGACTCACCGGTGGCTGCCATAAGGTCGAAGAAGGATTCGTCCATGGTAAAGGGGTTTGAGCTGCTCAAGCAGGACCCCAAGGCCGTGTTTGTCTCGGCCGGCAATACCGGGGCTTTGATGGCCGGTGGGCTCCTTATAGCAGGCAGGATAAAAGGGATTGACCGCCCGGCCCTTGCCCCCATGATACCCAATTTGAAAAGAGGTACCCTGCTCATAGATGCGGGAGCCAATGCCGAGTGCAAGCCGCAAAACCTGGTACAGTTTGCCGTGATGGGTTCCATATATATGGAGAAGGTTATGGGGTATAAAAGCCCTACGGTAGGACTGGTCAACATAGGGCAGGAGGAGACCAAGGGCAACGAGCTGACCAAAGAGGCATATAAACTTCTCAAAGCTGAGAAGTCCATCAATTTTGTGGGCAACGTCGAGCCACGGGATATGCTGGAAGGCGTGGTGGACGTCCTGGTGTGCGACGGGTTTGTGGGCAACGTCATATTAAAGCTTACCGAAGGCGTGGCACTGGGCCTTTTTCAGATGATTAAGGAGGAGCTCACGAAAAATGCTGTCACCAAGGTAGGGGCTATGCTTCTCAAGCCCGCGTTTAAGAGGATCAAAAACAGGATGGATTATGCCGAACACGGTGGGGCTCCGCTCCTTGGCATAAGAGGCGGGGTCATAAAGGCCCATGGCAGCTCAGATGCGAGGGCGATTAAGAATGCCGTGCGCCAGGCCATGCTGTTTATACAGAACAGCGTGCTGGACAATATAAGTGATTACGTAAAGTCGGCTGAGGAGGGCAAATAATGGGGAATCTGTTTCACGGTGGCATAATTGCCACGGGAAGCTATGTGCCGGAAAAGGTCATAACCAACCATGACCTTGAAAAGATGGTTGACACCTCTGATGAATGGATTGTCACAAGGACGGGTATCCGGGAGAGGCGCATCGCTGATCAAAACACTGCCACATCCGACCTGGCTACAATAGCGGCACAGAGGGCACTCGAGAATGCACATCTTTCTGCGCAAGACATTGACATGATCATAGTTGCGACTGTGACGCCAGACATGCATTTCCCATCCACTGCCTGCCTTGTTCAAAGGAATATAGGTGCGGTCAATGCTGCAGCTTTTGACCTGGAGGCTGCCTGTGCCGGATTTTTATATGGAATAGTTGTGGCCAATCAGTTTATAGCCACTGGCCTTTACCGAAATGTGATGGTGATCGGTGCCGAGTGCTTGAGCAAGTTTGTCAACTGGAAGGACCGCAACACCTGCGTCCTTTTTGGCGATGGAGCAGGGGCGGTTATAGTGAGCCGGGTGGAGGAAGGGTATGGCTTTTTATCGCAGATCCTGGGAGCTGATGGCAGCGGGGCTGAACTACTCATGCTGGAGGCCGGGGGCTCAAGGCGGCCGCCATCCTTTGAGACCGTGGAAAGAGAGATGCATTACATACACATGGAGGGCAGCGAGGTCTTCAAGTTTGCCGTGCGGATCATGGCTACCATGGCTGAAGAGGCGGTGCAAAGAGCCGGGCTTACAAAAGAGCAGGTGGATTTCTTGATCCCCCATCAGGCCAATATAAGGATCATAGAGGCGGCAAGGAAGAGGCTTGAGCTCCCTGAGGATAAGGTATATATAAACCTTGACCGTTACGGCAACATGTCGGCAGCATCCATACCCGTGGCGCTGGATGAAGCGGTGAGGCTGGGGCGCATTAAGAAGGGTGACAACATAGTCATGGTAGGGTTTGGCGGCGGCCTCACATGGGGTGCCTGCGCCATGAAATGGGCGATATAACTGATTACCGATCATTCTATTATTGTGTGTTGCGCTTTGGTGCTTGAGTCACGAGATGGGCGGTGTAACTACTGAGATAGGCGTGTTCCTTCATACTATCTATATGTTCCTTAACCATGACATTTTAACCATGACATTTCATTATGACCCTTCATCATGATATGGGCGGCCAAAATCGGTAAAAAGTACAGTCAAGGATTTTCAAGGGTGATAGCCTTCAGGGACGATAGCCGTGATAATAGAAAACAAAGGAGGTATTTTATGGGAAACAAGATCGCCTTTATATTCCCCGGCCAGGGAGCGCAGTATGTGGGCATGGGGAAAGAGCTGTATGATAACTATGCTGAAGCAAGAGAACTGTTTGATAAGGCTGATGGGATACTGAGCAAGAGCATCAAAAGCCTATGCTTTGAAGGGCCCGAGGATGAGCTGAAGAAGACCGAGAATACCCAGCCGGCCATCCTCCTTGTGAGCGTGACTGCCATGAGGGTGCTTCAAAAGCATGGCGTTTATCCCGAGATGGTGGCGGGGCTCAGCCTGGGCGAGTATAGCGCTTTGGTGGCGGCAAACTCTATAACCTTTGAAGATGCTCTTCCTCTGGTCATGAAAAGGGGACAGTTCATGCAGCAGGCGGTGCCCTTGGGTCAGGGTACCATGGCTGCTGTGTTGGGCCTTGAGCGAGAAAAGGTGGAGGAGTGCTGCAGGCTGGCTTCGGATGTGGGAGTTGTGGAGCCTGCAAACTACAACTGCCCGGGTCAAATCGTTATATCGGGTCATGTCGCTGCTGTGGAGAAAGCCTGTGCCATAGCCAAAGAGATGGGTGCCAAGAGAACTGTGCCCTTGGCGGTGAGCGCGCCATTCCACTGTTCGCTGCTCAAGCCGGCTGGCAAGGCCCTACAAAAAGAGCTTGATAAAATAAACATCAAAGACCCGGAGATTCCTGTTATATCCAACGTAGAGGCACTTCCGGTGCGAGATGCGGCGCACATACGCAAGCTGCTGGTTGAGCAGGTAAGCAGCCCTGTAAGGTGGGAGGACAGCGTCAGGTATATGCTAAGCCAGGGGATAGAGGTATTTATCGAGGTAGGACCGGGTAAAGTGCTTAATGGCTTTTTGAAGAAGATTTCCGGTGAGGTCAAGGGATACAATGTGGAAGACCTAAAGTCCCTGGAAGCCACACTGAAAGATCTGGAGGGGTTGATGTGATGGAACTGGAAGGGAAAACAGCCCTTGTGACCGGTGCCTCACGGGGAATTGGCCGTGCCATTGCCCTGTATCTAGCGGAGCTGGGAGCACAGGTGGCCGTCAACTACTCAAGCTCTGAGCAGCGAGCACTTGAGGTGGTGGAGGCCATACAAGAGAAAGGCGGTAGGGCGATTGCGGTTAAAGCCGATGTATCAAATCCGCAGGAAGTAGAGGCCATGTTTGAGAGGGTATTGGAGGAGTTTGGTGACCTTGATATACTGGTCAACAATGCGGGGATTACCCGCGATGGGCTGCTCATCAGGATGAAGCAGGAGGACTGGGATGCCGTGCTGGACACCAACCTGAAAGGGGTGTACAACTGCTCCAAAGCAGCGGCTAAAATCATGATTAAAAAGCGCAGGGGAAAGATAATAAACATATCGTCTGTGGTGGGTGTAGCCGGCAATGCAGGTCAGGCCAATTATGCTGCGGCAAAAGCAGGGGTCATCGGCTTTTCTAAGGCGATAGCCAGGGAGCTGGCACCGCGCAACATTCAGGTGAACGTTGTGGCCCCGGGGTTTATAGAGACAGACATGACAGCCGCACTGCCCGAGTCGGTGAAGCAGGAGATGCTCAAGCAAATCCCTTTGGGAAGATACGGGGATCCGATGGACGTGGCTTATGTGGTGGGTTTTTTGGCGTCCGACAAAAGCCAGTATATAACGGGGCAGGTAATACATGTTGACGGTGGAATGATAATGTAATATGATTGGTATTAAAAGCAATCATAATATACTTGTCATAGTAATATGACTGCTTACAGTGCACAAAGTTAAATAGTACCACAGGTTGGACTAACAAATGTAGCATATGTGGAGCAACAAATGCAGCACAGAGTTTGAACGTTGAAGGGAGGTGAAAAGGATGATTTTTGAAAAGGTTAGGGACATAATCGTTGAGCAGCTGGGGGTTGATGCTGAGGAGGTCACCTTGGAGTCCAAATTCATCGATGACCTGGGAGCGGATTCTCTGGACATCGTTGAGCTCATCATGGCTTTGGAAGAGGAGTTTGACATGGAAATTCCCGATGAGGATGCCGAAAAGATCTCCACGGTGGGGGATGTGGTGGAGTACATCAAGGCTCATTCAAAAGAGTAATATAAAGCGGGTTCCCCACAAAATGGGGAACCCACATTTAATATTAAAGGCTTTTTCGGACTCATTTATAAATTTATATATTTAAACTTTTATGCAATCATGAGTTTAAGCCCAGGAAACCTACTTTTATCAAACTGCCAAGAAGTCTCTCATCTTTCAGGGAGATGAATTGGTGATAACTGGGAGAGAAATACCTTGATTCAAGCAGGTAGAGAATATGTAAGGCCTGCTTTGCAGGTAATATTGTGGGAAACAGGAAGCCATCTTTCTGTAGGTGGGGTCAGTTCACCGGTAGGATGATGTGCAGTTTATCTTATAGAATCGATCAGCCTTGATTGAAGTTTCTTAAAAAGGACGGACTTTGCATAGGTGCTAGGGAGTAATCTCTAGTCAGCATAAGATTTCTTTGGTGAGAGGGAAGCCCACCTTCTTCAAAGGTGGAAGTAATGTCGTAAGTTTCAAGGAGGTGTGTTTGTGAAAAGAGTTGTAGTAACCGGCTTGGGAGTTATTTCCCCCATCGGCAATACTGTAGACGACTTCTGGACTGCCCTTTGTAATGGTCAAAGCGGAGTTGATAGGATCACTGAATTTGACGTGAGCGAATTTCCTACGCAGATCGCTGCTACCGTGAAGGACTTTAAGCCCGAAAATTACATGGACAAGAAAGAGGCCAAGCGAATGGACAGGTTCACGCAGTTTGCGGTGGCAGCGGCTTTTATGGCTATACAGGATGCGCAGCTCAATTTGGATCAAATCGACAAGGAGCGCTTTGGGATCATACTGGGTACCGGCATTGGGGGCATTCAGACGCTGGAGGAGCAGTTCGAGGTGCTGATGCAAAAGGGACCCGGCAGGATAAGCCCGTTCCTGGTGCCCATGATGATCGCCAATATGGCAGCAGGGCAGCTGGCAATCATGGTGGGGGCTAAGGGCGTTAACTGTACGGTGGTGACCGCTTGTGCCTCAGGAACCCATGCCATTGGGGAGGCTTTTAATGCCATACGCTATGGCCATGCTGATGTGGTGATCACAGGGGGCAGTGAAGCGCCCATTACTAGGATTGCTCTGGCCGGCTTTTGTTCCATGAAGGCGCTGTCCACCAGAAATGACGACCCAAAGGCTGCCTGTCGCCCGTTTGACAAGGACAGAGACGGGTTTGTGATGGGCGAAGGTGCGGGGATACTGATTTTGGAGAGCCTGGAACACGCGCAGAAGAGAGGAGCTAGAATTTTGGCCGAGGTGGTGGGATATGGCTCCACCGATGATGCATACCATATAACTGCTCCGGCGCCTGAGGGCGAAGGGGCAGCAAGGGCCATGAAACTCACTTTGGAGAGTGCCGGGGTATCGCCCGAACAGGTGAGCTATATAAACGCTCATGGTACTTCCACACCTTACAACGACAAGTTTGAGACCATGGCCATAAAGAATGTGTTTGGGCAGCACGCTTACAAACTGGCGGTAAGCTCCACCAAATCCATGACGGGCCATCTTCTGGGGGCGGCGGGTGGAGTGGAGGCTGTGGCGCTGGTAAAATCGATTGTACACCAGTTTGTCCCGCCAACCATCAACTATACTACCCCCGACCCCGACTGTGATTTAGATTATGTGCCCAATCAGGGGAGGCCATGGGAGATTGAGTATGCCATGTCCAATTCGTTTGGCTTTGGCGGGCATAACGCCTGCATACTGATGAAGAGATATCATGAATAAAATAGATTTCCATTCACCCATAGAATAGAGCCCTCTGGCTCTATTTTTTTTTGCTTGACAAACTATTTGTTGACAATATAATCTAGCATAGAGGTAGACCGGCTTCACTATGTTTTTCCATATGGTCTTCGAAAGGAGAAAGGTATGTTGCCCCGAGACAGGGAATGCCAGTTGAAAGAGTTTGAGAGCAACTTGGAATATGAGTTTGATAATATACAATTGCTTGACGTAGCGTTGACGCACAGCTCGTATGCCAACGAGCGAGGTGGGGGCTTACAGCACAACGAGAGGCTGGAGTTCTTAGGCGACTCGGTTTTGGGTTTGGTGATAAGCGAATATCTGTATACCAATTTTCCTGAGCTTACTGAAGGCAGCTTGACAAAGATAAAGGCGCTGGTGGTGTCGGAAGCGTGCCTGGCAAAAGCTGCTAGACGTATTGGCCTGGGGCAGCGGATGCTACTCGGTAAAGGAGAGGAGCGCACGGGTGGGCGAGACAGGGATTCCATCCTGGCAGACGCTTTTGAATCGGTTATAGCTGCCATCTTTTTAGACGGTGGGCTGGAGCAGGCCAGGAAATTTGTGCTGAAAAACCTAGCAGGATTTATTGATGATGCATTAACCGGTAAGGGGATCAGAGATTACAAGACCGACCTGCAGGAGGTTTTGCAAAGGGAGTCGGATAAAGCCATCGAATATAGAATTGTACGGGATTCAGGGCCTGACCACCAGAAGATATTCATCGCACAGGTGTATCACGGCGACAAGCTGCTAGGGGAAGGCGTGGGCAGGAGTAAGAAGGAGGCCGAGCAGCACGCTGCCCAGAAAGCTTTAGAAGATATGGGCAAATAAAGAGGTGTGAGGTTTTGCATCTGAAACGTTTGGAAATATATGGCTTTAAGTCCTTTGCTGACAGGGTGTGCATAGAGTTTGACAAAGGTATAACCGCTATAGTGGGGCCCAATGGCAGCGGCAAGAGCAACATAGCCGATGCCATACGCTGGGTTCTGGGCGAACAGAGCGCCAAGTCCTTGCGCGGCGGCAAGATGGAAGATGTGATATTTTCTGGGGCCCAGACCAGAAAGCCTCTGGGCTTTGCAGAGGTTACCCTTGTATTGGACAATTCGGATGGCACATTGCCTACAGAGTACTCCGAGGTGTCGATCACCCGGCGGGTTTTTCGGTCGGGTGAAAGCGAGTATTACATAAACCGCACGCCGTGCCGTTTAAAAGATGTAGTAGAGCTGTTTGTGGATACCGGCATAGGCAAAGAGGGCTATTCCATCATTGGCCAGGGCAGAGTGGAAGAGCTGCTCAGCATGCATGTCGAAGAAAGGCGCGGCATATTCGAGGAAGCTGCCGGCATAATGAAGTACAAGCTACGCAAGGAGGAGGCACAAAAAAAGCTTGAAAAGACCGAGGAAAATATAACCCGCATAGAGGACATATTGGCTGAGCTTGGCCAGCAGCTGAAGCCTTTGGAAGCCCAAAGCAAGGTGGCACAGCAGTACTTAAACCTACGGGAACGGCTGAAGCTGCTGGAGGTCAACAGATTCATTCAACAGTATGACAGGTATGTGTCAAGGTTGAGGGAGATTGATGATGAAATACATTTGCTGGAAGGTGACATATCATTTCACCGACAGCATGTGGAACGGCTTGAGAAAGAGAGGTTGAGGCTGCAGCAGGAGCTGGAAGGGAAGCAAAAAGAGGCTGAACAGCTGGTGAAACGGCGATATGCCCTTGCTCAGGAGATGGAAAAAGTCAAAGGGCGCATCCAGTTGCTGGAGCAAAGGATAAGCCAGTATCAGAAGGACAATGAGCGGTTTGAAAAGGAGATACAAGAAGAGGGGTTGTATGTTAATCGCAGCGTCTCTGAAAGGAATGCCTGCATTGAGCAGCTTGCAAATCTGGAAAGGGCCGTTGAAGAGAAAAAGGGACATATTGAAAGGCTTGCTTTAGAGCTTGCGCACATCAACGAGGAGCTACTTTCAAAGCAGCGGGAGCTGGATGCACGGCGTGGTGCTGCTGCACAGGTATTGGACAGGCTGGCAGAATGCAAAAACAGCATAACCCGGTATCGAACGTTGAAGGAAAACCTAGAGGAGAAGTACAGCAATACTGAGCGACTTATACGTTCAAGGCTTGAGCAGAAAGAAGCCTTGCTGGAAAGCCAAAGGCGGACGAGAGAAAGCCTAAGCTCCATAATATCAGAGAGCCAGGGCGTGCTTCAGCGCAGAGAAGAGGTAAAAAGAATATTAAATGACCTGAAGGTGGAGATGGCTGAGCGGCGCAACCTTCTTCAAATAAAAAGGCAAAATCTTGAGGGCATGAGGTCCAGATTTGCTCTGCTGAAGGATATGGATGAGGCTTACGAAGGTTTCAGCAAGAGCGTGCGTAAGGTCTTTGAAGTCTGCAAGCGTGATCAGGCTTTGGCTGAGCGTTTGTGTGGGGTGGTGGCCGACCTTATAGAGGTGCCACAGGAGTATGAACTGGCAATTGAGACGGCGTTGGGCGGTAGCCTTCAGCATATAGTGACTGAAACCGAAGAGGATGCGCAGTACATAATAGAGTTTTTGCGGGAAAATGGCTATGGCCGCGCCACCTTCTTGCCGCTGACCTCTATACAGCCCAGGACCCTCAACGAGCACGAAATGGACGCTCTGGAACTTGACGGGTGCATAGGCATAGCCTCCGAGTTGGTCAAATTTGACCCCAAATACTCTAAGGTGATTGAGTATCTGTTGGGTAGAGTGGTTGTTGCCCGGACGCTTAATCAGGCCATTGCCATGGCTAGAAAGTATTCGTACTCCTTCAGGATAGTGACCCTTGAAGGCGATGTGCTGCATCCCGGTGGGTCCATAACGGGGGGAAGCAGCGGTACTGCTAAAAGCACGGGTATATTGAGCCGAAAAAGGGAAATAGCCGAGCTTAAGGAGGCTATCTTTCAACAGGAGCGTGGCATAGCCGATGAACAGGATAGGTTGAGGGCGCTCGAACAGCGGTATGCCCAGCTGGAGCGGCAGCTGGACCAACTCAACAAAGAGGCACACAGCCTCGAGCTGGCCAAGGCGGCCCAGGAGGAAAGGCTGCACCATGCAACAGCCCAGCTCTTGAAGCTAGAAGAAGAGGTCAGAAGGCTTGAGGAGGAGCAAAAGGGGCTGGAAAGCGAATTAAAGCGAGTTGAGGCTTCTATTGAAGGTGGGCTTAAAGAGATTTCGCAGCTGGAGAAGGAAAGCGCAGGCGTTCGTTGCGCCATTGAGGCTATTGAATCTAGCTTCAAGAGCCTTGGTGAGAGCAAGGAAGAGCTGGAAAAGCGCATTGCCGATTTGCGGCTTGATCTAACAACCCTTGAGCTTAGCGCTGAAAATTTAAAGCAGCGTATAAGTCAGCTTGAGGCTGATATAACCCAAAGACAAGAAGGTATTGCTAAAAAGCGGGATTTGATGGAAGACAATCGGCAGCAGATAAGGCGTTGCCTGGATGAAATTGAGCAGCATTCTGGGGCGCTTGAAAGCTTAAAAGAAGAGGCAGAGCAGCTAAGCGATGTGTTAAAGGGAATGGAAGGCGAAAGGGAAGGGCTTTTAAAGCGGTTGGAAGAGCTACAAAGCGAGATAAAACGGCTTTCCGGTACTATTGAAGAGATAGTAGACAAAAAGCACCGGTTCGAGGTGCAAAGGTCCAGGCTAGAGGCGGAACTGGAAAACCTTCAAAATAACATGTGGAATGAATATGGGGTAACTTATAACAGTGCTCTTGCCTATTTGGATAAAGGCCTTAAGCTGAATAATATAAACCAGGAAATTCAAAATATTAAGGAAAGTATACAGGTGCTTGGTCAGGTTAATGTGAGCGCCATAGATGAATACAAGCGTATAAAGGAGAGGTTTGAGTTTTTGGAGTCGCAAAGGCGCGATTTGGTGGAGGCAAAGCGCAACCTGAGCAACGTCATTCAGGATGTAACCAGGGTGATGGAAGAGAGATTTCGCCAGGAGTTTGAATTGATCAACCATGAATTTCAGCAGGTATTTTCGCGACTGTTTGGAGGAGGGGTGGCCAGGCTGGTACTGGAGAACGAAGATGATGTGCTGGGGTGCGGCATAGACATTGTGGCTCAGCCACCGGGTAAAAAGCTGCAAAGCCTGTCTTTGCTCTCAGGTGGAGAAAAAGCCCTTACGGCTATAGCCATGCTTTTTGCTATATTGAAGAGAAAGCCTACGCCGTTTTGCGTTTTGGACGAGATCGACACCGCTCTGGATGAGGCCAATCTGGCTAACCTTGGGCGGTTTATAAAGGAGTTCTCACGCCATACCCAGTTTATAATAATCACTCACAGGAGGCCTACCATGGAGGTGGCTGATGCCCTCTATGGCATAGCCATGGAGGAAAAAGGGGTATCCAAGCTGGTTTCTGTACGGCTTGACAAAGCCAGTTAATGGTTTACTACACAAGGCAAATGAAGGGGAGTTGGCACAAATGGAGAAAAGAGGCTTTTTTAGCAGGCTGAAGGAAGGTTTGAGCAAGACGCGGCAGAATATAACCGAGAAGATGGACCAGCTGTTTAAATACCACAATGAGGTGGATGATGAGCTGTTTGACGAGCTTGAGGAACTGCTGATACTTGCAGATGTGGGAGTTAGCACCACCGCTAAGCTGATGGAGAAGGTTCGAGAGCGCGTCAAGGCGGAAAGGATAAAAGAGGCGCAGAGGGTACGGGCCGTATTAAAAGAAGAGATAGTGGCGCTGCTGGGCGAGCATGAGGAGTTCAATTTGAGGTTTCCGGCAGTTTTTCTGGTAGTTGGCGTCAATGGAGTGGGGAAGACTACTACCATAGGCAAACTGGCCTATATGTTCCAAACCCAGGGCAAGAGAGTGCTCATGGCAGCAGGGGACACATTCCGTGCCGCTGCCATAGAACAGCTTGAGGTGTGGGCAAACCGGGTGGGCTGCCAGATTGTGCGCCATACCGAAGGGGCTGATGCTGCTGCAGTGGTGTTCGATGCCGTGCAGGCTGCAAAGTCGAGGGGCATGGACCTGGTGATATGCGATACCGCTGGGAGGCTGCACACCAAGAAGAACCTCATGAACGAGCTTGAAAAGATAAATAGGGTAATTGACCGGGAGTATCCGGAAGCCCACAAAGAGGTTTTCCTGGTGCTTGATGCCACCACCGGCCAAAATGCACTTTCCCAGGCAAAGATGTTTAAGGAAAAGGTCAATGTGACGGGCATCATACTTACAAAGCTGGATGGGACGGCGAAGGGCGGTATCATAATAGCCATCAAGTCTGAGATGGGCATTCCCATAAGATTTATAGGCGTGGGCGAAGGGATGGATGACCTGCAACCATTTGATGCCCAAGCCTTTGTAGAGGCTCTGTTTGAGGAAGCTTAAGGCCGGTATAACGCAAAAGTTTGTATGGAATTTTTAACAAAGAATATAAGCGGTAGGTGGTTCACAAAAAAGCACTTGTTTTATGTGAGGAAGTGGGGTATAATATTTCGCTGTAAAGCACAAGTACTTTACAGCGGGTGGATGTATGGAGAAGTTAGCCAAGGTGGCCTTGTTGCTGGATATTTACGGCGGGCTTTTGACGCCCAGGCAGAGGGATGTGCTTGACCTCTATTACAACTACGACCTCTCTCTAGGTGAGATTGCCGAGATGCACAATATAAGCAGGCAGGGCGTCCATGACCTGATCAAAAGGGGAGAGCAGGCGCTGTACGCGCTGGACAAGAAATTGAACTATTACAGGCGATGGACGGCGTTTGAGGATAAAATGTGTCAGGCTATAAGGGAGCTGGAGTACATATGCCAGCTGCCGGACGAGAGCTTTGCAGAGTCGCCTGGCGAGATAAAACAGAGGCTGATGAACTTAAAGCAAAGGCTGGTAGAATTGGGCGATACGTGGATCGGGAGGTTGGAAAATGGCGTTTGAAGGGCTGACGGGGAAATTGCAGGCGGCCTTGAAGAAGCTGACGGGGAAGGGTAAGCTCAGCGAAAAAGACGTTAAAGAGGCCATGCGCGATGTGAGATTGGCGCTTTTGGAGGCCGACGTAAATTTCGTCGTGGTAAAGGACCTTATAAAGAGAATTACCGAAAGGGCTGTTGGCCAGGAGATCATGCAGAGCTTAACTCCGGGCCAGCAGGTCATAAAGATAGTCAATGAAGAGCTGACAGCTCTGATGGGCGGCACGCAGAGCAAGGTCAACATGGCGCCCAATCCACCTACGGTGATAATGATGGTGGGGCTGCAAGGTTCAGGGAAGACCACAACGGCCGGTAAGCTGGCGGGGTATTTTAAAAAACAGGGGAAAAATCCTCTGTTGGTAGCCTGTGATATATACCGACCTGCAGCCATCAAACAGCTACAGGTAGTGGGCCAAAAAGTGGGGGTACCGGTATTTGAACGCGGGCAGATCGACCCCGTTCAAATTGCCAGGGAAGCGGTGGAGTTTGCCAAAAAGGAACAGCGGGATGTTGTGATAATAGACACCGCGGGAAGGCTTCACATAAATGAGGAGCTGATGGAGGAGCTTTCTAGGATTAAATCCCAGGTAAAGCCCCATGAGATACTTTTAGTGGTGGATGCCATGACGGGCCAGGATGCCGTAAATGTGGCCAAAAGTTTTGATGAAAGGCTGGGCCTGGATGGAGTTATACTGACAAAGCTGGATGGGGATACCCGCGGGGGTGCTGCACTGTCCATAAAGGCTGTTACGGGCAAGCCCATCAAGTTTGTTGGGACCGGTGAAAAGCTGGATGACCTGGAGCCGTTCCATCCTGATCGCATGGCATCGCGCATTCTGGGCATGGGCGATATACTTACCTTGATAGAAAAAGCTCAGGCTTCCATCGATGAGAAGAAGGCCCAGGAGCTGGAGAAGAAGCTCAGGGAGCAGCAGTTCACCTTGGAGGACTTTCTGGACCAGCTACAACAGATTAAAAAGATGGGGTCTCTTACCGATATCATAGGTATGCTGCCGGGCGTTGATGTGCAAAAGCTGTCGGCGGCGGGAGCGCTTAACGAGAAGGAGCTTATTAAAGCTGAAGCCATAATCCAGTCAATGACCCGTGAGGAGAGGCGTAATCCGTCCATCATCAACGCCAGCCGCAAAAAGCGTATCGCCATGGGCAGCGGTACCACCATACAGGATGTCAATAGATTGCTTAAATCCTTTGAACAATTCAGGCAGATGATGAAGCAGATGTCAAACATAGAGAAGGCTATGAAACGAGGAAGGTTCAGGTTCCCGTTTCTATGATACCAAGTTATAGAGCAAATGGCTTTCCGGTTTATTGTGTTTGGCAAGCAACTGGCTACCTGTGATGTGGGCAGGTTGCCGGTAGCAATATATAAAAAAAGCCGCAAGGAACGGAGGTGAGACTGTGGCCGTAAAGATAAGGCTCAAGAGAATGGGTGCCAAGAAAACGCCCCATTATAGAGTGGTGGTAGCCGATTCGAGGTCTCCGCGCGATGGTAGATTTATAGAAGAGATCGGGTATTATAACCCGCTCAGCGACCCGGCAGAGGTCAAGATCGATGTGGAAAAAGCGCAAGCCTGGTTGAAAAAGGGTGCTCAGCCCACCGACACGGTGAGGGCTCTTCTGAAAAAGTGTGGAGTGCTATAATATAAGGTACTTAAACAGGCTGGGTTACTAATTTATTGGACACAACAACATAATGCTATGGAGGTGCTTGCAAGATGGGAGAGCTGGTAAAGTTCATTGCCCAATCTCTTGTAGATAATCCTGATCAGGTGAGCGTAAACGAGGTGCGCGGCGAGCAGTCGATAATCATTGAGCTCAAGGTTGCCCCCGAGGATATGGGCAAGGTGATTGGTAAACAGGGGCGCATTGCCAAAGCTATTCGCACCATTGTGAAAGCGGCGGCTGTGAAAGAAGGAAAGAAAGTCATAGTTGAGATTATATGATGGCTTAAAGCGTAGTCAGGAGGTTTCTAAGTAATGCCTGTGCGCAAGTACCTTTCGGTGGGGTATGTGACAAAACCTCAGGGCATCAAAGGCGAGGTAAAGGTGGAGCCGCTCACCGATGATATGTACAGGTTTGAGGACCTTGATGAGGTGTTTTTAAAACGGGGAAACAGGTATATACCTGTCAAAGTCCAGGGTAGGAAGTATATAAAGAATTTTGTGATACTCAAACTTGAAGGGTTTGAGGACAGAAACCAGGCCGAAACCCTTCGCGGTGAGTACCTGTGGATTTCCAGGGAACAGGCACGGCCTTTGCCGGAGGATACTTATTATATCGCTGACATTATAGGCTGCCGCGTGGAGACCTGTGCTGGGCGCTTTCTGGGATATGTCACCAGCGTGTTGCATACCGGCAGCAACGATGTTTACGTGGTGAGGGACAGAGAAGAGGTGTTGATACCTGCACTGAAGAGGGTTGTGGTGGATGTGGATGTTGAAAACGGTAAGATAGTGGTAAACGATGAGGAGCTGGAAGGGCTGTTGCCGGATGAAGATTGATGTCCTCACCCTTTTTCCTGAGATGTTTGCTCCCATGCTGTCCAGCAGCATTATAGGGAGGGCTATCGCAAAAGGCCTGCTTGAGGTAAATTTATACAACATAAGGGACTTTGCAAAAAACAAACACAGGCAGGTGGACGATTACCCATATGGTGGGGGTCAGGGGATGATACTTGCTCCTCAGCCTTTGTTTGATGCTCTGTATCATGTGTTGGGAACTTGTCAGGACAGCAAGCCCAAGGTAATACTGATGTCCCCACAGGGAAAGGTACTCAATCAGGACCTGGCAAAGCAGCTGTCAAGAGAGCATCGCCTGGTGGTCATATGTGGTCATTATGAAGGAATAGACCAAAGGGTCATTGATAAGTTTGTAGACATGGAAATCTCCATAGGGGATTACGTCCTTACCGGCGGGGAACTCCCTGCCATGGTGCTCATCGACTGCGTGGCGCGATTGATACCCGGCGTACTTGGCAACCCGGAATCTACCCAGGACGAATCTTTTTCCAGGGGTCTGCTGGAATACCCACAGTATACCAGGCCTTACGAGTATGAAGGCTACACTGTGCCGGATGTTCTGCTGTCGGGTAACCACCAGGAAATACGCCGTTGGCGGCTGAAGGAAAGCCTTAGAAACACGCTAAAGAAAAGGCCTGACCTTTTGGAAAAAGCTGAATTGTCGTCGTACGAGCTGGAGCTTCTTGAAGAGATAAAAGAGGAGATGGGACGCTCCCAGCATACGAAATGAGTATTGCTAATTAAAGCCTGTGTGCTATATAATGGACGTTGTGGAAAAATAACCAGTGTACCCACGTCCTGTTACGTGGGAGATATAAGTGATCCACGGTTTGGCAGGCTTGTGAATTCGTATGACTTGTTGTGCACAATGAAGTTACGCGTAGCGGAAAGGAGGTAGGAAGGAGATGGACATCATAAGGGCTATAGAGAGTGAACAGATGAGGAAGGATATTCCCGAGTTTAACGTTGGGGATACCGTTAGAGTATATGTCAAAGTGGTTGAGGGCAATCGCCAGAGACTACAGGCATTTGAAGGGGTTGTCATACAAAAGAAGAACGGCGGGATAAGGGAGACCTTTACTGTGCGGAGGGTTTCCTACGGCGTGGGCGTTGAGCGAACATTCCCACTGCACTCTCCCATGATTGACCACATCGAAGTCATCAGAAAAGGTAAAGTGCGCAGAGCTAAGCTGTTCTATTTGAGGAAAAAGGTAGGTAAGGCTACTAAAATCAAGGAAAAAGGTTTCTAATCTTTGGGCAAATATGGGACTGTCAACAGTCCCATATTGCTTTGTATGGGTGTTGAAGAGGATTTGGCAGCGTCACATAAATTTTTTGACTCCATTTGTATTAATATGGTAAAATATTGATCGATATAGTTATTTGAGGTATTAGCAAAGGAGGATCTCCTTGCTTGCCAAAGTAAAAAGCGCAGGCCTGTTTGGAATAGATGGCTACATCATAGAGGTAGAGGTAGATATATCCAACGGGCTTCCGACATTTGACATCGTGGGGTTGCCTGACACCGCTGTAAAAGAATCCAAAGAACGCGTTAGGGCGGCAATAAAAAACAGCGGTCTTGAATTTCCTGTAAAGCGCATCACCGTTAACCTTGCACCTGCAGATACCAAAAAAGAAGGGCCGGCCTATGATTTGGCCATTGCCGTATCAATACTGCTGGCGACAGGTCAGATTCCATATCATCCACTTGCGCACAGTATCTTCCTGGGCGAACTTTCGCTTGATGGAAGCATAAGGCCCATACACGGTGTGCTCCCTGCACTTTTATCAGTGAAGGACCAAATTCCAAGCGTGGTTCTGTCACCCCACAACGCTCCAGAAGCAAGCCATGTAGAGGAAATAGATGTCTACGCGGTGAGCTCTTTAAATGAGCTTGTATCTGTTTTCAGGGGTGAAACCACCATAACGCCTTATAAAAAATCGCACTACTTGGGCAGTTATGATGTTCATAAAGCAATGGAGGACTTTGCCGATGTAAAGGGCCAAGAAGGTGCAAAGCGTGCGCTGGAGATTGCGGCGGCCGGGGGCCATAACGTGATCATGATTGGGCCACCCGGCTCAGGCAAGACCATGCTGGCTCGAAGGATGCCGTCGATACTACCAGAGCTCACCTACGAGGAGTCTCTGGAAATCACAAAGATATACAGCGCTGCTGGGCTACTTGAAGCATCTGACGGTATCATAAGAGTGCGGCCTTTCCGTGCGCCCCACCACACAATCTCGGCGGCTGCGTTGATAGGCGGTGGCAAGCTTCCCAAGCCGGGCGAAATCAGTTTGGCCCACCATGGCGTATTGTTTTTGGATGAATTGCCAGAGTTTAAAAGGGATGTACTTGAGGCGCTACGACAGCCGCTGGAAGACGGCAAGGTAACCATATCGCGATCCAACGGCACAGCCGTGTTTCCAGCTTCTTTCACCCTTATTGGCGCAGCCAATCCCTGCCCCTGTGGATTCTTCGGTGACAGCTCCAAGGAATGCACTTGCACACCAATGCAAATAAACAGGTACTTAAGCAGGATATCAGGACCGCTTATGGATAGATTTGACATTCAAATAGAAGTTCCGCCCATACCATTTGAAGAGCTTGTCGGCCATCGGACACCCGAAACCTCCAAGACGATAAGGGAGAGGGTAAACAAGGCACGACAAATCCAACTTGAACGCTACAAAGGCGAAGGCATATTTTATAATGCCCAGCTGAATTCCAGGTTGGTGGAAAAATACTGCGCTTTAAACAGCGCTCAAAAAAAGATGTTGCGCCAGGCTTTTACATCGCTTAACCTAAGTGCGCGGGCATATGACAGGATACTGAAAGTCGCTAGAACCATAGCAGACCTGGAAGGGTGCCGTAATATAGAGGACCATCACCTGGCTGAAGCCATACAGTACAGGAAACTAGACCGTAGATTTTGGCTGCAGTGAAATTTACGGTGCCTCCAGCGTTAATGCCCCCAGCCTGCCGGCGCGGTAATCCCCAAGCAGCTGTCTGGCTCCTCTGTCCACATCCGGATTGCCGCCGGTACGAATCCACTTCTGGCTCAAGCATATGGCTTCCAGCACGCTATAGCCGTCCATGCCCTCTATGTTCTCAATACCATACCTGTTTTGAATTGCTTGAGGATACAGGTCTCTCAATGTATCGATAAATTTTACAGCCACTTCTACCATATCTATTACGTCATCGCTGATGGAGCCTATGTATGCCAGGTGCAGCATAGCTGTTTGGTCTTCTGCTCTGGGCCATAAAAGCCCAGGGGTGTCGAGAAACTCCACATAAGGATGGACTCTTATCCATTGTTTTCCACGTGTTATGCCAGGTTTGTCACCCACCTTAGCCTTGGCACTTTTGGCTAAACCGTTAATCACGGTGGATTTACCCACATTGGGTATTCCCACCACCATCGCCCTTGTCGTTTTGTGGATTCCCTTCTGCTGGTAAATAAGCTTTCGCTTTTCTTCAGCAAACTGTATTATGCTTTTTCTCAGCTGGTTTACATCGTTCATATCAAGGCAGTTGACAGCTTCTACCCACAAATCCTGGCTCTTAAAAAAATCGACCCAGCGCTGGGTCATAATAGGGTCAGCCAGATCTTTCTTGTTGAGAAGTATCAACCGCTGTTTATTCTTGCAAAGGGCCACAAACTCGGGATTAGTGCTGCTTCTTGGAACACGGGCATCGCGCACCTCGATGATCAGGTCTACAAGCTTAATATTCTCCTGGATGACCCGTTTGGCTTTGCTCATATGGCCCGGATACCAGTGAATGTGCCGACTCATGTTGTCTCCCCTTCATTTAAATATTGTTACAGCCCATACAGGCCATATCCTTATTTTTGCTTTACCTATGACATTTTGCATAGGTATAAAACCTACGTGGGAATTCCTGCTGTCGCGGCTGAAGTTCCGGTTATCCCCCATTACAAATATGGTACCCTCAGGTACCACAGTCTTGGGATACTCCCCTATGGTCGGCTCGGCGATGTATGGCTCTACCAATGCCTTACCATTTACATACACTTTGCCGTCTTTTATCTCTACAGTATCACCCTCAATCCCTATTACCCTCTTTATATAGTTTACACGAGGGTTGTCGGGATTTTTAAACACCACAATGTCCCCTCGTTCAGGGTGCCCGAACTTGTAACTCAGCTTGAGCACAATGAGCCGATCGCCTGATTCCAGGGTAGGGTGCATGGATGACCCTTCTACCAGCACAACGTCAAACACGAACATGCGCAATAAAAATGCGAGTAGCAGTGCTGTAACAATGGACTGAAGCCACTCCGCCCATTCGCTCTTTTTCGCTTCTTCCATTCGATTCACCCGTCTTTGCTATTATTATATCAATTACGTGACGTCCTCCCCTCAATTCATTGAGGGGCATCCTCAAGCGGATGCACATATAAGGTTACCCTCGTGCTTCGGCTCGGCGACGCCATGCCATCCCAGGTGGTATGACACAACCGCGGGCCGCGCCACACGGCCACTACTCCCCTTCACGGGAGATACCTTATATGCCTTCTCGTAAATGTTCAGCGCACCGTTTACGTCCGACTGTGCACTCCACCCGCAGGAACATACATACAGGTCCCGCTGTATGCATTCCGAAATAAAATGGGAGGTGGCTATGTGCAGTAACTGCTCTACCTGTTTTCTTTCCATATGCGATATCTCTTTCCACCTGCGGGAGTTCTACTGGAGACTTGCCCGCATCTTCTGCCAATAGCGCCTTATGGCCTAAAAAATAACCAACAGGAGGGATGAGGAATGGCCCAATACAATATATTACCATTGATTCTGAAATTTTGCACCATCTTTTTTAAAAAAGGGTTCTCTAAGATTCTCTAAGAAGATACCTAACAAATCTCGGCATGGGCAAGGAGGTTATATCGTTGAAGATAGTAATGCAAAATGGTAAAAGAAATATACTCGATTGGTCGGAAAACGCTTATAAACTGGGAAAGAGAAGGTTACGCCAGTAAAAGCCGCAGAAAATCGTCAGGAGAAACTGCTTTGACGGGGGAATTATTGAAGTCCTTAACGTTCCGGGTGATGATGTATTCGATTTTCCTACGTTTGGCACATGCGGCAAGCAGTGCATCTTCATAATCGTTAATAGGTAGCTCGAGAGCTCTTCTACAGTCAGAGACGGTGATATCCATAATATTGAAAAGCGTAAAGAGTTTCCGCAGCTCTTCTTTGCATCTTGTGGCGTCATGTAAGTATTTTTGCAGAATATAATATATATCCGTAATGCAATTGGCTGTAATGTATGCGTTGATCTTTTCTTCAGCAGCCATAATAAACAGTTTTTGTGCGGCTTCGTTAAAAGGGGAGCGGGAAAGCATGGCGTCAAGTATCACATTGGTGTCAATCAATACGTTCATGACGTCTCAGCCGCTCCCTTCTGGCTTGTTCCAGCGTTATGTCAGCGGGTAATATACCAAACAGCGACTTTGCCATCTCAATTTTATCTTGCTTGATACTTATAAGCTTTGCAATTTTTTTGCCGTTTTTAGTGATATATATATCCTCTTTAGCAGCAAGGGCTAAATATTTACCGATATTGTTTTTAAACTCTGTGGCTGTTATTATCATACGCCAACCCCCTTTCGATTTGTACAAAAAATATTATTCGCATTGGCTAATATTATTATACAAAAATTGTGCGATTACATCAACACAAAAACTCCGGAATGAACAAAGCGAGGTAATGCTTAGTAAAAGGCGAGGCCGGATAAGGGAATTGAAGTTAAAGAGAAATGGTAAAATCTAGTCAAATACAGCCCTCTTTGTTCAAAAGGCATTGGTGATGTGGTTAAAGTGGTATGAGCCATCACGGCTTATCATCACTTCTACCACGTCAAATCGGCAGCTAGAGTTTTTTATCCCCTTCTCTTTCATGTAATACTGTGCTATTTTAAAGTATTTCTTTTGCTTTTTAAAGGTCACCGATTCGGCTGGTAAGCCAAAGCCCAAGCTGCGCCTGGTTTTTACCTCTACAAATACCAAAGTGCCATCTTGCTGTGCTATGAGGTCTATCTCTCCTACAGGGCAACGGTAGTTGTGCTCTAGGACATTTAAGCCTTTATCGCGCAGGTATTCTGCTGTCCTTTCCTCACCCCACCTGCCGAGTGCTTTTCTGTTCAACTTCAAAGGCCTCCTTTCCCATTGCTGCTTACACGCTTTCTGGCTGCTCATTTTGGCATTTCCCCAAGAGCTATGCGGGTATGTTTATAAATTTGAAAAGGTGCGATACACCATGTCTCTCAAGTTTGGGGGGAAAATAAGGGTATCTCTGCAATGCCCCCTTTGAAGCTGCGGCACACGTCGATTTATGGGGCTGTGAAACTGGTCCGCACAATAGCGTTATAAATTTTGTAAAGGTGGGCTGCTCAGAAATTTTTCGCAGAAGGTTCTGCGGTGTATGGGAGATAGCCCAAACCTCTTTATGTTCTCTATATGCTCTTCGGTGCCGTATCCCTTGTGTTTTTCAAAGCCGTATTGCGGATAAACTTCAGCCCATCTCATCATTTCCCGGTCTCTGGTGACCTTAGCGATTATGGATGCGGCGGCAATGGCCTGCGAGCGTACATCACCTTTTACCAGAGAGAACTGCGGGATTGAGCAGTTTTTGAGAACAAGGGCGTCTATAAGCAGACAGTCGGGACGGGGATTGCAGGTCAATACTGCCTGCTCCATGGCCTTGCGCACGGCGTTGAGTATGTTGATCCTGTCTATTTCTTCTGGTTCTACACGGCCTATGCCCACAGCAACCGCTGTAGACATTATTGTGTCATACAGCTGTTGGCGCCTTAAGGGTGAAAGCCGCTTGGAATCCCTGACGGTGCCGGACCCTACTATGCCTTCGATAAGGGCCCATTTTGGCAGAATGACGCAGGCGGCCACTACGGGACCGGCCAGCGGCCCACGGCCCACCTCATCAACGCCCCCTACCAGTTCATATCCCATATTCCAAAATTTGATATCTTCAAACCATGTATCCGTTGTTGCGCTCAATTCTACCACCGTTTTATCTCTGTTTCTTAGGGAAAATTTTATCACAGTTTGCCAGAGTTTGACAAGAAATTCGAGCTGGAAAATGGGGGTTGGTAACTATTGCTTGACGGACCAATGTATCGAATGTATCATAAGAGATGAAAAAGTCGGTTTGTATGGAGGAGAATTGTGGTGGAGGATATTGAGGACAAGGTCTACTGGATATGGTTGTCCAGTATACCTGGCATAGGCGCTAAGCGGTTTTACTACCTCGTAAAGAGGTTTGGCAGCCCTAGGGCGGTGTGGGAGTGCGGTGATGAGGACATTTTGGATGCGTGCGGATTGATAGGGGACAGGGTGGCACAAAACCTCATAACCCACAAAAGCATGGCATACCTTGAAAAGGCCCAAAAAATTGCTGAGGACCCTGAGATTGAGGTAATAACTTTAATTGAGGATGAATATCCTAAACTTCTGAAGACAATATATGACCCTCCACCAGTGCTTTATTGCAAGGGACAACCTCTTAGGGAGACACCGTATATGGTTTCTATCGTGGGTTCAAGGAGGACTTCGGAATACGGCAGGCAAATGGCTGAAAGATTGGCTTATGACCTTTCGTGTGCTGGCGTTACTGTTGTGAGCGGCCTTGCCCGTGGCATAGATGCCATGGCGCATAGAGGCGCTTTGCGAGCCGGTGGTTATACCATCGGGGTCCTGGGGTGTGGAGTGGATGTGGTGTATCCTAGGGAAAATAAGAAGTTGTTTATGCAGGTGCAGCAACAAGGCACCTTGATAAGCGAGTATCCCCCGGGTACACAGCCTGCTGCCGGCAATTTCCCGGCAAGGAACAGGATCATAAGCGGTCTATCCCAGGCGGTGTTGGTGGTTGAAGCGGGTAATACCAGCGGAGCGCTTATCACAGTCGATTTTGCTTTGGAGCAGGGCAGGGAGGTGTATGCACTGCCTGGCAATGTTACCAGCCCTTACAGCAGTGGTACAAACCAGCTGATAAAGGAGGGAGCCAGGCCCATCACGTGTGCCGATGATATCCTGGAAGACCTCGGCATAACCGTGAATAAGGAGGTCAAGCGCCCTTCGGTTACTTCCTATCAGCTGGATATTTTTGAGGCAGAAGTATATAATGCTCTTGAGGATGGCGAAAAACAGCTTGAAGAGCTGGCAGCCATCACGGGCTTTGAGATAGGTAAACTGAACGCTATTTTGACCCTTCTGGAGATGAAGGGTATAGTAAAGCAACTGCCTGGTGGGAAGTTTGTTAGGCAGCTCATAATTTGAATGGAGGGATAAAGTGGCACAGGATTTGGTTATTGTGGAATCTCCTGCTAAAGCTCGGACCATAAAGAAGTTTTTGGGTAATAAGTATAAGGTTGAGGCTTCAATGGGGCACGTCAGAGACCTGCCCAAAAGCCAGCTGGGAGTGGACATCGAAAACGATTTTGAACCCAAGTATATAACCATACGGGGAAAAGGGGATATAATAAACAGGCTTAAGAAAGAGGCGCAGAATGCGGAGAGGGTGTATCTGGCTACCGACCCTGACAGGGAAGGTGAGGCCATATCATGGCATCTTGCCCACCTTCTGGATATAGACCCAAACAGTACTTGCAGGATAGAGTTTCATGAGATTACGCAGCAGGCCATAAGAAATGCCATAAAGCATCCAAGGGCCATCAACATGTGTCTGGTGGATGCCCAGCAGGCACGGAGGGTTTTGGACAGGGTTGTAGGATACATGATAAGCCCTTTGCTCTGGCGAAAAATAAAGGGTGGGTTGAGTGCAGGCAGGGTGCAGTCAGTGGCCACCAGGATGATATGCGAGAGGGAACGGGAGATCCAGGAGTTCGTCCCCGAGGAATATTGGATAATAACCGGGCGATTTGTGAAAGAGGATGGCAGAACATTTGAAGCTGATTTTTACGGTACGGTTGATAATAAGGTTACACCTAAAAGCGAGGAAGAGGTAAAAGGCCTCGTTGAAAAGCTCCGGACAGCGAAATACGCAGTTCATGGGGTTAAAAGGGGGGTAAAAAAGCGGAGCGCTCCACCGCCTTTTACCACCAGTACACTTCAACAGGAGGCTTACCGAAAGCTGGGGTTCACCACTCAAAAGACCATGATGATTGCTCAACAGCTCTATGAAGGGGTGGAAATTAGAGGCGAGGGCGCAGTAGGGTTGGTGACATACATCCGTACCGATTCGACGCGGATTGCCGAGCAGGCTCAAAAGGAAGCGCTGGAGTATATAAGGAAAAAATATGGGCAGCAGTATGTTCCCGAAAAGCCCAATCAATATAAGAGCAAGAAAGGCGCTCAGGATGCCCATGAGGCCATTCGTCCCACCTCTGTGCTGAGGGAACCGGAGGCCATAAAGGACTCGTTGACTTATGACCAGTACAGGCTTTACCGTTTGATATACGACAGGTTTTTGGCCAGCCAGATGGCACCTGCATTGTATGATACCATGACGATAGAAATCGTCGGGGATAATGGTTATCTGTTTAGGGCAACCGGTTCACGCAAGACCTTTGCCGGTTACACCATTATATATATGGAAGGCAGCGATAACGAAAAGCCTGAAAAGGAAAACGAAGATGTGGAGCTTCCGGAGGTGAGCGAGGGCGAGAAGCTAAGTTTGGAAGAGGTATTGCCCGAGCAGCATTTTACTCAGCCGCCACCAAGGTATACCGAGGCGTCGCTGGTCCGTGCCCTGGAGGAGATGGGCATCGGCAGGCCCAGCACTTACGCTCCCACCATTTCAACTATTATAGAGAGGGGATATGTGGTAAGGGAAAAGAAAAGCCTGGTGCCCACCGAATTGGGGTTTATAGTAAACGACCTCATGATGACTTATTTTCCAGATATAGTGGATTACAAGTTTACAGCGGAGATGGAAAAGCAATTGGACGAGGTGGAAGAGGGGAAGAAGGACTGGCGGGAAATAGTAAGGGAGTTTTATATACCCTTTAAGGAATTGCTTAAAAAGGCCGATGAAGCCATATCCAAGATAGAAATCAAGGAAGAGGTATCGGATGTCAAGTGTGAGAAATGCGGTGCAAATATGGTGATAAAGGCTGGCCGATATGGCAAATTTTTGGCCTGCCCCAATTTCCCGAAGTGCCGCAATACAAAACCGTATGTGGAGGAGATTGCAGCGCGCTGCCCCAAGTGCAACAGCGCCATAGTTGTGAAGTACACCAAAAAGGGGAAAAAGTTTTATGGCTGTGAAAACTATCCCGAGTGCGATTTCATATCATGGGATATGCCGGCTGACCAGAGATGCCCGGAATGCGGTGCTTTAATGGTGGTAAAACAAAGGAAGAATGGAGAAGAGTACCTTTTATGTACCAACAAGGAGTGCGGATACCGCCAGGAAAGAAGTGAGGTAAACTATGAATAAGGTTGTCGTGATAGGCGGCGGGCTAGCTGGGTGCGAGGCGGCATGGCAGCTGGCAAGGGCAGGCATTTCAGTTGAACTGTATGAGATGCGTCCTTGCAATATGACGCCGGCCCATCATACAGAATATCTGGGGGAGCTGGTGTGCAGCAATTCGCTGGGGTCCTTTAGGCTGGAGAACGCCTCTGGCCTTTTGAAAGAGGAAATGCGACTGCTTGGCTCGCTGGTCATTGAAGCGGCCGACGCTACCAAAGTGCCAGCCGGGGGAGCGCTGGCGGTTGACAGGCAACTGTTTGCCCAATACATCACGGATAAGATACAAAGCCATCCGAATATTTCATTGATACGTGAGGAAGCAAAATCAATACCACAGGATTGCTATGTGGTTATAGCCACCGGACCACTTTCATCGCCAGCCATTTCTGAAGCCATAAAGCGACTGGTAAAGGAAGAATACCTTTATTTTTTTGATGCCGCCGCTCCCATAGTGGTTCGAGACTCTCTGGACTTTAGCAAGATATTTAAGGCATCAAGGTATGGCCGCGGAGAAGACTACCTCAACTGTCCAATGACCAAGGAGGAATACGAGAGGTTCTGGCATGAACTGGTGAATGCAAAGACGATAGAGCTTAAAGAATTCGAGGATGAAAAGGTGTTTGAAGGGTGTATGCCCATTGAAGTGATGGCCAAACGGGGCATAGACACACTGCGGTTTGGGCCTTTGAAGCCAGTGGGGCTTCGTGACCCACGAACGGGGCAGGAGCCGTATGCAGTCGTACAGCTCAGACAGGACAACCGCATGGCTACACTATATAACATGGTGGGTTTTCAGACCAATTTGCTGTTTGGTGAACAGAAGCGGGTTTTTTCAATGATTCCGGGCCTTGAAAATGCCGAGTTTGTCCGCTTTGGGGTGATGCACCGCAACACTTACATCAATTCTCCCAAGCTGCTCAACTCGTATTACGGTTTAAGGACTAACCCGTATATATATTTTGCTGGTCAAATAACTGGGGTGGAAGGGTATGTGGAGTCGGCATCCAGCGGCCTGGTGGTAGGGATTAATCTGGCGCTTATGCTTCACGGCAGACAGCCCATAGATTTTCCGGATACCACTGCCATTGGAGCGCTGGCACATTACATATCGGATCCACGCATAGAGAACTTCCAGCCCATGAACAGCAATTTTGGCATCATTGCCCCGCTTGATAAAAGGGTGCGCTCAAGGCGCGATAGAAACCTGATGATTTCTGAGCGGGCGCTCAATACCATCAAACAGCTCATAGAGAGCAGTGGGCTGGATTCTGTCAGAAAACATTGAAATTTTTGAAAAATTGTGATAATATGGGTATGTTTAATTAAGAAGGGAAGGGGAAGTCGCGGATATGCTTAAGGGGACTACCATTATCGCGGTGCGAAGGGGTGACAAAGGAGCCATCGGTGGTGATGGCCAGGTGACTTTAGGGCAAAACACCATCATGAAACAGAATGCCCGCAAGATACGCAGATTGTATCACAACAGGGTAGTAGTGGGGTTTGCCGGTTCAGTAGCAGATGCTTTTACATTGAGCGACAAGTTTGAGACCAAGTTGGAGGAGTATTCGGGTAATCTTCAACGGGCAGCCGTGGAGCTTGCCAAAGAGTGGCGTGCCGATAAAGTATTAAGAAGGCTGGATGCAATGCTCATTGCTATAGATTCAAAGGATTTGCTTATCATTTCTGGCACCGGCGAGGTCATCGAGCCAGATGATCAAATTGCTGCTATTGGTTCGGGTGGCAATTATGCTCTGGCGGCCGCCAGGGCGCTTGTGGCCCATACTCAGCTTGAGCCGGTAGAGATAGTCAGAAAATCGCTGGAGATAGCCTCTTCCATTTGTGTTTACACCAACAGCAATATATACGTGGAAGAGGTATAAAAGGAGGGGAAAGGCGTTGGCAGAATATTACACTCCCAAGGAAATAGTAGAGCAGCTTAATAAGTACATAATCGGGCAGGACAAGGCCAAGAGAGCTGTGGCCATAGCTTTGAGGAACCGGTATCGCCGAAGCAAACTCGACCCCAAGTTGAGGGATGAGATAACGCCAAAGAACATAATACTTATAGGACCTACCGGCGTTGGTAAGACCGAGATTGCGCGGCGTTTGGCCAAGCTGGTCAATGCGCCTTTTATAAAGGTTGAGGCCACTAAGTATACCGAAGTGGGCTATGTGGGTCGAGATGTGGAATCCATGGTCAGGGACCTTGTGGAAGAAGCCATTCGCATGATAAAAAGCAAGAAGATGGAGCTGGTGAGGGAAAAGGCAGCTCAAGCTGCAGAGAATCGCATACTGGATATACTCCTCCCCTCCAAGAGGAAAAGGGCCCAAAGCCCGTTGGGCATGCTGTTCCCGGTGGATCAGCCAGAGGTTGAAGAGCATGATGCTGATGATTCCATGGCGCATACCAGGGAGAGGCTCAGGGAAAAGCTGCGCAGTGGTGCTCTGGAGGATAGCCCTATAGAGATTGAGGTGGAGGACTCGGCATTTGCCAGTTTCGGGTTTATTCCCGGTATGGGCAATGAAGAAGTGCTGATACAGATACAGGATGTATTCGGCAACCTATTCCCCAAGAGGCGCAAGAAAAAAAAGACCACTGTCCGGGAGGCTCGCCGTATATTTGAGCAGGAAGAGGCTCAAAAGCTCATTGACATGGACGAGGTGATAGAAGAAGCCATTCAGGCTGTAGAACAGCATGGCATAATATTCATAGATGAGATAGATAAGATAGCCGGCCGTGAAAGCGGAGTAGGGCCCGATGTTTCCCGTGAGGGCGTACAAAGGGATATACTGCCCATAGTAGAGGGAACGACTGTGATGACAAAGTACGGTCCGGTGAAGACCGATCATATACTGTTTATTGCGGCTGGCGCCTTCCATGTGTCTAAGGTATCCGACCTTATCCCCGAACTGCAGGGCAGGTTCCCCATAAGGGTGGAGCTTGAAGCCCTCACAAAAGAGGACTTCAAGCGCATACTTACTCAGACCGAGAATGCCATCATAAAGCAACAGATTGCGCTGCTTAAAGTGGAGGGCGTGGAGCTGGAATTCACCGAGGATGCCATTGATGAGATAGCCGATATCGCCTATATAATGAATCAAACAAGTGAAAACATAGGTGCACGGCGTTTGTATACCGTGGTTGAGAAGCTAATGGAGGATATATCCTTTAATGCAGACAGCTTGGCAGGGCAAAAGGTCGTGATAGACAGGGAATACGTGAGGAACACCTTGCAGGACATGGTGAAACAGAATGACCTTCACAAGTTCATTCTATAGCTGCTGTGGAAAGTGGGGCTTGATATGTTAGAGAGTTTACTTGAACGTATAAGGCGGTTCAATCAAATATTTCAGAGCAATGAGGCAAGCGGTATAGATTTGGCGTATTTATGCGAGATTTTAAGCCAGCTCATTGACAGCAGAGTACTGCTGCTGGATGAGGGTGGCCGCGTTATAGCCTGTGCACCTGCCAATGAGGCAGAAAATGCTGCACAGCGGAATAACGCCAGCTTGATGAAGATCCGCAGCACCGTTGCGAATGTGGTGGAAGATACGCAGGAGGGCAAGCAGAAGACCACCATCGTTCCCATATACTGCAGGGGCAAGAGGCTGGGGACGCTTATATTTCAGCGCCCTGACCTTAGGGAGTTTGTGCCCGATGACCTGGTGCTGGCTGAGTACAGCGCTACTGTCGTGGGGCTGGAGATAATGCGATTGAAGATGGAACATATGGCCGAGGAGGTAAGGAAGAGGTCGACGGCCGAAATGGCCATGGAGACGCTTTCTTATTCCGAAAGAGAAGCAGTAGAACAGGTATTCAAGGAACTGAATGGTACAGAAGGCCTATTGGTGGCTAGCAGGATAGCTGACCGGGCGGGAATTACGCGCTCGGTGATAGTAAATGCTTTAAGAAAGCTCGAAAGCGCGGGAATAATCGAGTCGCGCTCGCTGGGGATGAAGGGCACTTATATTAAGGTGCTCAACGACAAATTCTTATCTCAACTAAACAAGACATGAATAATTCTTGAGTAACTTGTTGAGGAAGAAAGAAGTGGATTTATGTTCAACGGAGAGATGGACAAGATTAAGGAAATACTTAAGGGAAAAGGGTATAAGTTGACGCCACAGCGCAGGGCTACTCTTGAGGTGATCATGAATAACAAGGGTAAGCATATGAGCACGGAGGAGATATACTTTCACGTAAAGAAGATATGCCCTGAAATAGGGCTGGCTACCGTATACCGTACCATGCTCTTGTTTGAAGAGTTGGGAATACTCTATAAGCACAACTTTGATGACGGTAGGAACCGCTACGAGCTGAGCACCTTAAACGACGACCACCATCACCATCATCTAGTATGTTTAAGCTGTGGCAAGGTGATAGAAGTAGAAGAAGACCTGTTGGATTCGCTGGAGGAAAAGATTGAGGAGAAACACAGGTTTAAGATTGTCAATCACAACGTTAAATTTTTTGGCTATTGTTCAAAATGCAGACAAAATGATTAAGGCTACAGGCTGCAGGCATAAAGGTAAAGGCTCCCTTGAAGGGAGCCTTTACTATTTTTTGGGTTGTAGTTACAGCCGGCTATATGTGGCAAAAAATGGATTTTACAGTTTAAGGGTTTGAATAAGTGATTTGAGCAATACACATACTAAAAATACGTTTCTATACAGCATTGTTTAACAATAGCTAGAAAGGATGATACGGTGAAAGGGATTATTATGGCTGGAGGCTCTGGATCTCGCCTGCGACCTCTCACCTGTGATTTACCTAAACCGATGGTGCCCGTGATGGCCAGGCCCGTCATGACGTATAGCATAGAACTGCTGAAAAAGTATGGCATTGAAGATATAGGCATTACCCTTCAATACCTTCCCCAGGTAATAGAGGATTATTTCCAAGATGGTTCTGCGTTTGGCGTTAAGCTCCATTATTTTGTAGAAGAAACGCCGTTGGGGACGGCGGGTAGCGTAAAAAATGCCGAAAACTTTTTGGATGAAACCTTTATAGTGATCAGCGGAGATGCTCTGACCGATATCAACATAACCAATGCCATAAACTTTCATAAGGAAAAAAGAGCATTGGCCACTCTTGTGCTCAAAAGGGTTGAGGTGCCTTTGGAATACGGCGTGGTGATTACCGATGAGAACGGTGCTGTGACCCGCTTTTTAGAGAAACCCAACTGGAGTGAGGTCTTCAGCGATACTGTAAATACCGGTATATACATTTTAGAACCAGAGGTGCTTTCTTATTTTAAGAGTGGACAAAAATTTGACTTCAGCCAAGACTTGTTTCCATTGCTCCTTGAGAAAGGCAGGCCGATGTATGGATATATAACCGAGGAGTACTGGTGTGATATAGGTAACCTCCAAACTTACCTTCAGGCCCATTATGATATGCTATCCGGCAAGGTGAGGTTTCCTGTTCCCGGACACAAGATAGGCGAGAATATATGGGTAGGCGAAAACGTCGATATACACCCTGAAGCTAAAGTGGAAGGTCCTTGCTATATAGGGGATTATACCCGTATCAGAGAAGGGGCGTATATCGGGCCGTTTAGCGTAATAGGGCGTTACAATGACATTGGGCTCCATGCCAGCATAAAGAGGAGCGTGCTGTGGGATTACAATACCTTGAGCAGGTGCGTTGAAGTACGCGGTGCTGCCGTGTGTAATAAGGTGGATATAAGGGAAAGGGTGTCGATATACGAAGGAGCGGTAATTGGCAACGGCTGTACGTTGAAGCCGAGGGTTAATGTTAAGCCGGATGTCAAAATATGGCCGGAGAAGGTGATAGAGCACGGAACCACCGTGCAATCCAATGTGATATGGGGGACGCGATTTACCAAGACCCTGTTTGGGAAGAACGGTATAACGGGAAAGCTCAATGTAGACCTTGACCCGCGCTTTGCTGTACGGTTGGGAGCGGCCGTGGGTGCCGAACTTAAGCCTAATAAGCGGGTTGCGGTAAGCTGCGATGAAAATAACGGCAGTGCCATGTTGAAACACGGCATAATATCGGGATTGCTGTCCTCGGGCGTAGAAGTACTGGACTTGGGGTCTCTTACCACGTCTGTTTTAAGGTATATGGTGCCCTATCTCGGTCTGGATGGAGGAATACACGTTTTTGAGGACAAAAATGTGGATGGCAATGCGGGTATCCATTTCATCGATAAGAATGGAGGCAACTTTTCACCGGCCTTTGAGCGCCAGGTCGAAAACGCATTTGTGAGGGAAGACTTCCAGAGGGTTGCGGCGGATAAAATACTCCAAGTCCAAAGCCTTTTCAATGTTCCACTGTTTTACGCCAAGGCCCTCACAAAATCGGTGAATGCCGATGTGATAAGGGAATACGGCTTTAAGGTGTTGCTTTCCACTCCCAGCAGATTGGTGGCTTCGATTGCCGAGACCGTATTCAGCGATGTGGGTTGTGAACTTCATACAGCCGAAAGTGGCGTGCCTTTTGGACTTGAAAAGGAACAGTATAGCCTGGCATGCTACGTGGATGGCAACGGCGAAGAGCTGGAACTGTACGATGAGAAGGGAAAGCGACTTTCTCGAGAGATGTGCCAGGCTTTGAAGAGCTTTTTGTGCTTGAAGGCCAATGAAAAAAAAGAGGTAGTGGTACCTTATACGGCTCCTACCGCTGTTGAAACAATGGCACAGGCATTTCAAGGAAAGGTGATACGCACCAGGACCAGCAGGTATGCGCTCATGAACGAGGTGATAAAGCGGGAGGGAAATGGCGGGGTTTTTTTGCTATACGCTGATGCCCTTGCTGTGCTGCTCAAGCTTCTGGAAGTTTTGGCTGGAGAACACAAGACGCTCTCTGAGCTTGTAAGCGCTATACCGAGATTTTATATGAAAGAAAAGGTCATAGAATGCCCGTGGGGAGAGAAGGGGAAGGTGATGCGCTGGCTCATACAGGAGGAAACAAAAGGGAACAACGTGGTAGAGCTGTTTGAGGGGGTGAAGGTCCATCACAAGGATGGCTGGGCCCTGGTGCTGCCCGACTCAGAGGAAGCGGTGTGCAGGATCTACAGCGAAGGCGTATCAGAGGAATATGCCGAAGAGCTGACGAGGTTTTACGAGGACAAGATCAACTGGGCTAAAAAGCAGTGAGGGATATTACAAGGCAAATTAAGGGGAAGCTGGCTCATCCACGGGAGTTGGCTTCCCCCCTTTTTTGAGTTGCGCAGCCAGTTCAAATACTGTATAATTAAAAATATGGTAGAAATGGCCGGTGAAGATTATAGATAAAGGAGGAAAAGAGGTATTTGTGGCGTCAAAGAATGTACTGAAAATTATACCACTGGGTGGAGTAAACGAGATCGGCAAAAACATGACGGTTTTTGAGTACGGCAATGACATCATAGTGGTTGACTGTGGCGTGAGTTTCCCTGAAGATGATATGCTGGGCGTCGACCTTGTGATACCCGATATATCCTATTTGTTGAAAAATAAGGATAAAGTGAGGGGGTTTATTCTCACGCACGGGCATGAAGACCACATTGGCGCATTGCCGTACGTGTTGAGGGAGATGGACGTTCCCATTTATGGTACTCGGCTGACTCTTGGATTGGTCGATATCAAACTAAAGGAACACGGCATTGATAAGGCTGTCTTTCAAACGGTCAAAGCCAATGATACCTTAAAGCTGGGCGCATTCACCGTGGAATTCATCAAGACCAGCCACAGCATAGCTGATTCTGTAGCTCTGGCTATACATACCCCTGTGGGGGTGGTGGTACATACCAGCGATTTTAAGGTGGATTATACCCCTATAGATGGTCAGGTCATAGATTTGGCCAAGTTTGCATTGCTGGGCAAAAAAGGTGTGCTTGCCCTGCTGGCTGACAGCACCAATGTGGAAAGGCCGGGCTATACCATGTCGGAAAAGACGGTGGGGCAGACATTCGAGGCCATATTTGCCGATGCTCCCGGCAGGATCATAGTGGCCACCTTTGCATCAAACATACACAGGATTCAACAGATCGTCAATGCGGCCATTAAATGTGAGCGAAAAGTGTGTATATCGGGCCGCAGCCTGGCCAATGTGGTTTCGGTTGCCGTGGAACTGGGTTATCTCGATATACCCAAAAAGACGCTTATAGAAGTGGACAAGGTGGACAGTTACCCCGCTGATAAGGTGGTGATAATTACCACCGGCACGCAGGGTGAACCCATGTCGGCTTTGACGCGAATGGCCGCTGCAGAGCATAAGAAGCTGGAGATAATAGCCGGGGACCTGGTTATTATATCGGCAACGCCCATACCAGGCAATGAAAAGCTGGTGTATAAGGTGATAAATCAACTGTTTCAAAGAGGGGCTAATGTCATATATGAGTCGCTGGCAGATGTACATGTTTCGGGCCATGCCTGTCAGGAAGAGCTCAAGCTCATACATACCCTTGTAAAGCCCAAGTTTTTTATTCCGGTACACGGCGAATTCCGCCATTTAAAGCAGCATGCGTTGCTGGCGGAGTCCCTTGGCATGCCGAAAGAAAATATCTTTTTGGTGGATATAGGTACCGTGCTTGAGCTTACCCACAACTCCTGCAGGGTTGCAGGGAGTGTCACTGCAGGGCGGGTATTGGTGGATGGGCTTGGCGTAGGAGATGTGGGCAATATCGTATTGCGTGACAGGAAACACCTCTCACAGGACGGCCTTATAGTTGTGGTGGTCACCATATCGAGGGAAACGGGCTGCGTGATTGCAGGGCCTGATATCATATCCAGGGGTTTTGTGTATGTGCGAGAATCTGAAGGCCTTATAGAGCAGGCACGGCAGGTGGTAAAAGAGACTCTTGACAAGTGCGTGCAGCAGAACATCACCGATTGGGCCACGCTGAAGACCAATATCAGGGATGAATTGCGGAATTTCCTTTATGAGAGGACGAAAAGAAACCCAATGATACTGCCTATCATCATGGAAATATGAGATACTTTCACTCCATGGAGATGGGAGGGCATCCATATGAACGTATACGATAAGGCTCATGAATTGGCCAGGGCGCTTTCGGCAAGCAAGGAATACAGGGACTACAAGGCAGCAAAAGAAAGGATTGAACAGGATGAAACCACTAAAAGGATGCTAAAGGACTTCAAAAAGCGGCAGTTGCAGCTGCAAGCTGCTTATTTAAGCGGTAGGCAGCCTGACGAGAAGGAACTTGACACGTTCAAGAAGCTTTCAGAGCTTATCCAGCATTCGCCCGATATAAGCAATTTTTTGCAGGCGGAGTATCGCCTGAATACGCTTATGTCGGATATATACAGGATCTTAAGTGAAGCAGTAGATATGGATCTGGATTTTATGCAGGAAGACGAGAAAGAAGGGGATAGAGAGAAGTGAAGGGTTTTAAAATTTCTCCACGTTTTGTGGCAAGGGCAGGTATCATTGCAGCGGTTTATACCGTGCTGACTTTGGCTCTTCAGGGGATATCCTATGGGCCTGTCCAGTTTAGGGTAGCTGAAGCGTTAACGGTGTTGCCGTTTGTGGATCCGGCGGCCATCCCGGGCGTCGCTTTGGGGTGCATGTTTGCAAACTTGGGTAGTCCGCTGGGATGGGTAGACATAGTGGGTGGCAGTTTTATCACGTTGATATCGGCGTACTTGACGCATAAGGCGCCTAACCGTTATGTGGCCTTGCTTCCGCCTATAGTTTTGAATGCGCTGGGAGTACCCATCTACCTTGCTCCGGCGGTAGGTATGCCTTACTGGCTGGTTGCTTTACAGGTGGGATTGGGGCAGCTTGTTGTGATCGGCGTGCTGGGCCTCCCTGTATTGTCGCTGTATGAGAGAATGATGAACAGGTTTTTTATCAAAGATTAACATAATTTTAATATTTTATTGACCTCCTTCACCTTGCCAAAAGATATATAAGCTTATATAATTAAGATGACGAAATGGGTGGTGGAGGTTAGAGAATGTCACAAGTTGCGGTTACACAAGACCAGAAGAATAAAAAGGATATGCATCCTTTTGTAAAATATCTTTTGAGGACTTTAGTAATATATCTTGTCAGCTTGGGGATAGTGGCGGGTACTGTTTTGTGGGCAGTGCGCCAGATTCAGCTTTTTTTGTTTGAACCGGTGGATGCCAATGACGAGACGGGCATAACTGTGGATATACCCATGGGGACTTCTGTCAGGGGGATTGCCAAGATACTCTACGAGAAAGGCTTGATTCGCAGTGCGGGGGTTTTCAGGCTATTCGTTGAGCTGACAGATCAGGGTTCCAAGCTCAAAGCAGGGCGTTATGTGTTATCCAAAAACATGACCCCTCAGCAGATTGTGGATGTTCTTACAAGCGGCGAGACAGCAGTGGATACAGTGAAAATTACCATTCCCGAAGGGTTTAGCATAAGGGATATAGCCAATTACCTGCAGAATTTTGAGAAGGATGGGCAAAAAGTATTTAAATTTACTGCTCAGGAGTTTATACAGGCTGCCAAGCAGTTTGACAAGTTTGCGAAAGATTATACCTTCCTGTACGAGATACCCGAGGCCAGAAGGAACGGGGAATATCCTTTAGAAGGATACCTGTTCCCCGATACCTACATTGTCTATGTCGATTCTACACCCGAGGACATCATAAGGAAGATGCTCTCGACATTTGAAAGGAAGGTGTATTTTGCTCAATTTCGGGGTGTTCCCCTGCTTACCAGGATAGATGAGCTGGGGATGAAGTTGGATCAGGTCATTACCTTGGCTTCAATCGTTCAGGAGGAGGCGGCCGTAAAGGATGAGTTTTATAAGATCTCTGCGGTTTTCTACAATAGATTGAAGATCGATATGCCCTTGCAGTCCTGCGCGACGGTGCAGTATGCCTTGGGGAGCTCTGAAAGGAAGCCCTTCCTTACCAATGAGGAGATAGCGGTGGATTCGCCTTACAACACGTACAAAAATAAGGGGTTGCCGATAGGGCCCATTGCATCGCCAGGGCAACTGGCGGTGGAGGCGGTGCTTTATCCGGATGAAGAGTTCATGAACCCCAAAAAGCCCGTATTGTTCTTCGTCTATGCCGGAGATAACCGACATGTGTTTAGCTACACTGCTGAGGAGCATGCTAAGGCCAAGCAGAAATATGAAAAGCTGTGGAAAGAAAGTCAGAACCAGAAGAAGGAATAGTGCAAAGATGGTGAGCTCACTCTAATGGGTGGGCTCTATTAATTTGAAAGTTAAATTAAGGTATCGGTTGTTTGAGGCTGAATGATATACTAATTTAAAGGGAAGGATGAAGCTGGGATGAGAATACCCGAACTTTTGGCACCGGCAGGCGATTTGGAAAGGTTGAAAATCGCGGTGGCCTATGGTGCCGATGCAATATACATAGGAGGCAAAAGGTATAGCCTGAGGGCCCTTGCTGATAATTTTGAGTGGGATGAAATGCGGGAAGGCGTGGAATATGCCCATAGGCATGGGCGTAGGGTGTATGTGACGTTGAATATATTTGCCCACAATGAGGACCTGGAGGGGCTGGAGGACTATGTCCGTTTTCTTTCTGATATAGGGGTGGATGCGGTAATAGTCTCAGACCCAGGGATCTTGTCGTTGATAAAGGATACGGCGCCAGAAATGGAGATACATTTGAGTACTCAGGCCAATACCACCAACTGGAGAAGCGCTGTTTTTTGGCATAACCAGGGGGTAAAGAGGATAATACTGGCAAGGGAGCTCAGCCTGGATGAAATAAAAGCAATAAGGGATAAAACCCCAGATACCCTGGAGCTGGAAGTTTTTGTCCACGGCGCCATGTGCATCTCTTACTCTGGCAGGTGCCTGCTGAGCAATTATCTTGCCGGCAGGGACTCCAACAGGGGAGAGTGTGCCCATCCGTGTCGCTGGAAATATTATCTTATGGAAGAAAAAAGGCCAGGAGAGTATTTACCGATCATGGAGGATGAGAGAGGGGCCTATATACTCAACTCCAAGGACCTGTGCATGCTGGGCCATATTCGCCAGCTGGTAGAAGCAGGGGTTGACGGTTTTAAGATAGAGGGTAGAATGAAGAGCAGCTATTATGTGGCTGTTACCGTGAAGGCTTACCGCCATGAACTGGACAGGTACAAAAACGACCCGGAAGGTTATCGGTTTGACTTACGGGCCCTCGAAGAGGTGAAAAAGGCCAGCCATCGCCCTTTTACCACCGGCTTTTATTTCAGCAAGCCGTCTACCGATGCCCAGGAGTATTCAAGCAGCCAGTATATCAGAGAATACGATTTCATCGGGCTCATTTTGGATTATGATGAGCAAAGGGGATTGGCCCTGGTTGAACAGCGCAATCCCTTTAAAAGAGGAGATAAAGCCGAGATACTCCGACCGCAGGGAGAGCCGTTAAGCTTTACCATAGAGCAGATATTTGATGTTGATGGGCAACCTGTGGATAGCGCGCCTCACCCCCAGCAAAAGGTGTATATCCCTGTGCCATACAGGTTGGAGAAGTATTCCATGCTGAGGAGGAAGAAGGAGTAAAAAGGCCAAGCCGTCTGTAGGGGTACAAGCACAATCCCCTTTGCGGTTACATATTATATAAGGTGACGGCTTTTAACTGCACTTTAGGGGGTGTTGAGTGGTGCTATCCCTCATCGGCGGCCTGCTTTATCTTTTGCGCTATGTTTATTTGCTGGTATCCCACATATCAGGCGGCGGTTCCTTTCCTCGGCCTTTAAACCCAGAAGAAGAGGAGTATTATCTGAAAAAGTTTATAGAAGAAAAAGACGAAAATGCTAGAAATATTCTAATAGAGCACAATCTCAGGTTGGTGGCCCATATTGTAAAGAAGTACAGCAATACGGGTAAGGATGTGGATGACCTGATTTCGATAGGTACCATCGGGCTCATAAAAGCCATATCCTCTTTCGATTCGAGCAAAAATACTCGGCTTGCTACTTATGCAGCCCGGTGCATAGAAAACGAAATTCTTATGGCTATACGGGCTGATAAAAAGAACAAAGGAGAGGTCTCGCTTCAGGAGCCCATAGGCATGGATAAAGAGGGCAATGAAATATCGCTTATGGATATCCTAGGGACCGACCCCGATTCAGTGATGGATGAGGTGGAGCTAAAAATTCAGGTTCGCAATCTGTATAAAAAGATGAGTGCGGTGCTCAAAAAGAGGGAGAGAATGGTTATTGAAATGAGGTATGGCCTTTTAAATGGAAAGCACAGGACACAGAGAGAAATAGCTCAGCTGCTTGGCATTTCAAGGTCGTATGTCTCAAGGATTGAAAAAAGGGCCCTCTCAAAGCTTAGCAAGGAATTTGGCGCTCAAGGCTGTCATTCGAGTTGACAGCCATTTAATTTTTTTATTAAATATTAAATGTAAATTTCGAAAAAGTTTGAAATGTTTAAAAACTTATATCTCATAAAATGATACAACCATTGTTTGCGGATTAAAGCTGAAATAGTTGAATCTATCTCGAAAAAGAGGTTTATAGGTACCAAGTTTCTAAAAATTCTTGAAAAAATTTTTGTCAAAAGGAGGAATTTATGAACATATCTCCTCGTACGAAACTAGTAGGGCTTATAGGCCATCCGGTAGAGCATTCGCTATCGCCCAAACTGCACAACAGCCTTTACGAAAAGTACAAGCTTGATTATGTGTATCTGGCATTTGATATTGTCCCGGACGATGTTGGAAAGGCAGTAGAGGCGCTGAAGATTCTGGGGTTTAAGGGATTTAATGTGACCATTCCTCATAAGGAAAAGATTATTTGGTTTTTGGATTCGCTGGATACCGAGGCCGCAATTATTGGAGCGGTGAACACCGTAAAGCAAGAAGGTGGAAAACTAATAGGCTACAACACAGACGGAATGGGCTTTGTGGATTCCATCAAACGCCGTGGAGTAGAGCTCAAAGACAAATCAGCGCTTGTACTGGGTGCAGGTGGTTCGGCAAGGGCGATATGCGTCTATCTTCTCAAAGAAGGTATAAGGAAGCTGCATATATATAACCGAACCAAGGAGAAAGCCTTAGACTTAATTGAACATCTGGAAAGATTTTTTCCGTGTACCTCTCTCGGATATGTTGCTGGGGAAGATATAAACTGCGTACACCCAGACTTGGTAATTAACACTACACCAGTAGGCATGTGGCCTCATATTGATGTTATGCCGATAGAGAATTTTGAGTTTTTACCCCATATGACGGTTGTGGATATCATTTATAATCCCCTTGAAACCCTTTTTTTAAAGAAGGCCCGTCAAACTGGCTGTATTACCATAAACGGTCTTGATATGCTTGTAGGTCAAGCAATAAAGGCAATTGAGATTTGGACTGGCGTGAAGGTGGATTATGATGAGGCTATCCGTACCTTGAGCGAAAAAGATAAATCGTTGTTGTAAAGTGACGTTTGGTAGTATATAATGAATAAAAATAGTAAAGTTTTACTATTTTTTAGGGCCGATAGACTATATATTTTATATTCAGGTGGAGCTGTTTATGGGGGTATACAGGAAAAAAAGGCTGGGGGAGCTGCTGGTTGAAAAAGGCATAATAACTAAAGAGCAGCTCAAAGATGCGCTTGCACTGCAAAAGTCTACAGGTAAAAAGCTGGGTGAGATACTGATCTCCCAAAACTTGATATCCGAATCCCAGATGGCCGAAGTGCTTCAGGAACAGCTAGGGATTCCATTTGTGGATTTAAATAAGGTCACGCTGGACCCCAAGCTCACTGAATACGTTCCTTTCATGCTTGCGAAGAGGCATTCCCTTATCCCCATAAAGCTGGAAAATGGCAAGCTCTATATCGCAATGGAGGACCCACTGGATTTTGCGGCTATCGATGATGTAAAGCGCGTATCCAAAATGGATGTGGTACCGCTCATATCGTTTGGAGAGGCCATAAGGAATGCCATCCACAGGCTGTACGGCATGGAGTATGCCGAGAGAGCCGTTCAGGATTACACAAAGGAAGCGAAGCTTGAGCAACTGGCACAGGATATACAAAACGGTTCGTTTGACGAGGACGTCAGCAATGCTCCGGTGGTAAGGCTGGTCAATTCCATAATCCAGCAGGCGATTAACATGGGGGCTAGCGATATCCACATTGAACCTATGGAGGGTGAGACGCGGGTCAGATTAAGGATTGACGGGATGTTGCAGAAAGCCCTCAATATACCCAAGTATGTACACCCTGCTCTGGTTACACGCATAAAGATCATGGGCAATATGGACATTGCTGAAAAGAGGCTTCCACAGGACGGACGTGTGGGCATGCAGGTTTCTGGAAAGGATATAGATTTGCGCATTTCTACCATACCCACCATCTACGGTGAAAAAGTCGTTATAAGGGTTTTGGACCAGTCAAATTTTCTTCTTCCTAAAGAAAAGCTGGGGTTTACGCAGGAAAATCTTGAAAAATTTGATGAGCTGCTAAAAAATCCCCATGGAATCATACTGGTGACAGGGCCTACCGGTAGCGGCAAATCGACCACCCTTTATGCTATGCTCAATGAGCTTAACAGGGAGTCGGTCAACATCATAACCATAGAAGACCCGGTGGAATACCGCATGGAGGGGATAAGCCAGATTCAGGTGAATCCCAAAGCAGGGCTGACCTTTGCTGCAGGTTTGAGGTCAATAGTGCGCCAGGACCCTGACATAATCATGGTGGGGGAGATCAGGGATGGCGAGACCGCCGAGATCGCCATTCGTTCGGCCATTACAGGGCATCTGGTGCTGAGCACGCTACATACTAATGACGCTGTCAGTGCTATCTCCCGACTGATGGATATGGGGATAGAGCCCTATCTCATATCTGCAGCGCTGGTGGGAGTGATATCCCAGAGGCTTTTGAGGAAGGTGTGCAGCAATTGCCGTGTGCCTTATGAGATTGAGCCGCATCACTTGGCTACGCCGGGGTTCGAGGTTTTGGCAGGGGTGACGCTGTACAGGGGAAAGGGGTGCAGCGCCTGCAACTATACCGGTTACAAAGGTCGTGTGCCGGTTCACGAAATCCTGGTAATTTCAAAGCAACATCGCCAGATGATAGCCCAAAGGGCTTCCATTGATGAAATAAGGGATTTATCCATAAAGATGGGTATGAGCACTTTGAAGGACGAGTGTATAAAGCTGGTGATGAAGGGCTTGACAACCATTGACGAGGTCATACGCGTATCTTACAGCCAGGATGTATAAAGAGAATATCTATTGCCCAGGAAATGCATGAGGGGGAACTTGCAGAACCTATGGATATATACGAGATACTAAAAAAAGCGGTTGAGCTCAAATGTTCTGACGTTCATATATCTGCCGGCATGCCGCCTACTGTGCGTAAAGATGGGAATCTCATGCCGATATCAGATGAGACGTTAACCCCTGACCAGACTCAGCAATTTGCAAGGGCGCTTTTGGACGACGAGCAATGGAAGGCCTTTCAGGAAAGGGGAGAGATTGATTTCTCGCTCTCCCTAGCGGGGGTTCACAGGTTTCGCGTGAATGCGTATAAACAAAGGGGTAGCTGCAGCCTGGCTATAAGGTTGTTGAATTTGAGGATTCCTGGGTTTGAGGAGCTGGGGTTGCCGCCGGTGGTGCAGGAGTTTGCATATAAAAAGAGCGGACTGGTGCTGGTGACGGGGCCTACCGGCAGCGGGAAATCCACTACTTTAGCCGCCATAGTCAACAAGATCAATATGGAAAGGGCAGCCCATGTCATTACCTTGGAGGAGCCTATAGAGTATCTTCACCGGCACCACAGGAGCATAGTAAACCAGCGAGAGGTGGGAAGCGACACCAGGACATTTGCGACGGGTTTGAGGGCGGCCTTACGTCAGGACCCTGACGTCATCCTTATAGGCGAGATGCGGGATTTGGAGACCATCTCCATAGCCCTTACGGCTGCTGAAACTGGGCATCTGGTTCTTTCTACACTGCACACCATTGGGGCAGCCAAGACCATCGACAGGATCATAGACGTCTTTCCGCCTCACCAGCAGCAGCAGGTGAGGTTTCAGCTATCTACCGTGCTTGAGGGGGTGATCAGCCAGCAGCTCATCCCGCGAAGGGATATTCCTGGCAGGGTGGCAGCCGTCGAGGTAATGGTGGTGACGCCTGCAATACGCAATCTGATCCGTGAAGGAAAAACCTATCAGATAACCAACGTCATTCAGACAGGTGCCAGGCTAGGGATGAGGACAATGGATCAGGCGCTGCTTGAGCTTTATAATAAGGGGCTCATAACAAAGGAGGATGCTCTACTTTATGCCGTGGATACAGAGCACATGAAGGCTTTGATGAATGGTCAATGACTTCACTAGGTCAACAGTTGTTAGAGGAAAGGGGGGATGCAATATTGCCAGGTACAGGTATTTAGCCAAAAATATGCAGGGTACCACAGCCAGTGGGACGCTGGAGGCTTCTAACAGAAGGGAGGTTTACCGCCTTCTTAAGGAAAGGGATTATTACCCTATCAAGGTAGAAAAGGTAATTCAGGTCAGAGATATCAAAGACCTCAAGATTTCAAGTAAAATAAATTCAAGGGATTTGGCGGTGCTTTGCAAGCAGTTTTCCACCATGCTGAAGGCGGGGATCCCGATAGTAAAGTGCCTTGATATACTGTCCAAACAGCTTTCAAACAGGCTACTGCGAAGTGTATTTGCCGAGATGTACACGGAAGTGCGTTCGGGGAGGAGTTTGAGCGAGAGCCTGGCGGGACGGGGCAAGTATTTTCCCCAACTCTTTACAAGTATGGTGGAAGCTGGAGAAGCCAGCGGTACCCTGGATGAGGTGCTAGGCAACCTGGCACAGCACTATGAAAAGGAGCACAAGTTAATACAAAAAGTAAAGAACTCAATGACATACCCTGTTATAGTGCTTGTAGTGGCAGTTGCGGTTGTGTACTTCCTCTTGACTGTGGTGGTTCCCACATTTGTGAGCATATTCAGCCGCAGCGGTGCAATGCTTCCCTTGCCTACACGCATGCTTCTCTACTTAAGCGATTTCATGCTCAAGTACGGCATCTTTGTACTGCTGTTTTTGATAATGCTGGCTTTTGGATTTTATTTAGCTACCTCCAGGGGGGAGGGGCGCTACAAGTGGCACAAGCTCTTGCTTAGGTTACCCATGGTAAAAACCGTGGTTGTTCAGTCCATATCAACTCGTTTTTCGGGAACGTTGGGTATACTGCTAAGGACGGGGATACCGCTTGTTACAGCTCTGGAGATAGTCAAAAAAGTGGTTGGTAATGAAGTGGCCCAGAGAGGTCTACAATACGTGCAAGAGACGGCAAGAAAAGGCGGTGGCATATCGGCCCCGCTTGAGCAACTTAACCTGTTTCCTCCCATGCTAATTCAGATGGTCAGGATAGGGGAGGAATCGGGTACACTGGATGAAATGCTGCTTAAAACGGCAGAGTTTTATGAAGGAGAGCTGGAGACCAATCTCACCAGGCTTACCACCCTGCTGGAGCCCATGGTCATAGTGCTGCTGGGGGGGATTGTGGCATTTATCGTTCTTTCCATAGCCCTGCCCATGTTTGAGATGACCAGCTTTGTAGGCTAAAAAATTAAAATGAAAGGAGAGGAGAAACGTGGTGAGAAAATTGGTTAAAAACAAGAAGGGGTTTACGCTAATTGAGCTTGTGGTGGTAGTGGCGATATTGGGAATACTTACATTGCTCATTGTGCCCAATGTGGTAGGTCGTGTAAATGAAGCCAAAGAAGCTGTAGTGAATGCAAATATAAAGGTAATAAACAATGCGATCAAACTGTACTATACTATAGAAGGAAAGTATCCCGATAGTACCAGCTTAGACAACTTGCTAAACGATTTAAGTCCCAAGTATCTTGATGCTAATGAAATTGACGCGAAAGCCAAAGAACAAATAACGGTTGTTGTTGATCAGAACACTGGAGAAGTAAAGGTTCAAAAAAAATAATAATTTATAATACACGGTACTTGTTGAGTTTGGGTTTGTTTCAAAAGCTTATCTTGCAAAAGTATGTATATTTGGATGATAGAAGTTAGTTTGCCATCAATTTAAAGCTATTGATAACGGTATCCCACCAAAGCAGTTACCCATGTTCTTAATTATCAAGTTACAGCAAGAAGACTCTATTCTGTGGGAATAAGGGTAGTATAAAGTGCTACCAAACTTCTCGCTAAGTCTCTACTCTATAGGTGGATGGTAGTTTACTGAGAGGTTAACATGGATTTTGTGGTTATAATGTTTGGCCTTGTAATAGGCAGTTTCCTCAATGTGTGCATATACAGGATACCTAGGGGTGAGTCGGTGGCCTTTCCGGGCTCCCGGTGCCCTTACTGTGGAGCCCGGCTTAAGGGTGTTGACCTTATACCTCTCATTAGCTTTTTCCTTCTTAAAGGCAGGTGCAGGTACTGCGGTCAGCCAATATCATGGCGATACCCGGTTGTCGAGATGCTTTCCGCTTGCCTTATTTGGCTGTTGTACAGGTATTACGGTATAACGTTCACCTGGGCGTATTATGCCCTTATGGTCTGCATCCTCATCGTGGTGTCATTCATTGACCTTTCCTATCAAGAAATTCCCAATGGCCTGGTGCTGGCGCTTATGGCTGCTGGGCTTGCGGCCAAAGCGGCAGGTATTGGGATAGGGTTTGTTGACGGCCTGTATGGTATGTTGGTCGGAGGAGCGCCACTTGCTCTTATTGCCGTTATTTCAGTTTTGGCCCTACGCAGAGAAGGAATGGGCGGGGGAGATATAAAGCTGATGGTGGCCATTGGCTGGTGCTTGGGCTGGCGCTTAACGGCCGTGGCGCTTGTTCTGTCGGTATACATAGGCGGCATGGTATCCCTCATGCTGTTGGGGCTCAAAGTAAAGAGCAGGGAGGACTACATCCCCTATGGTCCCTTCATAGCTCTTTCAACTGTTATATCCATGATTTGGGGAGAAAGTATGTTGTACTGGTATGTAAACACGTTCTGGGGATGAGGGTATGAGTAATAGCCGGGGCATCACCCTTATAGAGCTTCTGGTAGTCATTGCCATAATGGGTGTACTAATTTCTCTTATCTCTGTCAGTACAGCAACCCCTACAGACAAGAGCATATTGGAATCTGCCGTTAATATGATAGCACAGGATATACGTTTAACTCAGCAGCTTGCCATATGTAGAGGAGAGACGTATTTCTTTGAAATAAACGTAAAGGAGAATTACTATCGGATAAGATCCAATTTAGCTGGGACGTACAAGATGGAATATTTAAATGATGGTATATCAATTTCAATAATCGGCCTTGAAAGCCCTTATACAGGCTCGTACAGTGACTTGAGAGTATTAAGATACACTCCTGCAGGCACTCCATCCACCACTGGTACTATTACTCTTAAAAAGGGTGGTCTAACCAGGCAGATAACTATTATGGTGGGTACGGGAAGGGTGAGTATCAATTGAATTCAAATAAAGGCATGACGTTTATAGAGGTCCTTATAGCCGCTGCCCTGGTGGCCATGGTGGCAGGGATTCTGCTCACCGCCTTTGGCTTTTCATTGGTGCATACGAGAAAAGCAGAGAATGTGTTGTCCTCAACCTTTGTGGCCCAGAGCAAGATGGAGGAACTGCAGGGCATGGATGCTGCAACGGCCTTTGAGGAAGGTAGGGGTGAAAGGCGGCAGTTTATGGGTAAATACGTGGAGACGATAGTAAAGCCATATTTCAAGGATGACTGCCATACCTTTTATATAATACTGGAAGGTGCATTTGCTAATATATACGCTGTACCGCCGGACAACAGTGGTGCGTTGCAAATACCAGCCGTTACAGGAAGCCGCAGTATGAGCATATCCATATATAGCAGCGGATATTCCATAAGCTCACCTGGTTATCAAGCGCTGGAAGGGAGTCTGCCTCAGGATCAAAAAGAAGTGATGGTGTTGATAAACGGTGTGAAGTACTCATCCCCGGCAAATATCACCATAAACGTCTCGGCAGCAGGCCGTATTGTCAGGGCATGGGTGTATGACGCCGGCAACAATGCTGCACGTATATTAGTAAACGGATCAAATGTGGAGATAAAGCGTTTCAGTGGGTATACATACCGGGACTATTCCATCGTAAAGGTGCAGGTTAGAGTTTACGAGAGAGAAGACGAGCTGCAGCCTTCTGCCACATTTAGTGGTATACTCCAGCTCAAGAATTAAACTGCGAGTTAAGTGGCTGTACAATTGAGAGGGAAGGATTTATGAGTAAGATCGGTAAAAGAGGATATACCCTGGTCGAGGTCATGATAGCTGTGGCTTTATTGGCGGTAGTGGTGGGGGTGGGCTATGCCATATATGTTATGGGATTCAGGGCATATATCATGGCCACCAGGAGGATGGAGGTACAGCAAAACGTGCGGTCAGCCGCCTCTTACATACAGAAGAGGCTCCTTACGGCTGGTGCCGGTGATGTGGAGGAAAGGTATGTAAACGGACTTAAGACGCTTAAGATAGGGAATGAATGTTTTAACTTAAAGGAGAGCACTTTGCGGGTCAATTTGGACTGCGCTAATCCCACTTCAACTCCCAATCCGCTGGCAGAGGGCATAACGTATTTTGATTTCGTTATAGACGGAAAACAAATTAAGGTAGAGCTGGCTGGAGGGCAGGAGGGAGAGGATGATTACTTCAAGGTGGAGTTTGAGGTGCTCTTAAGGCGCTAGAAATGGGGTGTATGAGATTGACCTTGAGTCTAAAAAATGTCTCATCATATCTTCGTAACCTTATCAATGTTCACAGTAAGGGGTCTGCCCTTTTGCTGTCGGTATTGATATTGATGATTGTGTTTACGCTGGGGACGGGGCTTTTAGCGGTAACAACTTCCAATTATATAATGGACCAGGCGGAGCACGACTATCAAGCGGCTTTTTATGCTGCCGAGGCTGGACTTCGTCACCAGATGGAGGCCATGAAGGCCGAAATGGACAGGCTTTGCCAGGCAGGAAGCTATACAAATGCATCTGCTTTTTTCAATGACTTCTGGGGGCGAATCCAAAAAAACATCACGTTAAATTTAGATATGATTAATAATAAGCCTGTCAAGGCTGTGATAACTACTAGCAGAGTGACTCTTGGCAATGACTTTCAGGAGTACAAAATAGTGTCGGTGGGAAGCGTGGGTAACATAAAGCGTACGGTGGAGAGCAAGGTAAGTATAAGATATACATCAACGATGGGGGATACAGCGTCGCTTGCTGAACTTTTTAGTTATGTGATATTTGTTGATGGTAAAATTAACCAAAAATCAAACGCATCTCGTATAGAGGGCAATATAGGGACGAATGGTACCAGTGGAGATGTAAGAGTTTCAAATCATAGTGGTAATGTTGAAACGAATTGCGGCCTGGTTTTGCCGAACATTATATTTCCTTCTTTTGAAAAACCAGATGAATCACTGATTGTAAATCAAAACCTAACTATCGCTGTTCCTGGCAATATAAGATACTCAAGAATAATAGTAGATAAGGGTAAAACATTGACCATTCAACTTGACGGAGATACAATTGTTTATACTGATACACTTGAAATAGAAAATGGAGCAAACATAAAACTGCAGGGTGAAGGAAGATTGATTTTATACATCAAGAACACTTTTGTAATGGATGGAGGCCTTAACAAAGGCGGTGACCCTAATGAGTTGATTGTATTCTATGATGGAGAGACTATTGGCGGTGCTAAAAGCAAGTTTGATTTTTACGGGGGCTTGTATGCTCCAAAATTGACTTTTAACGTGTCTGGGCAGGTCGACATAAGAGGAAGTGTTGTAGTTAAGGAGATTGAAATTACGGGAAATGGTAATATCGTTTTTAACAAGGTATACGATGAAGCAAACCCCATCACCATAGGTGGTGTTGGCACTGGGTCAATAGGATACGGATTTGATATCATCTCGTACAACGAATTATGAAATTTCGATTAAAAAAAAGGAGAATATATCATGAAAAAAATTGCTAACAGCCTCATGGGTATAGATATCGGTTCAGGTTTTATAAAAATGTTGCAGCTATCATATGAAGATGGGATCAAAATATCCAGATGGGGTTTGATTGAGACTCCCAAAATAGGGCAAGAGATGGTCACGGTAGATGAAGGAGAAGTGGCCAGGGCAATAAGGGAATGCTATAGGCATAACGGTTTTACTACCAAAAGGGTAGCTGTGTGCCTTTCTGACCTATCCATCATTTTCAGGGATATACGGCTTCCTGAGATGAAGGATGAAGAGATAAGGGAGAACGTAAAGTTCGAGATGGCAGAGTATTTTTCGATAGACCCCGATAAATACTCCATAACTTACAGGATATTAGGAAGGGAAGAGGACGAGGGCAGGACGGTGCTGCGCGTGCTGGGTGTAGCGGCTCCACTTGAGCTCATAGCAAAGCACCTGCGGATTATCAAGAAAGCCGGATTAAGGCCAGAATATGTCGATATCAACGTAAATGCCTATTTGAAGGCGGCAAAGCTTTTAAGTGAGATAGAGGATATATCGAAAAGTCGCGGAGTGTGCATCATGGATTACGGATACAGCACATTGACCATATGCGTGTTTGAGAACGGTACGCCTTTTGTCATAAGGACGGTAGACAAAAGCTGGGAAGACGATAATTTTGATGCTGTGGCCGCCATCTTGACCCAGGTGATGGATTATTATTACAGTCGAAGCTACACCTGGCGCATAGAGAAGGTGTGGGTAGTCGGAGGTGGCAGCCTTGCCACGGATTTGTGTCAGTACTTGGAGTTGCAGACGGGTACGGAAGTGAAGAAGGTGACGCCTTCGATACTAAGGATAGAACATGATGATGACCAAGCTTTCCCGGTGGGAATTTATTTTAAGTGTCTAGGTGCTGCTATAAGAGAGGACTGATGTTATCATGAACGATATAAATTTGCTTAAGGATTTTTATCGTCCCCAAAAAACCGCAAAAGTAGCATCATCTCTGTTGGCAGTAGCTTTGGCTGTCGTTCTATTTTCATATATTGGTATTTTTGTACCCTTAAAGGAAAAACGTGAATTGGCGCTCATGGTGTCCAATTTTTCGCAGGTAAACGGCGAATATGAGTCACTGGAAAAGAAATACGAGGAACTTTCAAAGCGAGTGGAAGAGCTGAAGCAAAAGGCCAGTGGTATTACCCCCTTGATATCCGGACAGAGGTGGAGCCGGACATTTGCGCTGATTGAACAGGTAATACCTCAAGGGATAGCCTTGCGCAGCCTTTCATACAACGGAGACGCTGTGGTGCTGGAAGGCATCGCATCGGACGATATTGAAATTGCGCGATTTATGGTTTTACTTGGAGGAACGGGTCTGTTTTCAAATATAAGCCTGAAGAGAATTTATGGCGATCAAGGCGGGCAGGTGTTTCTAATAACCTGTAAGCTCAATTCGTTAGATTAAATAGAAAGAAGTGGCAGAAGGGTGGTTTGATTGACACAGCTTACCAATCGCGAAAAGATATTCATCATAATTTTTGTGGCAATATTGATTATATCAGTTTATTATGTATATTTTTACCAACCAGTGGTGAAGGACATAGAGGCAATGTCGGTGCAGGTGAAGGAGGCTGAGGACCTTCCTATGCTCATCAAATCAAAGAAGGAGCAGCTAACAAATCTACAGCACGAGTACCAAGAGCTTTCAACAAAAGTATCAGAAACGCTGGAAAGCTTACAATGGCTTGATGACCACCCAGGTCTGGTAGTACATTTATATGGAATTTTTTCAACCCGTTCAAAAAGGGAGCAAATAGAGTTTGGAGATATGGAGCAGCATACCGATTTTTGTGTGATGCCCGTAAACGTAACATTTACTGCCAGCTATGATGACTTTAAAGATATACTGGTGCAGCTTGAAAAGTCTCCTTATAAAAACCATATTCAGGCTTTGAATGTACAAGTGCTTGAGGGAGGAAGCGCTGTTAGCGTAAACATGTCCCTTAGATTCTATTTTAAACCTGAGCCTGCTCGTGAAAAGTTGAAATATCCATTTGTTGATGAGGGTAAGTACGGCAGAGGCAATCCCTTTCAATTTCCCGGTCAATGATGAGGCTTTTCTGGGGAGGTAAATCTAATAAGGGCTTTTATTTATATTACATATGGTCAATTAAAACAAATTTGTAGTATAATTGTTCCAGCCAAACTGTTTTGAAGGAGATTGAGGCTATGGCGATGAATTTGAAAGAGAACATGAGGCCTAAAAATTACATGGAAGACGTGGTGTTTCATCGTTTGGATGATATACTTGCTAGCACGGACTGTTGCAGGTGCCAGCGTTGCCGTATGGATATTGCCGCTTATGCGCTGAATCAGCTTCCCTGCAAGTATGTGGTTACTCATGAAGGGGAAGTGTATTCCAAGCTGCTTGAGCTGCAGCGGCAGTTTGAGACCGACGTCATCATTGCTATCCTTAAGGCCATTGAGGTGGTAAAGAAAAATCCTCGCCATGATGGGATGCAGTTGCAAGGGGCAAAAGATGAGGAATAAATACAATAACATCATATTGATCGGATTTATGGGGGTAGGCAAGACCACGGTGGGCAAGCTGCTGGCGCAGCGCCTGGGGTATCGTTTTGTTGACGCTGACCAGGTTATTGAGGAGGAGACGGGGCTTTCGATACCTGAGATCTTCTCAAGATATGGAGAAGGATATTTCCGTCAGCTGGAAAGGCAGGCTATCCGACGGATTTTTATCCATTCCGGCATTGTCCTTGCAACCGGTGGTGGGGCTGTGATGGATCCCGCCAATTTTTCATTTTTGATGGAAAATGGGTGCGTAGTTGCCCTGGATGCAAGCGAGGAGACCCTGTGGGAAAGGCTTAAATCTTGCAAGGACCGACCCATGCTTTACTCTGAGAATCCAAGGGAGAAGATGAGGGCTTTGCTTGAGATGAGACGCCCTGTATATTACAAAGCACATTTTGTGGTGCGTGTGGACGGCAAATCGCCAAAAGAGGTGGCAGATGAGATTATCGCTATGCTAGAGGTGGAGGGAGGAGATGGCGATAAAAAATGACGTTATAAGGTTTGGCCCGGCTGGGAATTCCGATTCGTTTTACCAGCAGGGTTACAAATCCAGCGTGGACATGCCCAGGTGGCTTCATGGCATGGGGCTTACCGCCTATGAATACACCTGTACCCATGGCGTGAACATCGGTGAAGATACTGCCAGGGCTATCGGAGAAGAGGCGCGCAAGTGGGATATAGTCCTAAGCGTACATGCGCCTTATTACATAAATTTGGTGACCAAAGATGAGGATAAAAGAGCTAAAACTAAGCGGCACATAATGGATTCCCTTAAAGTAGCCAGGTGGATGGGCGCAAAGCGGGTGGTGTTCCACCCCGGTTCGTGTTCCCAAATGGACAGGCGTACAGCTTTAGAGATAGCCCTTGATTTTTTGAAGGAGATCCTTGAAGAGGCCAGAGACTTTATAGAGGAAGGGATACACCTTTGTCCCGAGACCATGGGTAAGGTAAACCAGCTGGGGACTGTCGATGAGGTGCTTGAGATGTGTCTGCTCCATGAGTCCCTTATACCCACTCTGGATTTTGGCCACATAAATGCCATGGGAGGGGGAAGCATTAAGTCGCAAGAAGACTACCTGTGCATCATAAACAGGGTAAAAGAGGTTTTGGGCGAGGACAGGGCCAGGTACTTCCACTGCCATTTCAGCAGAATAGAGTATTCGGCTGGCGGAGAGAAAAGGCACTGGACTTTGAAGGATACCCAGTATGGTCCTGAATTTGAGCCGCTGGCCGAGGTGTTGGCGTCGCTTGATTTAAAACCTATAATAATATGTGAGTCCAGGGGCACAATGGCGGAAGATGCTGTGCGGCTTAAAGAGATTACACTTCAAAAAATCCATCTATTCAATGCTGGTATTTTGTGATAATATATTGAAGTGGAATTTTTGGTGTGGGCAGGTGTGCGCACAAGAATATGAAGGTTTTGGTGATAAACGGCCCAAATTTGAACCTTTTAGGCCAACGGGAGCCCTCGGTATATGGCAATACTGGCCTAGGCCGCCTGGTTGACATGCTAAAGGACCACGGCAGTGAAATGGGGATTTTGGTGGACCACCTGCAATCCAACAGCGAAGGGGACATCATAGATGCCCTCCATAATGCCATGGGCAGATATGATGGTGTCATCCTCAACGCGGGTGCGTATACCCATTACAGCTATGCCATACGCGATGCTGTGGCTGCCGTAAAGCTGCCCGTCATAGAGGTACATATCTCCAACATATATGCCAGGGAAGAGTTTCGCCGGCACTCGGTTATAGCGCCGGTATGTATAGGGCAGATCAGCGGTTTGGGCATTGAAGGCTATCTGTTGGCTCTGGATTATTTCGCGAGGTATTTTGAGAAAAAAAGCTAGAAAGGGGGGAAGAGCGCGTTTCTCTCCCTCTGAAAGAGTTTTTTGCGCTCGCATATGATGAAGACGCCGGTGGGCAGGTTGCTGGACCGAATGGAGAACCATGACGGAGGTATCAATGCAGCCCTGATCACCAACCCTGAGGATGTGGAGTACTATTCCGGCTTTAGGGGAAAGGGTGCGGTGCTTTTCGTCCATCCGTTGGTGCGTTATCTCATCGTCACCGATTCTGATGGTGTCCAACAGTGTACCGAAAAATGTTCAGGGTTTAAAGTCATCAATGCGTCGTGGAATGAAGCTGTCGGGTTTCTTTCAGAATTGTGCAGCAAATTGGGAGTTCATAGTATATGGTTCGAAGAAAAGCATATTAATAAAGAAGAATACAGATTGTTGAAGGAGTCATTAAATGGAGTGGAGCTCATACCGGGTGATGATTTTATCGCTCGAAAAAATATTCTTTAAGGAAGGGATGTGGTGATTATGGAAATGATTGCAGCAGGCGATTTTAGAAAAGGCGTGACCATCGAGCTTGATGGTCAGGTTTATACCATTGTGGATTTCCAGCATGTAAAGCCGGGTAAGGGTGCGGCGTTTGTGCGCACAAAGATTAAAAACATAGTGACGGGCAACGTGCTTGAGCGCACTTTCAACCCTACTGAAAGAGTGCCCAGGGCTCACATAGAGACCAAAGAGATGCAGTATTTGTACAACGATGGCAACCTATATTATTTTATGGACACTGAAACATATGAGCAGATTCCTTTGAACAAGGACCAGGTAGAAGATGCCATGAAGTATATAAAGGAAAACATGAATGTGACCATCAAGTTCTACAAAGGAGTGCCTTTTACAGTGGAGCCGCCAAACTTTGTGGAGCTTAAGGTCATCGATACCGAGCCGGGCGTCAGGGGAGATACGGTGACTGGCGGCAGCAAACCGGCAACTTTGGAAACAGGGGCCGTCATTCAAGTTCCGCTGTTTGTCAACGTGGGAGACGTGATCCGAATCGATACCAGAAACGACGAGTATATAGAGAGGGTTTGAGGGGTATAGTATAAAATGAAATCATGCGTTTGAGGCCGGGATAGTCATATCCAATTAAAAAGGAGGAAATCGAATGAACAATAATCTAAGAGAAAAGATGTCATACATCAAAGGGTTGGCAGAAGGGTTAGGGCTGCAAAAGGAAGACACAAAAGAAGCCAAGATACTTACAAACATCATTGAATTGCTTGATGATGTGGTAGATGCCTTAGAGGTGCTAGAGAATTCTCAGGCAGAGCAGGACGATTACCTCGATGCGCTCGATGAAGATTTGTCAGAGCTGCAAAACGAGATATACGGAGAAGATGAGGATGATGATGAGACCAACTATGTAGAAGTGACCTGTCCTCACTGTCACGAAACCGTGTATTTCGACGAGCAGATGTTTGAGGAAGAGGATGACATCATCTGTCCCAACTGTAAGCAGCCGATATATGAGGAAGGGGAGGAGGACTCCGAAGAAGAAGGCGGAGAATGAACTGCCAGGCGCAAGCCGGTGTATTTGGCACCGGCTTTTTTTATTTTTGGTGATATTCTTTGCCCGCCTGACATAGATATTTATTGAAAAGGGAGGACGAGTTGTTTATGCAGTGCTCATCGGGGTGTTCTGGAGCTTTGTGGAAAAGGGTAATACTGGACGTTTTGCCAGAGAACCTTCAAAGGATGATTGACGGTATCCCTCAAGATGTAGCTGATGGATTGGAGGAGATTCGGATACGCCAGGAGCGTCCTGTTGTCATACATGGCCGCGGCAAAAGCTATTATTTAGATGCCGATGGTAAGCTGTTGCCTTCGCCTGAAAGGGCCTATTGTCCTACCCGTAAGGATGTTCAGAACATACTTGAGCGCATATCCAACTATTCTATATATGCAGTAGAGGACGAATTGCGCAATGGATACATAACTTTAAGGGGTGGATATCGTGTGGGCCTGGCAGGCAAAGCCGTACTGGAAGGAGGAAAGGTTAAGACGCTAAAATATATCAATTGTTTCAACTTTCGCATATCCAGAGAAATTGTTGGGGTTGCTGATAAGGTCATGCCCTACCTGGTTTCGGGAGCAGAGGTTTACCATACCATAGTGTTGTCTCCGCCTCAAATGGGGAAAACCACTTTAATCCGGGATATCGCCAGGCAGCTCAGCAATGGTTTCCCTGGTTTTAGAGGTACAAAAGTGGGGATTGTGGACGAGCGCTCTGAAATAGCCGGATGCTTCCAGGGCGTACCTCAGAATGATGTAGGTATGCAGACCGATATCCTGGATGCATGCCCCAAAGCCGAGGGGATCATGATGCTCATCCGCTCCATGTCTCCTGCTGTGGTCATAACCGATGAGATTGGCAAAGCTGAGGATGTGGAGGCGATCGAGGAGGCGCTCAATGCTGGCGTGAAGATAATCACGACCGCTCACAGCAGAGATATAGGGGATGCACGATGCCGACCCATCCTCTCTAAAATTTTGGACAAAAAGATATTCCAGAGGATCGTTGTGTTGGGGAATTCTCTGGGAGTGGGTACGGTCGAAAAGATATATGATGGCTATACTTTAGATAACTTGCTGGAAAGGCCAATCCGGTAAGGGTGGGAGGTAACTGGTCTATGGCATTTGTCAAGATATTATCCAGTGTGGCCATAGTGGCGTGCTGTTCGCTTTTGGGGTTGCAGGCCGCAAATGCATATGCGTTGAGGGTAAAGGAGCTCAGAATGCTTAGGATGGCCTTTGCTCATCTAGAGAGCGAGGTCATAAGCTATGCTACTTTTTTGCCCGAAGCAATCGAAAAAGTAGTTCATCTTACAAGTGGAGGGGTAAAGGAATTTTTACAAGAGTTCGGGCATAGGTTACAGAGCAGGAGTGGCGACACGGCCGCCGAGGCGTGGGAAAAGGCTTTGAAAGGCTGGAAAAAACACCTACATATCACGGCTGAGGATACGCAAATTCTTTTGACATTTGGTAAGGTAGTGGGGATAAGCGATAGGGAAAGCCAGCAAAGATATTTTCAAATAATCCAAGGCCAGCTTAAGAACCAAGAACAAAAGGCGGAAGAGGCCTGCTCTAAATACCAGACTATGTACAGGAATTTGGGAGTGCTGGGTGGATTGGCTCTGGCAATTATACTGCTATAACGGAAGGGGCGTGTGCTGCGATGAGCGTGGATATAATTTTCAAAATAGCGGCTATAGGCATTTTGATCTCGGTGCTCAACCATGTGCTTAACAGGGCAGGCCGGGAAGAGATATCCATGATGGTTACATTGGCAGGCATAGTGGTGGTTCTCTTAATGGTGATAGACATGATCAACAGGCTGTTCAACAACGTCAAGAGCATATTCCAGCTTTACTGAGGAGTGCAGGATATGGACGCAGATGTTTTGCAGCTTGTGGGGTTAGGGGTAATCGCAGCTATTTTGGCCTTGGTCTTAAAGCAACACAGGCCCGAAGCCGGTTTGTTTGTAGCAATCGCCGCAGGGGTCATTATACTGCTCATGGTGATGGGGAGGATTGCCTCCATCATCGAGGTGCTGAATGACATGGCCCGGCGAGCCGATCTTGATTGGATACATCTGTCTGTAGTGCTGAAGGCCGTGGGCATTGCTTATATCACCGAATTTGGTGCTCAGGTGTGCAAGGATGCAGGAGAGAATTCCATAGCCTCCAAAATAGAGCTGGGTGGCAAGATCGTGATACTCAGTCTGACCATTCCTATCCTGGTAGGGTTGATCGAAGTTATACTGCAAGTTCTTATTTGAGGAGATTTAAGAAATGAAAGCCTTAAGCGTTATTTTGCTATTTTCATTGTTCTTGCCAGTGACGGCATTTGCTCAACCCGATTATACCGAAGAAAATATAAGGGAACAGATGAGGCTTGCTATAGATCAGCAACTGGAAGGAATAAATGTGGAGAGCTGGGATGAGTTCATAGAAGGCATTAGGCAGCAGGGGAACCCGGCCTTTCAAGAGGGGAATGCACGGGATGTCATAAAGAAAATATTGACAGGTAAGTTAACCTTGGATTTCAAGGACTTATGGGTTCATATAATAAGCATCTTTTCAAGAGAAATGGTGGCAAACTTGGGTTTAATGGCCAGAATAATGGCTTTGGCCATAATATGCGGGGTATTGAGAAACATGCAGGACTCGTTTGAGAGCGTTTCGGCAGCCGAAGTAGCCTATTTTGCGTGTTATATGGTGGTGACGTTAATAGTTATACACAGCGTCATGTTGGCTTTAGAAGCCGGCAGAAAAGCAGTGGACGCCATGACATCCTTCACTCAGAGCTTTTTCCCCGTCCTGTTGATACTGCTGGTCTCGGTAGGGGGTATAACTTCTTCTACCATTCTAAATCCCACCATCGGTTTATTGGCAGGGTTCATGGGTACAGCTCTTGAGCATGTGGTGTTTCCTTTGATACTGGCTTCATCGGTTGTAATCATGATAAACCACATAAGCGATAAGGTCCAGCTCAATCGCTTGAGCTCGCTGCTTAAAAATGTATGCGAATGGACATTGGGAATATTATTCACCGTATTTGTAGCCGTTCTCACCGTTCAAGGAGCAATGGCAGCCTCCATCGATGGAGTATCCATAAGGACGGCCAAATTTGCTGTAGACGCCTTTGTACCAGTGGTAGGCAAGATGTTTGCCCAGGCTGTGGATATGGTGGTCGGGTGTTCGCTGCTTATAAAAAACGCTGTGGGGATTTTGGGTTTGCTGGTGGTGGCCTTCATATGCCTGTATCCGGTGCTTAAGATACTGTGCATTATGGCTATATATAAGTTTGCCAGCGCGATTCTGGAGCCGGTCACGGACAAGCGCATTGCGGATTGTCTCAACGATATTGGTAACATCATGGTTATAATTGCAGTGACGGTAACCGGCATGGCCATCGTCTTTTTTCTGGTAATAACCTTGGTCATAGGGATTGGAAATGCTGCTACCATGATGAGGTAACCGTATTATATAGGGCTCGCTTTTATAATAGCAATTTGATACCACGCCTAAAGTAGGGAGGCATGATTATCAAGGAGGTGAGGCGCGGTGTGAACCCTTCAATTGGCAGGTGGCTGGTCAATTTAGCTGTGATTAGCATAATGGGCGTGCTGATAGATTTAATGCTTCCAAGTGGAAACATGAAGAGGTATGTCAGATTTTTGATTAGCATAGTGTTATTGAGCGCCATGTTAAAGCCCATTTTCCAGCTGTTCGGGCAGTTACCTAATTTAGAGAGGTATACCACACAGGCCTTTGCAACCGTGGATTTTGCCAATATGAGCTATCAGGTACAATGGCTGAAAGGCAAGCAGGATAGTGAGATAAGAAAGTATTTTGCGGAAAACATAAAGTCGCACATGGAACAGCAGATCAAACAGTTTAAGGGCTATGAAGACGTGAGAGTCGATGTTGAAATGGGTGAAATAGTTCGCGATGGAACCCAATTGCCCAATATTCTAAAGGTGTATGTAGATATAGGTACTCCTGCAAGCAGCCGTATTCAGCCTGTACGCATCAAGGTAGACGCGAGGGCTTCATCTTCTGATAAAACCAGTAAGCCTTCAAAAGATGAGCAAGAGATAAAGGCGTTTTTATCCAGCGTATATGGCATTGACCAGAACAGGATAGAGGTGCGCTTTAGCATTCCAGGCGGCAATGAACAAAAGGCTCAGGGAGGAGAGGAACCATGAAACAACCAGTTTTTCTGAAAAACGTGCTAGAAAGGTTCAAAAATTTAAAAAACGCAGAGATAATAATTGTTTTGCTGTTTGTGGCGGTTGTGGTGAGCGTATACGCATCAAGCATGGATAAGGCATCTCCTCCTGTGCCGGATACTGACAAGGGAACCAGCAAAGGAGTACAGTGGGTGGGGCAGGATACATACGAGGATCAGCAGGAGCTTAAGCTGCAGAAAAAGCTTTCAGCTATAAAAGGAGTGGGAAGGGTGGAGGTGATGATTACGTATAAATCAAGTCGGGAGATCGTTACCGCCATGAATACCACCCAGTCGGAGACGGTGACCGAGGAGCAGGACAGCAGCGGGGGAACGAGAAAGGTGTCCCAGCGGGATGTGAATAGCCAGACCGTTACGATCGGTGAGGCCGGGAATGCCAAACCGCTGGTCATCAAAGAGATGGAACCCGAGATCAAAGGGGTAATAGTCATAGCCGAGGGTGCAAGGGATGTAAGGGTGAAGCTTGACTTAATAAGAGCTGTACAGACAGCCCTGGGGATTAGCCCCCAGCAGGTTGAAGTATTTGAAATGGAAACAAATAAAATGAAGGAGTGATGAAAATGCTGGTTTTAAGAAAAAAGAGCGTGGTGATGGGGATCCTGGTAGCGTTGTTGATCATAACAGGCTATTTAAACCTTGTCTACAATCAAAGCGTGCTCAATGGGCAGGATGTACAGGAAGCTTCAAGCCAACAGGAGAAAGAGGACGGGATAGCGGTCAAAGGGCAAGAGGATTCATCCGGGGAAGAGGATGCCACTGAGGTGGCGGCCATCAGTTCAGCCAATTTCTTTGCCAGTTATAGAGCAGAAAGGGAAAATACCCGCAAGGAGGAGATAGAGTATATACGCGAGATACTGGATAATCCTGCATCGGACCCCGATATGAAAAAGGAAGCTCAGGCGCAATTGCTTGAGATCACAAGAAACATGGAGAAAGAAATGGCCATAGAAGCCTTGATCAAGGCCAAAGGGTTTAGGGATGTGGTGGTAATTCTCCACAAGGATTCAGTGAACGTCATTGTGGATAAGCCTGAGTTGAAGCAGGAGGAAGTGGCGCAGATCCTGGATATAGTGCGCCGCGAATCAGGCCATAAACCCGAAAATGTAAAAATTATACCTAAAATATGAGGAAGAAGTTTGTAAAACACTGCCTCTTCTGCTATAATAGACATTGTACACAATGTTTGGAGGTGGGATAAATGTCCGAGGTCATGCAGAATAAAACAGAAGAATATGGAAAGGTAACCTTTGCAGATGAAGTGGTGGCCATCATCGCGGGACTTGCTGCTACTGAAGTGAAAGGGGTTGCCGCCATGAGCGGCGGCGTGGCAGGAGGTATAGCCGAAAAGCTGGGGCGCAAGAACCTCACTAAAGGGGTAAAAGTGGAGGTAGGAGAGAAGGAAGCAGCCATTGACCTGTACATCATCGTAGACTATGGGGTAAGGATACCTGAGGTGGCGTGGAATATTCAGGAAAATGTAAAAAAAGCGGTGGAGACCATGACAGGGTTGTCGGTGGTGGAGGTTAATGTGCATGTTCAGGGCGTCAATTTTGATAGGGAAATCAAGGAAGAGGATGTGGTTTCCAAGAAACAATAGAATACACATCTTTTGACCCTCTGAGCCTGTCAGAGGGTTAATTTTGCCAAGTACAAATGAGTTTGTTTCTGTGGAGAAGGTACTTTATCAAAGGGGAATAAAAGAAAACAGATTGAGGAGGAAAAAACATGAAGATAAGTTGGGGCGAAAGGGCCTTGTTGGTGGTTTATACTTTGGCAATAGCAGTGGCTTCGTTGATCATGATGGCCATAGCAGTGGGAATAGTACCGTTTAAAGGGGTAGTTGAATACATAAACGATATTCAATATGATTGGGACTTTGCCCTAGTCCTTTTCCTCATATCTCTTGCCTTTTTGGCGGCAAGCCTCAAGCTTTTGTTTTTGAGGCAAAAGCGCATCGTTCTTGCCGGCACGCTCATTAAGAACACGGAGCTGGGCATGATAAGAGTATCGATAAATACGCTGGATATGTTGGTACAAAAAGCCGTAAGGGGGTTTAGTGAGGTAAAGGATGTAAAGAGCTTGGTGGTTGCCGAACCCGATGGAGTAAGGGTGCGCCTTAACATGCAGCTCATGCCCGATGTCAACATCCCCGAGATAAGCCAGGCCGTACAGAAAAAGGTCAAGGAGTATGTTGAGGCTACTGCAGGAATTGTAGTGAAAGAGGTATATGTTTATATAGACAACCTTGCTGCCCTTCAGCGTTCAAGGGTAGAATAAGGGAGGAGCTTCCAAAATGCAACGAGAAGAAATGAGCGTTTTTTTCAAATCCAATAAAGGGAAAATAATAGGTGTAGCGGTGGGGTTGTTGTTTGGTGTGCTGGTGTTGGTGGTGGGTTTCTGGCGCTCTCTCTTTCTGGCCATATGTATAGGTATCGGATACTTAATAGGGAGCGTATACGATGGGGGCAGTAAGCTGCGCATGTTTTTGAAAAAGATGTTTTCCAATGATTTAATGTAGGACATCGAGTTTAAAATATAGCAGCGATTGGGAGGAAAAACATGGCTAGAAAAGATGCAAGGGAAGTGGCCATGAAGCTTTTATACCAAAAAGACTTTTCAGGAGAAACGGACCTGGATTACCTGCTTATAATGGACCCACATTATTCTATAAATGAGAAGGATAGAGAGTATATACTTGATATGCTGAATTTGTTTGAAAGCCATGCTCAGGAAATAGATGGGTATATAAAGGACTTTTCGATAGGCTGGGAATTTAGCAGGATTGCCAAAGTGGACCTTGCCATACTGAGGTTGGCGCTGTGTGAAATGCTGTACCGTTCCGATATTCCTGTGAGCGTTTCGATAAATGAAGCGGTAGAGCTTGCCAAAAAGTTCAGCGGGGATAAGTCAGGGAAGTTTGTCAATGGCGTGCTGGGCGGCTTTATCCGCAGCAGGCAGATTGAAAAAGAAGGGCAGAGCTCAGCGGTAGAGGGTCAAGCCTCATTTGAGGGTGAGGACAAACAACAGGTACAAAACCCATCAGGGGAGCAAGCGGCAGCTGAGGCACAGGACGTATCGGGCGATAAAGGGGATAAATCGGGAGCGGAGGAGAGCGCACGGTGAGATATATCCTCGGTGTGGATACCAGCTGCTATACCACCTCTGTGGCTCTGGTGGATTTGGATGGTAATGTTTTTCTTAACAAACAGATCCCCCTGGAGGTTGAGGAGGGGCAGAGGGGCTTACAGCAGTCAAAGGCGCTTTTTCAGCACCTTCACCGTTTGCCCCAGGTGGCCAGTGAGGTCGCAAAGGCCATCGACCCCAAAAATGACCTGGTAGCCATATGTGCCACCAGTAGGCCGCGGCCAGTAGAGGGTTCGTATATGCCGGTTTTTATGGTATCCCATCTTGCAGGACAAGCCTGGGCAAACATGCTTGGCATTCCTTATTATGCTGTCAGCCATCAGGAGAGCCACATACAGGCGGGGATCTTTTCGGCGGGAGGGCCAGATAGCCCCTGTTTCTTGGTCATACACCTCTCTGGAGGTACGTCAGAGCTGCTAAAAGTGATCGATACGGGGACGGGCTTTAAAATTGAAATACTGGGTGCAACGCAGGACCTGCATGCTGGTCAGTTTGTCGACCGGGTAGGGGTAGCCATGGGGCTTCGGTTTCCGGCAGGAATGTATCTAGAAGAGCTGGCATTGAGGGGAAAGGATGGGCATATCACCATCCCTTTTTCTGTTAAAGGGTTGGCGATAAGCTTTTCAGGGCCAGAGGCGCATGCCCTTAGACTGCTAGGCCAGGGGGTTAAGAGAGAAGATTTGGCCATAGCGGTATATAACTGCCTTGTAAATACCCTTGAAAGGTGGATATTGAATGCCGTCGATACCATTGGCGCCGGAATAAGCGATGTGCTTTTGGTGGGGGGTGTGGCGTCCAGCGCCATACTCCGTAAAAAGCTGATTGATAGGTTTGAGAAGCGGGCAAACTCCATACGCCTTTACTTTGCCGACCCATTGCTTTCGAGGGATAATGCCGTGGGTACGGCGCTTTTGGGCTTGAAGCTTTACAGAGCACAACATCTGCTCTGATGAAAAGCTTTTGGAAATTGCTTACCGGAGAGGAGGATTACGTTGGAAGCAAGGATAATAGACGGGAAAAAATTATCAGAGCGTTTGAAGGAGGATATAAAGGCCAGGGTAGAGGGGTTGAAGCAGAAGGGTGTAATTCCGGGATTGGCTGTTATACTGGTGGGGAATGACCCGGCTTCTGCGGTGTATGTGCGTAACAAAGAGAGAGATTGCAATCAGGTGGGGATACAATCGCGAGTGGTCAAGTTGGATGAGGACACGCCGCAGAGAGAATTGCTGGAATACATATACAAGCTGAATGCTGACCCCACGATACACGGCATACTTGTGCAGCTGCCGTTGCCGCCGCATATGGATCCAAATGCGGTCATAAATGCCATTGATCCTTCTAAAGACGTCGATGGCTTTCATCCCGTTAATATGGGGCGTCTCGTGATAGGGGAGGAGTGTTTTGAGCCCTGTACCCCCAAGGGCATCATCCGGCTTATACAGGAGACCGGTCAACCTATAGCCGGCAAGCACGCTGTAGTGATAGGCAGGAGCAATATAGTTGGGAAGCCAGTGGCATTGATGTTGCTGAGGCACAACGCCACAGTAACCATTTGCCACTCCAAAACCGTCAATTTAAAGGAAATAACCCGGCAAGCCGATATACTGGTGGTTGCCGTGGGAAAGCCTAACCTAATTGATGGCAGTTTTATAAAACCAGGAGCCATAGTCATAGACGTGGGTATAAACAGGGTAGAGGATCAACTGGTAGGGGACGTGAATTTCCAGGATGCCTGCCGCGTGGCGGGATGGATTACCCCTGTACCGGGGGGAGTTGGGCCAATGACCCGGACAATGCTTTTGGAAAACACCATTCTGGCAGCTGAGAAAAAATGGGCAGGATAATCTTTACGGTTCATCAAGTAAATGAGTATGTCCGCGGTTTGCTTGGGCGGGACCCTATACTGCAGGATGTATGGGTGCGCGGGGAGGTTTCCAATTTTAAGGTTCACTCCTCGGGACATATATACTTTACTCTCAAGGACGAACAGGACAGGATACGCTGCGTGCTGTTTAGACAAAATCAAAGGGATATGGACTTTATACCGTGCGATGGCATGAGGGTGCTGGTAAGGGGCCAGGTATCGCTTTACTGCAGAGACGGGCAGTATCAGATTTACGTAATGCACATTGAAAAGGATGGGATAGGCGAGCTTTACCTGGCTTTTGAGGCTTTAAAGCAGCGGCTTAAGGCTGAAGGGCTGTTCGATGCGCAGCATAAAAAGCCCATCCCTGCTTTTCCTAAAAAAATCGCTGTTATCACTTCGCCTACGGGAGCAGCGGTTAGGGATATCATAAAGATTGTAAGGCGCAGATGTCCGTGTGTGGACATACTGGTAGTTCCCGTGTTGGTACAGGGTTCTGCAGCTCCCGCTCAGATAGAGGCTGCTCTGGACTACATCAATACGAGGGACGACATCGATACCATCATCTTGGGCAGAGGAGGAGGTTCCCTGGAAGAGCTGTGGGCTTTTAATGAAGAGGTTGTGGCCCGGGCCATCTGGCGTTCAAGAATTCCGGTGATATCGGCCGTGGGGCACGAGACCGATTTTACCATAGCTGATTTTGTGGCCGACCTGAGGGCACCCACTCCTTCGGCTGCTGCCGAGATGGCGGTGCCTATGCTTCAACACCTCCAGGAGACGTTGGTCGGGTTAAATATTAGGCTGTTGGAAGGTATGCGCAATATGCTGCTGCGAAAGAGGAGCAGCTTGGAGTATTTGCAGTCCAGTTATGTGCTCAAGTATCCCGACAGGATATTGCAGCAGCGCAAACAGCGGCTGGATCAAGCTTATACAAAGCTTTGTGTGGCTTTTAATGATATGCTGTCGAAAAAGCGGGAAAGGCTCTCACGCTGGGCAGTTGCCCTTGATGCTTTGAGCCCTTTGGCCGTGCTGGGACGTGGCTATGCCGTAGTCACTTTGAAGCCCTCTCATCGGGTGGTACATTCAGCAGAGGCATTAAATCCGGGCGACGATATTACAGTACATTTTAAGGATGGGCGTGCCCATTGTAAGGTAGAGAAAATAGAGAATGGGGTGTGGGGGATAAATGAGCCATAAGGGTGACAGGGCTATGTCAGAACTTACATTTGAAGAGGCATTGAAGGAGCTGGAGGCCATAGTATCACGCCTCGAGTCAAATGATTTATCGCTGGAAGAGGCTATGGAACTGTTCAAGCGAGGGGTTAGCCTGTCTGCCTATTGCAACGCAAAGCTGGAAAAGGCTGAAGGAATGGTAAAACTGCTTATACAAAATCAGGGGAAAATTGAAGAAGTTCCTTTTATGCCTACAGAGGGAGATGAGGTATGAATTTCAATGAGCTGTACAACAATAAATTGGCATTAGTAGAGGACGCTTTAAAGAGATTGATGGAGCAGCATGGAGATTGTCCGCCAACCTTGCTTAAAGCCATGAACTACAGCCTGTTTGCAGGGGGGAAGCGCATCCGTCCCGTGCTTTTGCTCGCGGCCCATGAACTGGTGGGAGGAAACATCGAGGAGTCCATGGCATTGGCCTGCGGCCTGGAGATGATCCATACCTATTCCTTGATACATGACGACCTCCCTGCCATGGACGACGATGACCTGCGCAGGGGCATGCCAACCAACCATAAAGTTTTTGGCGAAGGGATGGCCATACTGGCAGGTGACGGCCTGCTAAATCTAGCTTATGAGGTTTTTCTGGAAAACGCCATGAAGTATCCTCACAAGCTGGAACGGCATGTGAGGGCGGCTTTTGCGATAGCAAGAGCGGCTGGAATTCACGGCATGATAGGTGGACAGGTGGCTGACCTTGAACAGGAAGGCAAGGAAGTCAAGCCCGATGTGCTTTTTTATATCCACACCCACAAGACCGGGGCGTTGATTGAAGCAGCTGTTAGGGCCGGAGCCATACTTGAGCCCATAGGGGAAGACGTTGAGGATGCCATAGCAAAGTATGGCCAAAAGCTGGGGCTGGCATTTCAAATAGTAGACGATATATTGGACGTGACGGGAGATGCAGCCAGTATGGGGAAAAACCCCAATCGGGACCAAGCACACCAAAAAGCCACTTTCCCAGCTCTGTATGGCCTTAAGGAATCGCAGCGCATGGCACAAGAGCTGATTGACCAGGCGGTAAGCCATCTTGACTGCTTCGGCAAAGATGCCGGTTTTCTGAAAGAATTGGCTCGTTATGTGCTGAAACGCCAGAAATAGGAGGGAACTGATGGAACAGCTTCGACAGCTTGTAGCCAATTCGGTGTTATGGGTAAGCTTTCTGGCGTGGTTCATCGCCCAGGCATCCAAAGTGGTCTTGACAATACTTACTCATAAAAAGCTGGACCTGCGTAGGTTTGTAGGGTCAGGAGGCATGCCCAGTTCCCATACTGCTTTGGTGGTTTCCCTGGCTACCGCAATTGGAGAGACAAATGGTTACAATTCGCATATATTTGCTTTATCTCTGGTGTTTGCCTTTGTGGTGATGTATGATGCCGCTGGAGTGAGGAGGGCGGCTGGCAAACAAGCTGCGGTACTCAACGAGATAGTAGAGAGGCTGCAGGAAGGCAGGGATGTTCCGCAGGAAAAGCTGAAGGAGCTTATAGGCCATACGCCTATAGAGGTCATAGTGGGTGCAGTTTTAGGCTTTATAATAGCCAAGCTTCTGGTGTAGAATTTGAATTTATGCGGGTATTGTGGTATAATACTGTTCCAGAAAACAAACTCATGCGTGGTGGTGCAGTATTCTAGTCAGCCCGGCCAATTTTGAAGACGGGCCTAAAAATCCGTCAAGGGCACATCGATGAAGTTCCTGGTGCTGGCTCGCGACGCCCAGTCGTGGGTTGGTGCTGGGAGTTAAGGAAGATGGGCGACCCGCAAAGGCATGCGGGCGTTGACCCATCTTCCGCGGAGACCCAAGCTGGTGGCAGCCGTTACATGCTACTACTTGGGCTTGAACCTGCATCGCGGCGAAGAGCTGTGTGCAGCGTAGCCCGCCTTGAGTGGCATGGGTGGATTACAGGTCAGGTTTCTGCACAAAGGGGCCCATTGTGCGGGGGCTATTGCTGTATGAAACCCATGCTGCAAAAGAGGCTAGAAATTGGCTGTGGCTGTCGGGGAAAGCCCCTAGACTGCTATAGGGTGCGCTGGGGATTACAGTGTGGTCTAAGTGGTGATCCAGTTTTACCGATGGCGACACGGTAAGGTGGGGTTTAAAGGGAAACCGCTTCTTCGGCGACGGGAAGTACCCCGCCGGGAAATCCTACTGGACCTTAAGCCGCAAAGTCTACCCAGCGCATCACCACCACGGTGCATAACATGTATAAACGGGAGAGTGTGTGGCTTTTGTCAAAGGATGATGGTAGTCCTTATAAAAGCAACGGCAATAAAAAAGGAATGGACAAGAGGAGGAACGGTAAGAACGGAAAAATTAACAATAAGAATGGCCAAAATGGTAAAAAGCCCAATGGCTATAAGGGATGGCCGCTTAAGGCATTGGTCTTAACCTTTGTCATTGCGTGTACATTCAGCTTTTTTTCCGAGGTTACGATAAGGCGGTTAAACAATCTGTTGGTGGCCGTGCTTATATTGTTGTTCATCATATCCATAGGCGTGGTCTTTGATATAATAGGTATTGCGGTGGCGTCGGCGTCCGAGGTGCCGTTTATCTCGATGGCCTCTAAAAAGGTACGCGGTGCGAAGGAGGCCATATACCTTATAAGGAGGGCTGACCAGGTTAGCAGTTTTTGTAATGATGTGGTAGGAGATATATGCGGGATCATCAGCGGTGCTGCAGGCAGCGTTTTGTTGATGAAGATTACATGGATGAACTTTATGAACTCTGTCTCATTGCAAGAAAGCCTGTTGAGCATAATAATAAGTAGTTTGATTGCTGCAATTACAGTAGCAGGTAAGGCTGTAGGTAAAAGCTTTGCCATCAACAATTCCCAAAAGGTGGTATATTATACGGCCTATTTGCTGTCGTTATTCGACAGGAACGAAATGTCCAACAGCAAGAAAAGCTCGCAATGGAATGTGTTTATGAAAGCGAGAGAGAAATAGATATGGATAAGTTTTCTCTTCTTAAGCGCGTTGATTCGCCAAAAGATTTAAAACGCTTGAAGATGGATGAGTTAAAGCAGCTGGCTGAAGAGATAAGGCAATTCCTGCTGGAGAAGGTGTCCAGGACAGGGGGGCACTTGGCTTCAAATCTGGGCGTAGTGGAGCTGACCATAGCCCTCCACTACGTATTCAACAGTCCTTTTGATAAGGTCATTTGGGATGTGGGGCATCAGGCGTATGTACACAAGATACTTACTGGAAGGAGGGAGCAGTTCGATACGCTCCGACAGTTTGGCGGTTTGAGCGGTTTCCCAAAGCGCAGCGAAAGCGTACATGATATCTTTGATACTGGCCACAGCAGCACGTCTATTTCGGTGGCACTAGGGATGGCCAGGGCCAGGGACTTGAGGAATGAAAAGTATAGCGTAGTGGCGGTGATTGGCGATGGTGCATTGACGGGTGGAATGGCCTTTGAAGCTTTAAACGACGCCGGCCATTCCAGGACAAACCTCATTGTCATATTGAACGATAATGAGATGTCCATATCTGAAAACGTGGGCGCTTTGGCCGCTTATCTTTCAAAGCTGAGGTCAAATCCCAGGTATACCAGGGTTAAAAAAGGAGTGGATTCGCTGGTACGCAGAATCCCATTTATGGGGCAATATTTTGCCGATATGATCGAAAGATTTAAAAACAGCTTTAAATATCTCGTGATCTCTGGTATGTTGTTTGAACAAATGGGGTTTACCTATATGGGCCCCATAGATGGACACAATCTGCCGGCGCTCATTGACGTGATGAAAAGGGCTATTATGGTGGAGGGGCCTGTGTTGATTCATGTGGTAACCAAGAAAGGCAAGGGCTATGATTTTGCAGAGCGAAATCCTGAACTGTTCCATGGGGTTCCTCCTTTTAATATACAGAGCGGCGAAGTAATGCCAAGGAAAGAGGTCACTTTTTCTCAGGCCTTTGGGCAGCATTTGGTTGAGATGGCAGAACGGGACCCAAGGGTTGTCGCTATTACGGCGGCTATGCCCGAAGGTACCGGGCTTGTTGAGTTTAAGAAGCGATTTCCCAATCGCTTTTTTGATGTAGGTATTGCTGAGGAACATGCCGTCACAATGGCTGCAGGGTTGGCTGCCAGCGGTTTTAGACCATATGTGGCCATTTACTCTACTTTTTTGCAGCGGGCTTACGACCAGATACTCCACGATGTATGTCTGCAAGGGCTTCCCGTGGTGCTGGCAATTGACAGGGCTGGCATAGTGGGTGAGGACGGTGAAACCCATCAGGGGATATTTGATATAAGCTACTTGAGGCATATACCCAATATCACTGTGATGGCTCCCAAGAATGTAGAAGAACTCAAACATATGTTGGATTATTCTTTGACGGTGGACGGGCCTGTGGCCATACGATACCCAAAAGGCAATACGGGAATAGATGGCATATTCCCTGCAAACTCGCTTGAGGGGCTAAAATGGGAAACATTGGTAAATGGAAACGATTGTTGCATATTTAGTTTTGGCAGGATGCTTAAAGTGGCTTTAGAAGTGGCTTCCATCCTCAAGAAGGATGGCATAAGCGTTCGTGTGGTGAATGCAAGGGTTATCAAACCGCTGGATAAGCAGCTGCTTATGGATATCTCGAATCGAATAAATAAGTGGGTTACGCTGGAGGATAGTATTATCCAGGGGGGATTTGGAAGCAGCGTAAACGAGTTTGTCATGGCTCATCAGCTTCCTGTATCTGTAGTCAACCTGGGTATCGATGATTGCTTTGTTCCACATGGGTCGGTGGAGCGTTTGCTTGGCGAACTGGGGCTTGACTCCAATAGTGTGGCCTTTAAAGTGAAAAAATTTTTGAGTGGATATAGAAAGAGGGCGTATGTCAACTTCTAAAGAGCGGTTGGATGTATTGCTTGTCAAAAAAAATCTGGTGGGGAGCCGAGAAAAGGCAAGAGCTGCTATAATGGCAGGCCTGGTGTACGTTGACGGCAAAAAGGTGGATAAGCCTGGTAGTCTAGTAAAGGTTGACCAGGAAATAGTCGTTAAAGGGGAGCCAATTCCTTATGTTAGCCGGGGTGGGCTTAAGCTGGAAAAAGCCCTAAGGGCTTTTAACGTGTCGGTTGAGGGGAAGACGTTTATGGACGTGGGAGCCTCAACGGGTGGTTTTACCCACTGCCTCCTTCTAAACGGCGCCAAAAAGGTATATGCCATAGATGTGGGATATGGACAGTTGGCCTGGCAATTGAGGCAGGACCGGCGCGTGGTGGTTATGGAACGCACCAATATTCGATATGTAACCCCCGATATGTTCGATGAGCCGGTACAAGGCGCTACTATAGATGTGTCGTTTATATCCTTACGGCTGGTAGTACCTGTAGTCAAAGATATAGTTATGGACGGCAGCGACATCATAGCCCTGATAAAGCCGCAGTTTGAGGCGGGCAGAGAAAAGGTGGGCAAAAATGGAGTGGTGAAGGACCCACAGGTCCACAGGGAGGTGCTTTTAGGATTTTTAGGATTATGCCAACAACTCGGCCTTTCACTTTATGACATTACTTATTCCCCCGTTACCGGCCCTGAGGGGAACATTGAGTTTTTGGCTTACGTGCGCAAGGAAGTCGCCTCTCCTATCATAAATGTGACTTCCTACAAGCTTAAGCAGGTAGTTGAAGAAGCGCATAGGGAGCTTTTACATGGTCAGCGAGGGGGTGCCCTGTGATAAATATCGGCGTTATACCCAATTTTTCAAAGGACCCCGGCGGGGTTAAGACCAGTGCCATTGTATCAAAGATACAGCAAAGGGGTATGTATCCCCTTGTCTTACCTGAGGTTTATGAGGTCATAAATGCTGGAAAGGTTGTAGCAAAAGAAGAGTTTTATAGAAGCTGTGATTTCGTATTTGTGCTGGGGGGAGATGGTACACTGCTGAGAGCAGCCAGGCAGGCTTGCAAGTATGGCCTGCCTGTTTTGGGTATAAATATGGGACGGCTGGGGTTTCTGACGGAGGTGGAGGTCTCTGATATAGACCAGGCTCTTGATTCCATATTGGCGGGAAACTATTACGTTGAGCAGCGCATGATGCTCAAGGCTAAACTGTTACGCCAGGGGATGGAGATGTGTGAGTTGATGGCCTTAAACGATATAGCCATTGCCAAAGCCTCTTTTGCTCGGATCATTCACCTGAAGGTATTCATCAATGGCGAGTTTGTTGGGTATTATCCCGCGGATGGGGTTTTGGTGTCCAGCCCTACCGGTTCAACGGCTTATTCGCTATCCGCCGGTGGGCCGATAATAAATCCGGCAATGGAGTGCCTCCTGCTCACTCCTATATGCCCTCATGCTTTGAATGCAAGGGCCATAGTCACCGACAGCAAGGACGAGATATGCATTGTGGTGGCTGACAAAAGCCGTGATGTCCTGCTGACAGTGGATGGGCAGGAGGGGGTGCCGGTATACAAAGGGGACAGGATAGTGGTAACCAAGGCTGAGGTAGAGACCAGACTTGTGCGCATAAAACGGCCAAGTTTTTTTGGCCTGCTCAGGGATAAGATGACAGAGCGGCTTTCTGATCTGCCAGAGGCAGGAGGAGGGATAGAAGAATGAAGCTGCAGCGCCACGCAAAGATACTCGAACTCATACAGCAAAAGGACATTGAAACTCAAGAGGAGCTGGCAGAAGAGCTGAGAAACCACGGCTTTGACGTCACTCAGGCTACAGTATCCAGGGATATAAAGGAATTGCGGCTCATAAAAGTCTTAACGCCCGCAGGCACTTACAAGTATGCCACCATGAGCAAGACCGATTCACAGAACTGGGAAAAGTTGATACGGGTTTTTGCTGAATCGGTCACCTCCATAGACTGTGCCAATAATCTAATTGTGGTTAAAACTCTTTCAGGCAATGCACAGGCTGCGGCGGCTGCTATTGATGCGCTTAACTGGCCCGAGATTTTGGGATGCGTGGCAGGTGATGACACCATACTGGTGGTGGTAAGGGATGCCGAAAAGGCAAACGATGTGGTGGGACGCTTCAAAAAATTGAGCCGCTACACCAGCTAAGGAGATTAGTTATCGACCGTTTGGGATTGATTGCAGCTGACCAATTCAGGTTTGCTCCATTTGTATCGGTGTAACCACCTGTTGTTTCAGGTATAGGTGGGGGGGTGCCTTCATGCTTAGCCACTTGTCCATACAAAACGTGGCTTTGATCGATAGCCTTACAATTGAGTTTTGTGAAGGCTTTAACGTCATGACGGGGGAGACGGGGGCCGGGAAATCCATCATAGTGGACTCCATAGGGTTGATACTGGGCGAAAGGGCCGACAAGGAGCTCATCCAGACGGGAAAAGATTATGCACAGGTGGAAGGCGTGTTTTATTTGAAGGCCCCTGAGCAGGTGATGTCCGTTCTCCAGAAATACGGCATACCCATGGAAGATGACGGTACATTGTTGATTATGCGCCAACTTTCGCGCAGCGGGAGGAATATATGCCGCATAAACGGGCACATGGTGACCCTTTCGGTGCTGAAGGAGATAGGGCAGCACTTGGTGGATATACATGGCCAGCATCAACATCAGTCGCTGTTAAACCCTGAAACCCATATCGATATCCTGGATCGCCTGGGAGGGCAGGCCATAGCCCCTTTAAAGCAGGAGGTACAAAAGCTGTATTCTCAGTGGAAGGCTGTAAAGCAGGAGATAGATGACCTCATCAACCTCGAAAGAGACGGGGAACGCATGAAGGACCTGTTGGCCTACCAGATAAACGAGATAGAGGCGGCAAATCTAAAGGTGGGCGAGGATGTCGAGCTTTTAAATGAACGCTCATTGCTTCAAAATGCCGAAAAGGTTATCGGTACCATTCAAGAAGCTTATGAGATTCTCTATGCCGGTGGAGATAGAGCAGCGGCGGTAGTTGATCAGCTGGCAAAGGTGATGGATGGATTTGGTCAGATAGCCAAACTCAACTACGAGTTTGAGCGTATAGCGCATGACATTGAAAACATATATTACCATTTAGAGGATGTCATAGATAGGATAAGGAATTTGAGGGACAGCTTTGAGTATGACCCTGAAAGGCTTAATGAGATCGAAGCCCGCCTGTCCCTGATACACTCCTTGAAGAGAAAATATGGTGCTACTATTGAGGATATACTGTCTCTTAAGGAAGAACTTAAAGAACAGCTTTCTAGCATTGAGTGTAGCCAGGAAAAGTTGGACCAGTTGAGGATGAAGGAGAGGGAAATTTACGGGCAACTGATAGGGGTTTGTGCTGAGCTTTCCAAAAAAAGGAGGGAGCTGGCAGAGAGCTTGGAACAGCAGTTGGTATCCCAACTTAAAGAGCTGGGAATGGAGAAGACTAGGTTTAAAGTAGAAATATTAAGTCCGGATGATGACAGCCTTGAGGGGAAGCAACAGGAAGACTATCGTTTAAGCTATATTACACCACAGGGGTTTGACAGGGTTGAATTTTTGATATCGCCAAATCCGGGAGAACCGCTCAAACCGCTTGCCAAAATCATCTCAGGCGGTGAGATGTCCAGGGTGATGCTGGCTTTCAAGACCGTCTTGGCAGAGAAAGATGATATACCCACCCTCATCTTTGACGAGATAGATACAGGGATAAGCGGCCGAATAGCCAGTGCAGTGGCTGAAAAGATGAATGCCCTGTCGCGTTCTCATCAGGTGATATGCATCACCCATCTACCTCAAATCGCCGTCATGGCCGACAGGCATTATAAGATTGAAAAGAGGGTTTGCGATGGACGGACTGTAACGCAGGTGAACCTGTTGGACGACAAGGGCCGTCAGATGGAGATCGCCAAGCTGATCGGGGGAGCTGAAGTCAGCAATATAGGGCTGGAACATGCACAGGAGTTAATTGATGCGGCACGCAAGGTAAAAGCGATAAATTGATATGACGATGAAAGGGCTAAATTGCCCTTTATTTTTTTGCATTTTTTGCCTTGCAAGGCCTCGAATAATTTGTTTTCTTTGAGGTTAACTTAAGTTTATGAATTTTAATTTGACAGACAGGACAGGAGAATGTGACAGCTATGGAGAGATACAGGATAAAAAAATCGGTAGGAATATTTCTGGCATTGGTATTTTTGTTTATAAACTATTCTCCATGGGTTCAAAACCTAAAAAACATACCTTCGGAGCTTAAAATTTTTGAGGGTGACGCTCATATACTAAAAATTGGGTTGCCGCTTACTGTCAAGATTGAGGCGGATAACGTCAATGTTTTGAAGTTTAACGGCAATTCCCTTAAAGACCAGCCCAATTACAACATGGCGCAGCCTTTGACCATACAAACGGTAAGCAAAGGTGACGCAGAACTCATATTTAAGCTTTTTGGCATCATCCCCATCAAGCAGATGAGGGTAAAAGTGGCGCCGGTAAAAAAGGTGTTTCCCGGGGGCAACTCCATCGGGGTTTCCATGTATACCCAGGGGGCATTGGTGGTTGGCATATCTGAGGTCATGGACCCCGAGGGTTTTACCCACTATCCGGCCAGCGAGGCCGGCCTGAGGCCGGGTGACGTAATCGAAAAGGTCAATGGCATTGAGGTGGAAAATGCGGATCATCTTTCAAAGCTGGTAAATCAGGTAAAGGAAGAAGGCCTGGAACTAGAAGTGAGAAGAGGTAATACCATATTTAAAACCCATATAGTGCCGGTAAAGGATATGCATGACTCCAAATACCGGCTGGGAATTTGGGTGCGCGACAGCACTGCCGGGGTAGGTACTCTTACATTTTACGACCCTGATACCGGATGCTTTGGCGCTTTGGGTCACGCCATTACGGATATCGACACCGGCGTTTTGCTGTCGGTGAAAAACGGCGAAATAATGCAGTCCACTATAATAGATGTGAAGCAAGGCAGGCGCGGCGAACCCGGGGAACTCAAAGGAGTTTTTTCAAGCAGGCAAAAGGCTATAGGCAGTATAGTGCGTAATACCCAATACGGGATATACGGGAAAATGTACCACCCCTTGCCAAAGTTTTATTATGATAAACCGCTTCCGGTGTGTTCACAGTATGATGTAAAGGTAGGGAAGGCCAGTATATTGACTACAGTTGATGAGGAGGGCGTGAAGGAATTTGAGGTTCAAATAGTCAGGGTAAATGTGCAGCAGCATCCCAGTTCCAAGGGGATGGTCATCGAGATTACAGACCCCAAGCTGCTTTCCCGAACAGGAGGTATAGTTCAAGGGATGAGTGGCAGCCCAATAATCCAGGATGGGAAGATTGTAGGGGCCATTACCCATGTATTTGTGAACGACCCTAGAAAGGGATATGGCATATTCATAGAATGGATGCTGGAAGAGTGTCGAAAAATTGTTGATTGATGTAACATAAGGCAAGAAAACGAAAAAACCTATTGGCAAAAAAAGTGTGAAACCGACAATTGTTTTTTGAAGGCCCGAGCAGGAATTTTTTTGCATGCGTCGAATAAAAATTGAGTGTGAGAGCGTCGGAGTTTGTATATGGGGGGTATTTTGAAATGAAAAATAGTATAAAGGTCCTATTGGCTGATGATAACAGAGAATTTTGCGATATCATCAGCAAGTATTTAGAGAAACAGGACGATATGGAGGTTGTGGGAATAGCGAATGATGGCATAGAGGTTCTAGACATGGTTGCCAAAATAAAGCCGGACGTGGTAGTTTTGGATATCATAATGCCTCATCTCGATGGATTGGGGGTCCTGGAAAGGTTAAGTGCGCATGATTGTGAACAACCGCCTAAGGTCATCGTGTTATCTGCAGTGGGACATGATAAGATTACGCAACGTGCTATCGCGTTGGGAGCGGATTACTACATGATAAAACCTTTTGATATGGAAGTGTTTGTGAAGAGGATCCGAGAGGTGGTGCTGGGCCTGTTGCCTGATGTGGGGGCGCCGGTGTTTTCTGTCAGCCAGTCGGCGCAGAGATTCCAGGCTTCTATCTTCCCGTTGAACAGGCATACTTACGACAGGGAGTCTTCGATTGAGGCAGATGTTACCAACATCATTCACGAGATAGGGGTGCCGGCTCATATTAAGGGGTATCATTATTTGAGGGAAGCCATATTGCTGGTGATAAACAACATGGACCTTTTAGGAGGGATTACCAAGGAGCTTTATCCCATGATTGCCGAGAAATTTAACACTACCCCCAGCAGAGTGGAAAGGGCTATACGCCATGCTATAGAGGTGGCGTGGAATAGAGGACGCATAGAGACCATAAACAAGATATTTGGATATACTGTCCATGATGAGAAGGGTAAGCCCACCAATGGCGAGTTTATCGCCATGATAGCTGATCGTTTAAGGCTTCAGATGAAGTCCACGGCTCACTGATATTGGATGATATAAGAGCACTGGTGTCTCCGGAATTTATTTATAGGGGTTTAAAGGCAGCGGACAAACCGCTGCCTTATTTTTTATGCATATTTAATGTGGAAATGCAAACCATATATGTGTGGATGCCGATTTTTGATTGATACAGGTCGAGGGTGTTGTGGTTATGATAAAAGGGTGGGCAAAGAAGGACAGGCGCACCAAAAACCTCATTGGGCGGCTTATGCCTGGAGACATAGCGGTTATATACCATCAAGACTTGGACGAGGTCGCGGCCTTGCATCTCGCTGAGAAAAGGGTAAAGGCGGTGATAAACGGGGCTTTGTCCATAAGCGGGAAGTATCCCAACCAGGGGCCCAAAATCCTTTCTGATGCAGGTATTCCCATCATCGACAACATCGGTCAGGAGGCTTTTGACCATATACAGGAAGGGGATTATCTGGAAATAGATGAGGCAGGCTTGTGGGTAAACCATAAATACTTGTGTCGAGCAAAATTCCTTGATAAGAATGAAGTAGAAAGGAAGATGTGTGAAGCTAGTGAAAACATATGGGAAGTGCTTCGCGAGTTCATAGACAACACTTTGGATTACGCTGAAAGGGAAAAGGACATGGTGATTGGTCCTGTAAAATTGCCGCCCATTAAGACCCGTATAGAAAAGAGGCACGTCTTGATAGTGGCAAGGGGTAGAAACTATATTGAGGATTTAAAGGCTATACGCTCATATATCGAGGAGGTACGTCCAGTTATGATCGGAGTGGATGGTGGTGGGGATGCATTGCTGGAATTTGGCTACAGGCCAGACATAATAATAGGCGATATGGACAGCGTCAGCGACCGCTGTCTAAAAACCTGTGGTGAAATAGTGGTGCATGCCTATCCCGATGGGCGTTGCCCTGGCATGGAAAGAATTCGGGCATTAGGTCTGGAAGCGGTAAAATTTCCCTTTCCAGGCACTAGCGAAGACGTGGCCATGATACTGGCTTATGAAAATAAAGCTGAACTCATAGTCATGGTGGGAAGCCACAATAGCATGATCGACTTTCTGGAAAAGGGCAGAAAGGGTATGGCCAGTACCTTGCTGGTGAGGATGAAGGTGGGATACAAGGTGGTTGATGCCAAAGGGGTAAGTGAACTGTACAAAAACCGGGTTCAGCCTGGATATATAGCTGCTATATTTGCGGCGGCCATGTTTCCAATTTTGCTCATAGCGCGCATGTCGCCACAAATTCATGACCTGTATCAGTTAATAGCGCTTCGCTTAAAGCTATTACTCGGCCTTTAGGTGGAGAGCGTATGTTACATCTTAAGTATTATGTAATACTGCTGATAGGTATATTTCTCGCCCTGGGACTTGGAATTTTAATTGGGGTAACGCTGGAAAGCAATAATGTGTTGGAAAATCAACAGGAGCTTATAATCAAGGAAATAGAAAAAGAATTTGAGGCTTTAAGGGGCGAAACGGAAATGCTCAAAAAAGCTCTAGCAGAGGTAGAACGGCAAAAAGCCCAGTTGGATTCTACCTGCGAATACTTGTTCTCTCAGCTTATAGACAACAGATTGCAGGGACTTAAAGTTTCAATTATAAGCCTGCATGATGACGATGGGGCCAGCGATTTGATGAAGTTTTTGAAGCTGGCAGGTGCGTCAGTTGAATCAACCATAACTGTTGGTACGGACTTTTATGCAGGGCAGGATGTGAGCGCAGCTTTAGAAGCGTTTTTCCCAAACACCCAGGGTGGTATAGATACACGCAATTTTCGACAAATGGTGGCTATGGAGCTGGTTTCAAGCATCGTGAAAGGAGCATTTACCCCCTTATCGGTTAGGTTGAGGGAGATGCGCCTAATCCATACTTCCAGTGACCTCAAGCAGGGCAGCGATGTGGTGATATTGAGCAGCAAGGGAAAAAATGAACAGCCCGTGCAAGGAGACGGTTTTGATATTGTACTCATACAGGCCGCACTGGATATGGGACTGCCTATTGTAGCTGTGGAATCCTCTTCAGTGAAGAGTAGCGTCGTTTCAGAGTACCAAGAACTGGGGATTCCGGCCATAAGGGATATCGATACGATTTATGGTAAGCTGGCATTAATTTCTATACTTGAAGCCAACAAATCCCACTAAGGCATCAACGCCGTATGAGGGTTTGAAGGAGGGCATATCAAGATGGACTACCCTGATGTGGGGGTTGTCATCCCGGCATATAATGAAGGAGAAAATATCGGCAGCACTTTAAGGGCATTGAAGAGCATTTCATGCATTCGAGAGGTCGTGGTGGTGGATGATGGCTCTATAGATAATACTGCCCAAGTGGTGCTGAAAGAGGGTGCAAGGCTCATAAAGCTTGAGCGAAACCACGGCAAAGGATATGCCCTGCGTCAGGGGTTGAAGGCTGTGTCCAGCCCCATCGTGTTGGTATTGGACGCAGACCTGGGGGAGAGCGCCGTAGAAGCGGTAAAGTTGATACAGCCGATAGCGGAGGGATGGGCTGATGTGGCAATTGCCCGATTCCCTTGCCCGCCAGGCAGGCATGGCTTTGGGTTGGTAAAGGGCTTATCCAGAATTGGGGTGCGGCTTTTGACAGGGAAGGATTTGACGGCAGTGCTTTCAGGTCAGCGCGCTTTCAAAAGAGAAGCCATAACCCCGGAGTTTTTCAAGTATAAGAGGTTTGGCATAGAATTTGGCATGACGGTGGATTTGCTAACCCACGGTTTGAGGGTATGCGAGGTGGACGTCGAGATGACACATAGGGTAACAGGGCTCAATTTTAGAGGGATACTGCACCGGGCCAGACAGTTTAAGGATATATTTTGTGTTTTGGTGGCCAAGCTGCTGGAAAAATTGGGGGCGAAAAAGGCATATGGGTTTGATTGAGCAAATTGTTTGGCTAGCGCTGTCTATTTTGGCCACCCGCTTTTTTGTGCCACGCCTATTTAAAATGCTAAAATCTAGAGGTATGGTGGTGATGAACTACAGGGGAAAGCCAGTTGTCATATCTATGGGTTTGGCCTTCCTTTTTCCATGCTTTGCGGGCATCATTTCTTTCATAGTTTCAAAACCTGATACAAGCTATATGGCTTTTTTACTAGTGGTGACCGCACTGGCGTTGATAGGCTTTATAGACGACGTACTGGGGGATACAGCCGTAAAAGGCATAAAAGGGCATGTGGGCACGTTGTTTAAGGGTAATATATCCACGGGGGGAATTAAGCTCATAATAACGGCTTTAACAGGGATGTACGTGTCCTGGTGTTATCACAGAGAGCTCATGGCCTGGGTAGTCTACGCGCTGCTGTTTTCCCTGTTTGTCAATTTTATAAACCTTATGGACTTAAGGCCGGGACGAGCCATAAAGGTATTTATGCTGTCGGTTATTGTCATTGTAACTTTAGGTGGATTTTCGAATATTTGGATGTTTATTCCCCTTTTAGCTTCTCTGCCCTTTTATATAAAAGGCGAGATGGAAGAGAGGTACATGCTAGGTGATACCGGAGCCAACCTTTTAGGAGGAATAATTGGACTTTATGCGATCAAAGAAGTGCCGTTTGTGCCGGCGGCCGTCATGCTGACAGCGTTGATATCCATTCATGTGATAGCCGAGTACCACTCTTTATCGAAGTTCATAGAATCCATTCCTGCTTTGAGGTTTATTGATCAACTGGGGAGGTTGAAGGTGGATGGAGATACCAACGTGGATAGAGCTTAAAAGGGGAGTGGTGAAGGAGCGGCTGGAATACGGTGAAAAAGGCATGGCGGTTGTCAGGCTGGAAATCGACCACCCTTGTAAACTGGCAGTGGTGTACCTGCCTTTGACTGGAGGTGTCGATGTAGGGGATGAGGTGTTGGTCAATACCACCGCCTGCAGCCTTGGACTGGGGACGGGAGGCTATCACTTTGTGGTGTGTAACTTCAATATGAAGGATAGTCTTTTTGTCAGCAAGGGGCATGGCATGAAGCTTAAATATACTCCACTTCAGATGCAGCTCCTCTTATCCGAAGAGGAGGAGAGCCCATACCATAATTATTACAACCAGCCTATCGATTTTCAGGGCAAACTGGTGTATGTTGGTGAGCTTCACAGCATGTTGCCTCCCTTATGTGCCTACCTTAAATATTTTTCCGGCAGAAGCATTTCCATCGCATATGTGATGACTGACCATGGGGCATTGCCAATCACCTTTAGTCGGAATGTAACCTTACTCAAGAATAAAAAGTTGCTGGATGTGACTGTCACATCTGGCAACGCCTTTGGTGGGGACTTTGAGTGCGTAAATATATACACTGCTCTGAAGGCTGCCCTCAATGTCGCTGGTTGCGATGTAGCTGTTGTGACCATGGGTCCCGGCATACTGGGTACCGGTACCACCTTTGGGTTTAGTGGCCTGGAGTTAGGATTGTATGTCAACTTGATAGCTGCTTTAGGAGGGCGTGTGGTGTACATACCGCGTATAGGGTTTAACGATGTAAGGGAACGCCATAGGGGTATAAGCCACCATTCCATCACGGTGCTCAGAGATATTATCCAATATCCGCTTACTCTTGTGTTGCCCTTAATGGATAAGCCAAGGCAAAGAGCAGTGATAAAACAGCTCAAGGCCAATGGCCTGCTAGCCAAGTATACAACGGCTTTTTTAAGCGGTAGGGATATGAGAAAGGCCATGGAATATTACCAACTGGACTCCACCACTATGGGAAAAAGCATAGATGAGGAACCCTACTTTTTTTATGCTATAGGGGCAGCGGCGCGGTATGGGTTGACCAACTGGAGGTCATAAATCACCCTTAAGGCTCATAGTTATCAAATAGGACAAATATTTTAAAGAGCTTTAGGGGGAATACCTCCATTGTATGCTTTAAAGATAAAAACGAGCGTAATGCTCCACATAAGGAGGAACATAGTACTTTATTTGTTGGTGGTGTTTGTATTTATCATTGGGGTGGCTGCTGGGGGTTTTACGGTGAGTTCCATAAGCGCTGAACAGCAGGTGTACTTGGCTGATTACCTGCGGGAATATTCTTCTATCCTTGGCAGCCAATCCCGAGTAGATAGGCCCGTGATATTCATAAAGGCTGTGCTGCAGAATGTACAAACTGCTTTTTTCATCTGGCTGTTCGGACTGACTTACTTTAGTATCCCCTTGATACTGATAGTTGTAGGGGTCAGAGGGTTTTTTCTGGGGTTTACTGTGGGTTTTTTGATCGACTCTTACGCTTTCAATGGCCTGTTTATGGCCTTGACCTGCGTCTTGCCTCAGTCTTTTGTCCATATCCCCTGCATTGCGCTTATGGGAGTATTGGCTTTACAATTCGGGATAGAGAGGTTCAAAATGAGAAAGCTGCCCCATGTAAAGCATTTAAGGTTTCGAAAAGTAGGGGCTTACACTTTGAAGTTTGCAGCCATAATACCAGCCTTTTTTGTCAGCAGCTTGTTTGAAGCTTTTGTTGTGCCAGTGGTATTCAAGTTTTTATTTGCCGGCGGCCTCAACGTGAAGGATTTTATAGCGTTTTTGTCGAATAAATAACAAAAAGTTGTCAAGATGGTTGACGGTAACGTTGGACTAAGAAAAATAAGATGCTAAGGAGTGAGATGTGTGTACAAAAACGCTGCTGAGTTTATTAAGAAGAGGATTGATATACGGCCACAAGTGGGGTTGATACTTGGGTCGGGGCTAGGGGATGTGGTAGAAAATATAGATGACCCGGTCTTTATCGATTATAAGGAAATACCTGGTTTTCCCAAGACGACGGTGCAAGGACATAAAGGTCGGTTTGTTGTTGGGTTTTGTAAGGGAAAAAAGGTAATAGCGGCTCAAGGTCGATTTCACTATTATGAAGGCTATGATATGGAGCAGGTGGTTTTGCCTGTCCGTACCATGAAGGTTTTGGGGGTTGAGCTGCTTATAATTACCAACTCAGCGGGAGGGGTAAACCCCGATTTTTCGCCAGGCGATTTGATGGTCATAAAGGACCACATAAACGTGACGGGCATTAATCCGTTGAGGGGGAAAAATATGGATGATTTGGGGCCGCGATTTCCGGACATGACCTATGCGTATGACCCACATCTAAGATGCTTGATCATGAATACCGCTGAGGAAATGGGCCTTAAGGTCAGAGAAGGGGTCTATGCCATGATGCCAGGTCCCAGCTATGAGACTCCGGCCGAGATACGCATGCTGCAAAAGCTGGGGGCCGATGCGGTGGGCATGTCTACGGTGCCAGAGGTTATAGCTGCTGTACACGCTGGCTTAAAGGTGGTGGGCGTCTCGTGTATCACCAACATGGCGGCGGGGATACTGGACAAGCCATTGACTCATGAAGAGGTCATTGAAACGGCTGGAAGGGCAGCCCATAATTTTGCCAAGCTGTTGCTAGGGTTTATTGAAAAACTTTGATGGGTTTATTATGCGCTTTTTGATGTGCATAACCTTCTATACAATGGAAAACCTAATGCTAGATGATGAAATAATAGGAGGGATTACATTGAGCACATCAAGAAGCGTTGTTCTTTGCTGGCTGCTGACTGCGGTCTTTGCCTTTATGCCTTTTGGGGTGGCAGCGGCACAGCCGGTAGCTGAGCTTCCCTTTGCCATACAGTCCAAAGCGGCATTACTTATGGATTATGAGACGGGTACTGTATTGTATGAGAAGAATGCTCATGAGACGCTTCCAATGGCCAGCATAACTAAAATAATGACCCTTTTGCTGGCTATGGAAGCCATAGAGGACGGCAGGCTAAAGCTGGATGACCCTGTGCATGTAAGCGAATATGCGGCCAGCATGGGTGGTTCTACTGTATTTTTGGCGCCAGGTGAGACTTTCCCGGTATCCACCATTCTTGAGAGCGTGATTGTGGCATCGGCCAATGACGGCAGCGTTGCCCTGGCTGAAAAGATATACGGCAGCCATGAGCTGTTTGTACAAAAGATGAACGAACGGGCGCAGCAGTTGGGTATGAAGAATACCCATTTTGTCAACTGTACTGGTCTGCCTGCGCAGAACCATTACACCACAGCGTATGACGTTGCATTGATGAGCAGAGAACTGTTGAAACATCCCCTCTTTTTCAAGTGGAGCACCATATGGCTGGATTACATGAGGGATGGTAAGACCATGCTGGTCAACACCAACAAATTAGTTAGGTTTTACCAAGGGTGTGACGGCATAAAAACGGGTTACACCGAACAGGCAGGGCACTGTATCTCGGCTACTGCTAAGCGTGGGAACTTGAGGCTTATAGCCGTCATACTGGGGGCACCCACATCTCAAATCAGGTTCAGCGAAGCCAGCAAGCTTTTGGATTTCGGCTTTGCAAATTACGAGTCGGTGCTGGTGATAAAGAAAGGCCAGATCGTCCACAACGAAATACCTGTCACTGGGGGGAGGGTCAGCAGGATAATGGGACTGGCAGCCGATAACCTGTCAATGTTGGTTAGCAAGGGCGCTTCTAAGGAGTTCACTAAAGAGGTGCAGATTTCGTCTCCCTTGAGGGCTCCTATAAAGCAAGGCCAGAAAGTAGGGGTATTGGTGGTAAAGCAGGACGGCCAGGAGATAGGCAGAGTTGATGTAGTGGCAAGTGACTCGGTAGAGGTTGCTGGCGTGTTTGATTACTTTAGAAAGATATTTAACAATTGGCTTAAAAGGCAGGCAGATGGAGAAAAATAGGCAATTTACCTGAGTTGTAACGAGTTTATGATAATAAAAGTGGGTCGGCGATGTTTGGCTGGCCCATTTTTATTTTCTTTGTAAACAATAAAAGGGTTTCATAAACCGGCCTAATAATGTACAATAAAGTTGTAAGACAAATAGGATGTTTTTGCAACTTTAAAAGGCTGTTATTATACACGGAATGGAGGTTTGTTTAAATTGTACATAAACTGGATTGACGTGCTTTTAAGCCTGCCGGCGGTGTTTTTGGCCATGTCCTTCCACGAGTTTGCCCACGCCTTTACAGCTTATAGGCTGGGGGACCCCACCCCAAAAAACCAGGGCAGGCTCACCCTTGACCCTTTGGCCCATGTGGACTGGTTGGGGCTCATACTGTTTGCGCTGTTTAAATTTGGGTGGGCAAGGCCGGTACAGGTCAACTCCTCAAACTTCAAAAACCGGAAGTGGGGCAGCATCTTGGTGTCCCTGTCGGGCCCTATTGCCAATATGCTTTTGTCTTTTGCAGCATTGGCCATTTCTGTGGCTATTGTTGTGGCCTTTCCTTACCCTCATGCTGTATTGATGGGCATCATTGATCGCGTAGTGCAGCTTAACATAGTGTTTGCAATTTTGAACTTGCTTCCCATACCACCTTTTGACGGATATCACATTATAAAAGGGCTGTTTTACCGCAGGAATGTTAAATTTTTCTGGAATTATGAGTACTATGGCATGTTCATACTGTTTGCTTTTATATTGCTAGGGGGATTCAATTTAATTGTGCGAACTCCCGCTCAATATGTTTACCAGCAGATGATGTATCTTCAAAGCCTTTTGCTTTCTCAGTTGCGATAAAACATATGGAAAGGGGTAATTAAGGGTTTGGGTTATCAAGTAAAGCTTGATGTTTTTGAAGGGCCACTGGACCTTTTACTACACCTTATATCCAAGGCTAAAATCAACATAGAGGATATATCGATATCTGAGATAACTGCGCAGTACATGGAATACTTAAATCAAATGCAGGCGCTGGACATCGACATCGCCAGCGAGTTTTTGGTGATGGCGGCCACACTGCTTCATATAAAGTCATGTAAGCTGCTTCCCAAGCCTGCACCGCAGCCAGAAGAGCAGGACCTTGATCCCCAGCAGCAGTTAATTCAGAGGCTAAAGGAGTACAAAAGGTATAAGGATGCAGGTGCCTGGCTGAATGAAAGATATATGGTGTATTCCAACATGTATAGTAAGCTGCCGGAAGAGATAATAGATTCAGGTGAAGATGTAAAATTCTCAAATGTGACCAAGCAGGACCTCGTAAAGGCTATGATAGACGTGCTTGAGAGGAAAAAAGCCCATCAGCAAGTGCAACCTGTTGTCCGTAGCATTAAGTCAGAGGCCATATCGCTTCAAGATAGGATAAGGCAGATTACGTCCATACTGGTTAAAAAAGGTAAAGTGATGTTTTCGCAATTGGTCAGTAAGAGGTTTTCCAGGCTGTATATCGTAGTGACTTTTTTGGCATTGTTGGAAATGGTAAACAGGGGTTGGATTATGGTACAGCAATCCAGGCCGTTTTCTGATATACTCATTCAAAGGAAGGGGATAAAATGGAAAAACAACAGATGATGGCCATAATAGAGGCAATCCTGTTTATCGCGGGTGAGCCTGTATCTGTACGGAATATTGCCGAAGTGCTGGAAGTGGATATGGATACTGCGAGGCACATGATGGATAAGCTGATGGAAGAGTATGCTTCCCAATGCCGTGGACTGCAGGTTATAAGGTTAAACGATGCGTATCAATTGGTGACCCGTCCCGAGTACGGAGAGTATATTCGCAGGTTTACCGGCGCATCAAAAGAGCAACCTCTTTCCAGGGCCTGCCTTGAAACGCTGGCCATCATTGCCTATAACCAGCCGGTGACCAAGTCGGACATTGAGCAGCTGAGAGGAGTAAAGTGCGACCATGCCCTTGCGATGCTGCTGGAGAAGAACTTGATTCGGGAAGTGGGGAGGCTTGAGGTGCCAGGCAAACCCAAGCTGTACGGGACTACGGAGGTGTTTTTAAAAAGCTTTGGGCTGTCAAGTATAGAAGATTTGCCGCCTCTTGAGCCATAGCAGGCCCTATAGCATTATCTGCATTCTGTGCATTTTTTTTTGCAGGTGTGAGAAACTAGAAAAAAATGCATGGGGTGCAGGCATTGGTGGCTTTATATTTTTGTATAGCTTTGGCTGTGATGGGACTGTTTATTTTGGTCAGCATGGTTACTCTATATATAGAGATAAGCATCGAAATAGAGAACGGGCGGAGCAGGTCATTTGTAGTCATACGGGCTTTAGGGGGACTTGTACGCAAGAAAGTGGCCTTTGCCATGAAGCCCAAGGCAGCCCATCCGTTTTTTTTGAATATGAGGGAGCCATTTGCGCAGGAGGAAGCGGCTATATCTTTACAGGAAATTGTGAACCTACTAAAAGAAGGATTGAAGGCACTTCAGCAAAACGCCGGGTACTTCAAACGCATTAAGAATAAAGTGAATGTGGAAGATTTTGAGGTGACGCTCAGGCTGGGGACCGCAGATGCCGCACATACGGCGCTGCTGTGCGGCAGCCTCATTTCGCTTTTGTATATGGTGGTTGCTTACCTGCAAAACAGATATTCCCTCAAGGGGAAGAGGGTGGATGTGGTACCGGTGTTTGACAGAGAGGATTTTGAGCTTCATTTGAGCTGCATAATAGCCGTTAAATTGAGGGATATTATAATTGCTGGAATGCAAAAAACAGCTGAAAAATTAAAGGGCGGTGAAAAAATTGTCAGGGCATCCAATTGAAAACATCATGAAGACCACTATGGAAAACATCAAAGAGATGATAGATGTAAACACCATCGTGGGTGATGCTGTAGAGACGGCAGACGGGAACGTCATAATACCGATATCCAAGGTTTCCTTCGGCTTTGTGGCAGGCGGTGGAGAGTACAGGGATGGAGGGAAGGATCAAAAGCAACAGGGTAGAGGTGGCGGAGAAGGCGAGGCCTTATCGTCCATGCCCTTTGCGGGCGGTAGTGGAGCAGGCGTATCGGTCAATCCAGTAGCGTTTTTGGTGGTGGGGGGTGGCAAGGTCAAGCTCTTGCCGGCCCGTTTTCGCACTTCTACTGACCGCGTCATAGAAATGATCCCCCAGCTGCTGGAAGAGATACAACGCCTGATTGGGCCTAAAAAGGAAAGCGGGCAGAATCCCTCTTCTCAACAAAATGTGCAATAGGCGGCCAAAAGCCGCCTTTATTTTATGTTCCCCTTGATGTATACTATAATTTGTATTTTTAGTGAGGGAATTGAAAGGAGATGTGCTGTGCGCCTGCAAAAATACATGGCCCACTGTGGAGTGGCTTCGCGCAGAAAGTGTGAGGAGATGATCAAGCAGGGTCGAGTTACTGTTAATGGCCAAGTGGTGACTCAGCTGGGGCTAAAAATTGACCCACAAAAGGACGAGGTAAAGGTGGACGGCAGGCCTATTTCCCTCGAACAAAAACGGCTATACATCCTTCTCTATAAGCCACGGGGGTATGTGACTACGGTAAAAGACACCCATGGGAGGCCCACGGTTTTATCGCTGGTTGGGAATCAGCCTGTCAGGGTGTATCCAGTGGGAAGGTTGGATTTTGATACAGAGGGGCTATTGCTTCTCACCAATGATGGGGAATTGGCAAATAGGCTTATGCACCCCCGTTATGAAGTGGAAAAGGAGTATTACGCGGTGGTAGAAGGGCGTCCTAGTAAGTCACAGATTCAGGCGTTTATAGAGGGGATTGACATAGGCGATGCCATTGCCCATGCTCATAAAGTGAGGCTATTGTGGCAAAAGGGTGACAATTCAGCCTTTAAGATAGTATTGAGGGAGGGAAGGAACAGGCAGATAAGGCGGATGTTTGAAGCCATCGGCTGCCGTGTGAAATTTTTAAGGAGGGAGCGCATGGGAAATCTCACTTTGGGCGATTTAAAGCCCGGACAGTGGAGATACCTTAAGGATGATGAGGTAATGCAACTTAAGCGCTTGACGGAGGTGAGCAAATGATCACTTTTAGGAAGATTGAGATGCAAGATATTGATAGGATATACGGCAATGAGGCGTTGCGACCATTGATTGCTGTATCAGCCCAGGGAGAGAGGTTTGCGGTTGTCGTTGAAGAAGATGGCGTCATAAAGGGGGGCATAAGCGGCTATAGGGAGGGTGAAAGCGCATTTATACAGCATGTCGTGGTGTTGCCTAGTCTAGATAAAGATGCTTTGATGGATGGCCTTGTCCGTTCACTGGCTTACATACTTGATGGGGATGGCGTTAGAAAGCTTTTTGCAGTAAAAGATGAAAACCAGCACATTTACGAGAAGATAGGGTTTAAATGCTTTGATAGCCAGGGTGGGGAGTGGTGCCTTGCCCTCGATATTCAATCTTTCTTTGGGCAAAAGGCTTGTGGCTAAGGTGTGTCGTAGCAATTTTTTCTATACAACAGGATAAGTTTTTGATATAATTCTATATCAAATTTCATTAATTTTTTAAAACCTGGGAGGCGGAAAAGGATGGAATTGTGGTACACCGAAAAGCAAACACCCAATGTTGGAATTACATGTAAAACCAAATGCACTCTGGTAGTGGAAAAGACCAAGTATCAAGAATTGGCCATAATAGACACAGAACAATTTGGACGGATGCTGGTGCTGGATGGCATGGTTCAGACCACCATCAAAGACGAGTTTGTGTACCATGAGATGATCACCCACATACCTCTATTTACTCATCCCAATCCAAAGACTGTGGTAATTATCGGAGGCGGAGACGGTGGAGCAGTGAGGGAAACGCTTAAGCACCCTTCAGTCGAAAAAGTATACCTGGTTGAGATCGATGAAAGAGTGGTTGAAAACAGCAAAAGATACCTCCCGGAGGTCAGCTGTGGTCTTTCTGATCCGCGGTGCGAGGTGCTGTTCCAAGACGGAATAGAGTTTATAGCGCGCCATGAAAATGCCTTTGACGTTGTGTTGGTGGATTCTACTGAACCCATTGGTCCGGCTGCTGGATTGTTTGCTAAAGATTTTTATGCGTCTATATATAGAGCCTTAAAGGAAGACGGGCTTTTTGTGGCCCAGACCGAATCCCCTTTCTTTAATGCTGACCTCATTTGCAACACATATACCAGCATAAAGCAGGTATTTCCTATAGTACGACTTTATCTAGCGTCTATTCCCACTTATCCCAGCGGGCTGTGGAGTTTTACCCTAGGCTCAAAGCGGTATGACCCCTTAGAGGTAGACGAGAATCAAATCTTACCAATTGATACCAAGTATTATTCCCCTGAAATACATAAATCGGTTTTCAAATTGCCACGATTTGTGAAGGAACTATTAGAAAGCAATGGATGATTTGAGCGGTATTGACAAAATCATTTATTGTCATTATCATTTTAAAAAGTGTGGGGTTTTATGTAGCTATCATGGAAAGGAAATGATGCAGATGCTGAAGGAGTACAGGTGGAGCAGTCGTTTTATGGGCAGCAGGGAAACCTATGATGAAGGCGACGTGGTAATGGTAGGGGCGCCCATGGACTATAGCGTAAGCTATAGGCCGGGTGCCCGTTTCGCCCCCCAGAAGATTAGGGAGGTATCATACGCCATTGAGGAGTACAGCCCATATTTGGACAGGGACCTCTCGGAAATAAGATTTTTTGATGTGGGGGATTTAGAACTTCCAATGGGTAATATAGAGTCCAGCCTGAAGATTATCCAGCAGGCTGCCCATGAGATACTGGAAGATGATAAAAAGCCGCTATTCATTGGTGGCGACCACCTCATTACATACCCTGCGGTAAAAGCGGTTTATGGCAAATACGGCGACGGTCTTAGGCTTGTTCATTTTGATGCCCATGCTGACCTAAGGGAAGAATACCTGGGTGAGAAAAATTCTCATGCTTCGGTGATCAAGCGGTGTAGCCAGTTCGTTTCGTTAAAGAACATATTTCAATTCGGCATTCGTTCTGGCACTCGCGAAGAGTTTATGTGGGCAAGGGAAAATCTCAATTTTTATCCATTTGAGGTTTTGCGGCCCTTAGAAGAGGTTATAGATGTGTTAAGGCCTTATCCGGTATATATTACAATCGACATAGACGTGGTGGACCCTGCTTATGCTTGGGGAACGGGTACTCCTGAACCTGGAGGATGTACGCCTCACGAAATATTTCAGGCTTTAAAGGCGATGAGGGGGTTGAACATCGTAGGACTGGACCTGGTGGAGGTAAACCCGGTATACGATACGGCCGAGGTAACCTCCATACTGGCTGCCAAGATAATTAGGGAAGCTGTCCTTATAATGGCTTGATAAATTTTTATCAAAAAATTTTTCGAATAAAGAAGGAAAAAAGGTATTTATGTAGAATAAAAAGAAATAGGGACAGAAGTTTTGTTTTTTATAAAATTTTAAGAGGATCTGGAGGGTGTTGGATGAGTACGTACGACAAAATAAGGGCTATGCAGGACCAAAAGCTGGCCATTCGTGAAGGCGGTGGCCCAGATAAGATTCAGAAGCAGCACGAGAGCGGCAAACTGACTGCTCGCGAGAGGATTGAGCGTTTGGTGGATCCAGGCAGCTTTGTTGAGATCGATGCCTTTGTGAAGCATCGGTCGGTGGAGTTCGGCCTGGACAAGATGAAGATGCCTGCCGACGGCGTGGTGACCGGCTATGCCACCATCGATGGGAGGCCGGTATATCTGTATTCCCAGGACTTTACCGTCATGGGTGGTTCACTGGGTGAGATGCACGCCAAGAAGATCACCAAGATAATGGACATGGCTATGAAGACAGGCTGTCCGATAATATGCATAAACGACTCTGGTGGCGCAAGAATACAGGAAGGGATAGACGCTTTGAGCGGGTATGGCGAGATCTTTTTCCGCAATACCATGGCTTCAGGGGTTGTGCCGCAAATTTCCATAATAGTAGGGCCGTGTGCTGGTGGGGCGGTCTATTCTCCAGCCCTTACCGACTTCGTGTTCATGGTGGATAAGATAAGCAAGATGTTTATAACCGGCCCGCAGGTGGTTGAGGCGGCAACGGGCGAAAAGGTATCGGCCGAGGATTTGGGCGGCGCTTTGACCCACAACAAGATAAGCGGCGTTGCCCACTTCATGAGCGCTACCGAGGACGAGTGCTTTGCCGCAGTAAGGAAGCTGTTGAGCTATCTACCGCTCAATAACATGGAGGACCCGCCGCTTTATGAGTGCCAGGACGACCCCAACAGGTTGGCGCCTGAGCTTAATGACATCATTCCTGACAATCCCAACAAGGCTTATGATGTAAAGGATGTGATCAGGCGGGTAGTGGATAATGGCGAGTTTTTTGAGGTTCAAGCGCTGTATGCTCCTAACATCGTGGTGGGGTTTGCGCGCCTCAATGGCAGGTCGGTAGGCATTGTGGCCAATCAGCCCAGCCAGTTGGCAGGGTGCCTGGATGTCAATGCTTCCGATAAGGCGGCGCGCTTTGTGCGCTTCTGTGATGCCTTCAACATCCCAATTATAACCTTCACCGATGTGCCGGGATATCTGCCGGGTGTGGATCAAGAACACGGCGGCATCATACGGCACGGTGCAAAGCTGCTTTATGCGTATTCCGAGGCAACAGTCCCAAAAATCAACGTCATTTTGCGCAAGGCATATGGCGGTGCGTATATAGCCATGAGCAGCAAGCATCTGGGGGCTGACATGGTAATGGCGTGGCCTACAGCCGAGATTGCCGTGATGGGGCCTGAGGGCGCTGCCAACATCATATTTAAGAAGGATATAGAGAGCGCAGCTGACCCAATTCAAGCCAGGCAGCAGAAGATAGAGGAGTATCGCCAGCGCTTTGCCAATCCTTATGTGGCGGCTGCACGGGGCTATGTCGACGATATAATCGAACCTGAGGCTACAAGGCCAAGGCTTATAAGCGCTCTTCAGATGCTGGAAGGCAAGCGCGAAAACAGGCCACCCAAAAAGCATGGTAATATACCTGTGTGATCAGATTGAAATGAGGTGGGTAAAATTGGATATTGTTTTGGATAGTGTAAAAGTCATGGTTCTTGGTATGGGAACCGTATTCGTCGTTTTAATTGGCTTGGTGTTCATAATCAAAGCCTTACACAGGCTTACCGATAAAAGCGCAAGTAAGGCTGAGCAGGTTTTTGAACCTGCACAGAAAAGCGATGCGGTTAATAACGCTGTTCAACTTCAAGAGCGGGTTGAAGAGGATGAGGAGCTGGTAGCGGTTATAGCCGCTGCTGTTGCAGCTTCTCTTCATCGCTCCACTCATGACATCGTTGTAAGGTCCATAAAGCGCGTTCCTGCCATAACGCCCATATGGAACAGGGTTGGGCGTCAGGAACAAATTGTAACAAGGCTTTAAAAATAATCTATTGTTAAGGAGGAAGTAAACATGAGGAAGTTCATCATAACCGTTAACGGAAAGTCATATGAGGTTGAAGTGGAAGAGTTGACTGCTCAAACCGGAGGTGCTTCTGTACAGGCTGTTCCTGTAACTCCGGCGGCGCCAGCGCCTCAGCCGGCAGCTCAAGCCGTTGCGACACCTAAGCAGGAAACAGCTGCAGACCAAAAGCCCAGTGCCCAGCCCATACCCAGCGGAGCCGAGCTGGTAAAGGCGCCTATGCCGGGTACCATACTGGATGTAAAGGTGAATGTGGGGGACGAGGTAAAGAGGGGACAGGTATTGTTGATACTTGAGGCCATGAAGATGGAGAACGAAATCATGGCCCCAAGAGATGGTAAAGTTGTTTCAATACAGGTGAGCAAGGGAGCGTCAGTAAACGTTGATGACGTGTTGGTGGCATTACAGTAAAATACAAAGCTGGAGGTAGAGCAATGAACAAACCATTCATTGAAGTAATATTCGATTTTATTCAAGATTCGGGCTTTGCTGTCATAACATGGCAGCAGGCCTTGATGTTGCTTATATCCTGGTTTCTAATTTATCTGGCCATAAAGAAGAAATACGAACCTTTATTGCTTTTGCCCATAGCGTTTGGCATGATGCTTGCCAATTTGCCATTGGCTGGGTTGACTGCCGAGCCACAGTATGAGATGGTAGACGGCCAGATGAAGCTAAAACAGATAGGAGGGCTTTTGTATTACCTGTATCAGGGCGTAAAGCTGGGCGTGTATCCTCCGCTCATATTCCTGGGTATTGGGGCTATGACTGATTTTGGACCGCTGATTGCCAACCCCAGTAGTTTATTGCTGGGTGCGGCCGCACAGCTGGGGATATTCGCTGCATTTTTCCTGGCAAGGTTGCTGGGGTTTGATAACAACGCCGCTGCTTCAATAGGCATAATCGGTGGAGCCGATGGCCCCACTGCCATATTTTTAACCTCCAAATTAAAGCCAGAGCTTTTAGGCCCTATTGCAATTGCTGCCTATTCGTATATGGCTTTGATACCTATGATTCAGCCGCCCATAATGCGGGTGCTCACCACCAAAAAGGAGCGCCAGGTGGTGATGAAGCAGCTCAGGCCAGTGTCCAAGCTTGAGAAGGTTTTATTCCCCATTGTGGTAACTGTGGTAGGTTCGCTCATTGTACCTTCAGCGGCTCCTCTGCTTGGCATGCTCATGCTGGGTAACCTCTTCCGGGAGAGCTTTGTGGTGGACCGGCTCAGCAAGACGGCGCAGAACGAGCTCATCAATATAATCACCATATTCCTGGGCGTCACTGTAGGGGCAACGGCTACCGCTGAGAGGTTTTTGTCTCCGGACACCCTCAAGATTATCGCTTTGGGGCTTTTGGCGTTTGCATTTAGCACTGCAGGGGGCGTATTGTTTGGCAAGGTCATGTACTGGGCAACAAAAGGCAAGATCAATCCTCTGATAGGTTCGGCAGGGGTATCGGCTGTGCCCATGGCTGCCCGCGTGTCTCAAGTGGTGGGCCAACAGGAGAATCCATCCAATTTCCTTCTGATGCATGCCATGGGGCCTAATGTAGCTGGCGTTATCGGTTCGGCCATTGCGGCAGGAGTGCTTCTCAACCTGTTCGGTTGATAGCTTAAACTTTTGAATGGGAGGATATTCATATGGCGAAGGTAAGAATAACCGAGACCGCTTTTAGGGATGCGCATCAGTCATTGATTGCTACCAGGATGACCACCGAAGAGATGCTGCCGGTAGCAGAGATGATGGACGAAGTGGGATATTATTCCATAGAGATGTGGGGAGGAGCCACCTTTGATGCCTGTTTGAGGTTTTTGAATGAGGACCCATGGGAGAGGCTTCGCAAGATACGCAAAAAGATGAAGAAGACCAAGTTGCAGATGCTGCTGAGGGGGCAGAACCTGCTGGGATACAAGCATTATCCCGATGATGTGGTCAGGGAGTTCGTAAAGAGGGCAGTGGGCAACGGCATAGACATCATACGTATATTTGACGCCTTAAATGACGTTAGGAACCTTGAAACGGCAATTCGGGCTACCATTGATGAAGGTGCCCATGCACAGGCTACTGTTGTGTACACCATCAGTCCCATACACGATATACAGCACTACATCGATACCGCCAAGACGCTGGAGCAGATGGGAGCTCATTCCCTGTGCATAAAGGATATGGCCGGGCTTTTGACGCCTTACAGGGCATATGAGCTGGTCACTGAGCTGAAAAAAGCCGTGAGTATACCTATCCAGGTACACTCCCATTACACCAGCGGTTTGGCATCCATGACCTATCTCAAGGCCATAGAAGCTGGGGCTGATGTGGTGGATTGTGCTATCTCGCCCATGGCCCTTGGCACATCACAGCCGGCCACTGAACCGTTGGTGGCTGCCCTCAAGGATACGCCTTACGATACAGGGCTTGACCTTGACTTGCTCAGCAAGATTGCGGATTACTTTAGGCCTTTGCGTGAGAAATATATGAGCAAGGGTTTGCTCGACCCGAAGGTTTTGTCGGTGGATGTAAACACCCTTCTTTATCAAGTGCCAGGCGGTATGTTGTCCAACCTGGTATCCCAGCTTAAGCAGCAGAACAAGCTGGATAAATATGAAGAGGTGCTCAAGGAGATACCCAGAGTGCGGGAGGACCTGGGCTATCCACCATTGGTTACTCCTACCAGTCAGATGGTGGGTACGCAGGCGGTGTTCAACGTCATCCTTGGGGAGCGCTATAAGATGGTGCCTGCTGAAGTAAAAGCCTATGTGAGGGGCGAATACGGCAGACCTCCAGGGGAAATCAAAGAAGAGGTTCGCAAGAAGATCATAGGCGATGAGCAGCCCATCACTTATCGCCCAGCTGATGCTCTGGAGCCAGCGCTTGACAAGTATCGTGAGGAGATAAAGGCTTATATGGAGCAGGAAGAAGATGTCCTCTCTTATGCCTTGTTCCCACAGGTGGCGCTGAACTTTTTCAAGTACCGCCAGGCGCAGAAATATAAGATTGATAGCACTCTGCTGGATGAGGAAAACAAGGTGCATCCCGTTTAAGGGAAAGTGAAGATGGAAAATGGGTTGAAGGGGTGGTATGTAGGCAAGCCAAAAACAAGTCAAAAAGTGGAGTATATGGCTTGCTGGCCACCTTCTTCTTTTTGTTTTGATTGAGGGTGGCAACCTCACAGAGCTAACATTTGTGATGAAGGTATATGACGTTGGGGCAGTTGCTGGTGTATCTCAACACCTTGACATGGCTGCCTGGATTTATCTTCTTTCCGCATTTGAGACACATATAATTTTGTTTGTAAAGGATGTCTTCAGTGACCTCAATATTGAGATGGCCGTATTTTTTCCAGCTTTTCCAGCCGGTCTTACATAGAATGTGGCGCTTATCGTAATCTGCGTATACCCACCTCAATATCCTGTGAAAGTGCAGGGGATACCGGGTGTATTTTACGTACTGGGCGGGTAGGCCAAGATTTAAAGCATATTGTTGAAAAGCGTTTTCTATTGCCGTCTGAAGGGGCTCTTTGATTTTGACGCTTATTATATGGTATCCTTCATGCCTTAACTTGTCTCTCACTGTCTCAAACATGTAGCCTTGGCATATTTGTATTTCTTCCTTTTTATCCACGTGCAGTTTGGTTAAAAGTGAATACACTATTTCTTCGCATTTAAGTATGTATGCCTTTTTTTCAAAGGCGCCTTGGTAATAAAATTCGACTGGAATGAAGTCGAAAGCGAATTCACCCGTCTCTACGCGCATGACGCCGATGCATGTTCCGCCTATTAAGCTTCCGCTCCCCGCGTCATCTATCTGTATCAAACACGCTCACTCCTCAGTTAGACCTTATCATAGTTTATATTTTACACAGGCAGGTATTCTACTATTTTTATGTAAAATATGTGAAAACGATAGGTAAAATATTTAAATGTAAGGCGTGTTGAGATGTCCTCGTGTTTGGTATATAATGGTGTAGACAAAAGAGAATGCAAAAGGAGATGAGGTATGAGGCTTTTGGTGTGCAACGATGACGGTATTTTTTCCAAAGGGATCATTCAGCTGGCACAAAGCATGAAAAGGCTTGGCGAGGTGGTGGTAGCTGCTCCTAATGGGGAGAGAAGTGCAATAGGCCACGCCATTACCCTACACAAGCCCCTCAGAATAGAGCAGGTAGAGCTTCCAGGTGTGGATGTTGAAGCCTATTCTATCAACGGTACCCCGGCTGACTGCGTAAAGATAGGTGTAGATGTAATAATGCAGCGAAAAGTCGACCTGGTCATATCTGGCATCAACAGGGGACCAAATTTAGGCACCGATGTAATATATTCGGGTACGGTGTCGGCAGCCATTGAAGGTTGCATCCTGGATATACCTTCAGTTGCCATATCGCTGGTATCGTATAAGTCCAATGACTTTTCGTATGCAGGCGAGGTGGCATTTGAGGTTGCTAAAAAGTTGCTTGAACATGGGTTACCCAAAGGGGTTTTGCTCAATGTAAATGTGCCTGCTGTGCCCAAGGAGGACATAAAGGGGATAAAAGTTGTGCCATTGGGTATACGGCGGTATGCCGAGACGTATATTAAGCGTTTGGACCCGCGGGGTAAGCCATATTATTGGCTTACAGGGGAAGCCATAGAGACTTCTCAAGAGGAAGGGCAGGCTGATACCGATATAACTGCTGTGAGGCAAAACTATGTCGCAATTACGCCGATTCACCTGGACTTGACGTTTTATCCTTTTATGGATAGTGTAGCTAGTTGGTTTGAAGAGCGAAAGTTTAAAGGCTAAAGGAAAGGGGAGTTTTTATATGGAGAAGGAGAGTATAAATTCCCATGCGGTAATGGCGGTCTTGGACATAAAGAATTTCCCTGACCTCTATAAGATAGTGGATTTTTTGAACAAAAATCTGAAGGACAGGGGCTTAATATTTGGGCTTACAAAGAAGGATGATGAGACAATGCGCATATCCATATATGAAGTCGGCAAAATGAATAAATGAAACCTTAAACTTGCAAATTTAGCATTAGGTGTTAAAATATTCTTGTAAGACCTATGAGGGAACTATGTTTGAGGAGGATAGTTTGATGAATAATGAGGATTTGCTTCAGCGGATTGCCGAGCGGTATAAGAAGATGAGCAAGGGCCAAAAGCTTATTGCGGATTACATCCTAAACAATTATGATAAAGCCGCCTTTATGACGGCCTCAAAAATAGGCCAGAAGGTGGGAGTAAGTGAATCCACGGTGGTAAGGTTTGCAAACATGCTGGGATATGAAGGGTATCCTCAGCTTCAAAAAGCGTTGCAGGAAGTGATTCGCAATAAGCTGACAACGGTACAGCGAATAGAGATGACCTCTGAGCTTGACGAATCTACCCTTTTGAAGACGGTGTCAAAGATGGACATAAACAATATACGCATCACTGTTGAGGAGATAGACAAGGAAGTCTTCAACCGGGTAGTGGACAAGATATTTTCAGCTAGAAGCATATACGTGTTGGGATTAAGGAGCGCTGCGCCCTTGGCTCAGTTTATGGGTTACTATTTGAGCTTTATATTTGAGAAGGTAAGGGTGGTGACCTCCGGGGTCAACGATATTTTGGAGCAGCTCATACACATTCAGCCGCAGGACCTGCTGATTGGCATAAGCTTTCCCAGATATGCGAGGCGTACAGTGGAGGCTATGGCTTTCGCAAAGAGTAAAGGCGCTGAAACCGTTGCCATAACAGATTCGCACCTGTCACCTCTGACGGCTTATGCTGACTATATACTGCTGGCAAGGAGTGACATGGCTTCCTTTGTAGACTCTTTAGTAGCGCCTTTGAGTTTAATAAACGCTTTGATTGTGGCGGTAGGCCTTCGTAAAAAAGCGGATATATCATCCGATTTTCAGGAACTCGAGAGGATATGGGATGAATATCAAGTATATGTGGGGAAAGATCGTGCTTAAGGGGACGTATAATCGTGTTTGTTTACATTGTAAGGCATGGGGAGACTGACTGGAACGTTGAGGGTAGGACGCAGGGAACCTCTGATATTAGCTTGACCGATAAAGGGCGTATTCAGGCATTGAGGTTGGCCAGGCGCCTTAGAAATATGCCTATAACTGCTATATACTGTAGCGACTTGAAAAGGGCTGTGGAGACCGCTTCGATAATAGGACGAGAGCTAAATATGCAATGGATAACTACTCCACTCCTCAGAGAGGCCTGTTTTGGGGAATGGGAAGGGCACACTATACGGGAAATCGAAGACCTCTTTCCAGGTCAGCTATCTCGGTGGTATCAAGACCATGATTTTCGTGCTCCGGGCGGGGAAAGTGTAAACTGCGTCAGAGAAAGAATTGTGAAGTTTATAGGTCAAATCAAGGCCTTGGAGATGGGACAAGATGAGGGTATTTTAGTGGTGTCTCACGCCTTGACTTGCAAAGTGTTGATTGTGGAGCTTATGGGCCTACCGTTGACCTATATAAGGAGAATCAGGCAGGACAATGCGGGGTTGACTGTTATAAAAGTACTGGAAGAAGGTAGTGTCCTGTTTTCGCTCAATGATGCGTGCCATGTCGAGGATTAAATATCACTTGTACTGTATGGTTTGCCGGGCTATAATTAATAGGTGAAGAGTTTGTAATGGAAAGGTAAAATGCAAAGCTGATTGATGGAGGGCATGTAATGAACCAGGTGGGAAGCAAAGAAGTTGCGCGGGCTGCCATTGAGATGGCGCTCACCCGAACCAGGGAAGAAGAAAAGGCATTGAAAGAGCAGTTGCAACGTGAGGGCATAAGCGCTGCTGCTGTTGATTACGGTGGAGAGTTCATAAGTTCGGTCAACAAGATCGTGGAGAGGGCCGTTGTAGCTGCCAAAAGGGAAAAGGTGATAAACGAGACCCATCCAGAAGAAGGGGCTGTAGCGGGAGCTACCAGGGAGGCCATTTCGCAGATCATGAGCAAAGCCATTGGCCTTAATGTGGGCGGCAAAATAGGCATTGCCAGGAGTGGTGACCACATAAGTGTAGCCCTGTTCTTCGGAATAGGGATGATACATTTAAACGAGGTGGCCATAGGCTTGGGGCATAGAGTGGTTTAAGTGGGGAGTTTTTTATATGCGCGTTAGAGCTATAAGGGGAGCCATAACAGTTGAAGAGAATACACGCCTTGAGATTTTGAACAAGACAAAAAAGCTGCTTAGCACTATAATAGAGAAAAACGATTTGTGTTATGAAGATATAATAAGCATCATATTTACTGCCACAAGGGACATTGATGCGGTGTATCCTGCAGTTGCTGCCAGGGAGATGGGCTTGACGCAGGTGCCGCTTCTGTGCTGTCAGGAGATGTACGTGGAGGGCAGCTTAGGAAAATGTATACGAGTGCTCATCCACGTGCAATGGGCTGATGACAGGGTACCACAGCACGTGTATCTTGAAAAAGCGGTAAATTTAAGGCCGGATATTGCACAAACTTGAGCTTCAGAGGAGTGTCTTGATGAAGACGATTACCATCGCTATAGACGGTCCTGCAGGGGCCGGCAAAAGTACCATAGCCAAAATTGTGGCGCAAAAGCTTAATATACATTATTTAGACACAGGGGCTATGTACAGAGCAGTGGCCTTGAAAGTACTGCAGCAGGGTTTAGACCCGTCAGACCACGAAAAAGTCATATCGATTCTTCCCTCAACCCACATTGGAGTTACATATCAGCATAGGCTTCAACGCGTATATCTTGATGGACGGGATGTTACCCATCTGCTTAGGCAACCGGAGGTTACAAAGGCTGCTTCGGAAGTGGCGACCATCCCTGAGGTGCGCATAAAGTTGGTGGAATTGCAACGAAATATAGCGCGGAATTATTCAGTGGTAGTAGATGGAAGGGATATAGGGACCTTTGTGTTTCCTAATGCTGACAGGAAGTTTTATTTGACTGCTACGTTGGAGGAAAGAGCAAGGCGCCGATGGTTGGAGATGCGCGAAAAGGGTTACGACCAAACTCTGGAGGATGTGAAAAGAGAGCTTGAAGCCCGGGATAAAAATGACATGAACAGGGCTTTTGCACCTTTGCGGAAAGCCGAGGATGCCATACTGATAGATACTACTGGCAAAACAATTGAACAGGTGGCCGATGAGGTGTGTGGTTATTTGAGGGAGTACCTTGGTTGATGGTTGGCAAATAGAAGGCGGGGTGGTATGTTGTTCTATAAATTTGCACGGGCCATAGTGCGTCCCTTAATGTTCTTGCTGTTTAGGCCTCGTGTTGAAGGGCTTGAGAACTTTCCCATGGAAGGCAAGACCATTGTATATTCCAATCACATTTCGCTGCTGGATCCTGTACTGATTGGGTGTGTATTGCCTAGGCAGGTATTTTTCATGGCCAAGATGGAGCTGTTTAAAATCCCGGTGTTGAGGACCATAATCAGGCAGTTGGGGGCTTTCCCTGTAAAGCGGGGTTCGGCAGACCTTTCAGCTATCAAGCACTCTCTTCAGGTGCTAAATGACGGTAAGGTGTTTGGGATCTTTCCTGAAGGCACGAGGAGTAAGACCGGGTTTCTACAGAGCTTTTCTCACGGTATCGCTTCCATTGCACATAAGTCCAGGGCCAAGGTTTTACCCATTGCCATAGTGGGTCAGTATAGATTGTTTAGGCCGATAACAGTCAGAATTGGCAGGCCATTGAATTTTGAGGATTATTTTGAGCAGAAATCCAATACCGAGCTTCTTGAAAGGATGGCCGATGAAATGGAGAAGGCGCTTAGGGATTTGCTGAGCGCTTAAAGAGTGGGGAGGCTTTAGGGTTGAAGGTTATAGTAGCCAAAAATGCTGGTTTTTGCTTTGGCGTCAGGCGCGCCGTGGAGGCAGTTTATGAGCAGCTTGGCAGGGGAAGTAGGGTTTATACTTACGGTCCAATTATTCATAATCCTCAGGTAGTGGAGGCTCTTGCATCTAAAGGTGTGGTGATTGTAGACGATTTAGATCATATAGAAGGGGGTACTATTGTAATTCGTTCCCATGGTGTGCCGCCTCAGGTTTACAGCCTTATGAAGGATAAGGGGCTGCACGTGGTTGACGCTACATGCCCTTACGTAAAGAGGGTTCACAATTTGGTGAGCAGATATTACAGCAGAGGGTATCAAATTATCATAGTGGGTGAAAGAGACCATCCTGAAGTAATAGGCATAAACGGTTGGTGTGATAATTCGGCGTATATTGTCAACGATCCCGAACAGGTGGATTCTCTACCTCATATTACCAAAGGTTGCGTGGTAGCGCAGACCACAACTTCATATCAAAGGTGGGAAGCCATAATTGAGCGATTGCGCGATAAAGTAGAGCAGCTTGAGGTTTTCAATACCATATGCAATACAACGGCCGTAAGGCAGTCTGAGGCTGAGTCCATCGCTAAAATGGTGGATGTGATGCTGGTGATTGGAGGCAAAAATAGCTCCAATACTCAAAAGCTGTATTCCATATGTAAGGCTCATTGTCCTAAGACCTTTGCTGTTGAAACGGCAAAGGATATAGATGTCAGCGTAATAGGTCCAGGAGATACCGTAGGCATTACTGCCGGTGCCTCGACTCCTGACTGGATTATCAAGGAGGTAATTGATATGGTGAGTCAATTGTTAAATGGACAGCAGATGATACAAGATGGTGTCACGAAAGGCGACAACTTTGAGGTCAATGGTCAATCGGCCGATTTAAAGGAAGGAGAGAAAAGGGCTGCGCTTGAACAATCACAGCCGGAAATGTCAGAAGACATTTCATCTATGGAGGCTTTTGAAAATGCGATTACGGATTTAAGGCCTGGTCAGGTTGTGCGAGGCACGATACTCAAGATAACCCCTGAAGAGGTCATAATAAGTCTGCCCTACAAATCAGATGGGATACTGCCCGTTAGCGAATTGACACTGATTGACCCGCATACGGGCGAAGTAAAATGGCACGAGGGGGACTCTATAGACGTTCAGGTAGTAAAGATCGACGATGGGGAGGGGAATGTCCTTCTTGCGCGCAAGTCCCTTGAAAAGAGGTTGGCATGGGAAGAGCTTGAAGATGGTTTCAAAAACGGTAAAGAGTTTAAGGGCATATGCACCGCGGTGGTAAAGGGCGGCGTGTTAGCCGATGTGAACGGCGTTCGAGTTTTTGTGCCCGCTTCCCACTTGTCAACGCGGTATGTTGAGGATTTGAATTCCTTGGTAGGTAAACCCCTAAGGCTTAGGATTTTGGAGTTTGACCGGCGCAACAACAGGGTGGTAGCGTCTCAGAGGGTTATACTTCAGGAGGAAGAAGAAGCTAGAAAAAAGGCACTGTGGGATTCCATCAGAGAAGGACAGGTAATTACAGGGGTGGTTAAGAAGGTGACAGATTTTGGCGCTTTTGTGGATATTGGAGGAGTGGATGGTTTGATACACGTATCTGACCTATCATGGGGGCATGTAGGCCATCCCAGTGAGGTGGTGCAGGAAAACCAGGCCATAACTGTAAAGGTCCTTTCGGTAGACAAGGAAAGGGGAAGGATTGCTTTGGGGTATAAGCAGACGCTGCCGCAGCCCTGGGATAACGTGGCTGAAAGGTACCACGTTGGGGATGTTGTAACCGGCCGAGTGGTAAGGCTCACTCATTTCGGGGCTTTTGTGGAGCTTGAACCAGGTGTGGATGGACTGGTGCACGTCTCAGAGATAGCTGAAGGTCATGTCAATAAGCCGGCCGACGTGCTGCAGGTGGGACAAATGGTAAACGTCAAAATACTGGATATAAAGCCGGAGCAGAGGAGGATAAGCCTCAGCATAAAGGAAGCCCTTCGAGAGCAGCAAGAAAAGGAGGCAGCCCAAACAGAAAAAGAATATCAAGCTGATGAAGGAGGCTTATCGGTCAGCCTGGAAGAGCTTTTTCCTGAGAAATTTAATCTAAGAGATTAAGATAAGGGCGGCTCGAGCTGCCCTTTATCAGTTTCTGGGTATAAAATTTTTTGAGTGCGGGAAAACTATACACTGAACCTCACAAACACATTGAGACCCCCCCTTTACAATTTTTAAGCCGCGAAAAAATGTGTTTCGCGGCTTTTTTTTTGCAAGATTATATGATAAACTCTAATTTGGTCAAGCAACCGAATGGGGTAGGGAGATGGAGCATGGATTGGGCATACGATGATTTCAAAAAAGCGGTTTTGGAGCTTACTGGCGTTGACTTGTCTGGCTACAAGGAAAAACAGATGAAAAGGCGTATCGATTCATGGATTAGCCGTAGTGGATATGATGGGTATAAGGCGTACTATCAGGCACTTGTTGAAGACAAAGAACAACTGGCTCGCTTTTTGAGCTATATAACCATAAACGTTTCGGAATTTTTTCGAAATCCTGGCCAATGGGCTGTCCTGGAGAAGGAGATACTCCCGGACCTCTTGAAGAAGCACAGCCACATCAAAATATGGAGTGCGGCCTGTTCTACAGGTGAGGAACCATATTCTGTGGCAATGCTCCTTGCTAAGTTTCTTCCCCTGCAGCGCATACGCATTCTGGCCACCGACATAGACCAGGAAGTATTAAACAGGGCCAGGGAGGGAATATACGATGCGAGGAGCCTGCAATCGGTGCCGCATGAACTCATAGCCAGGTATTTTAAACCCATAAATGGCCTTTTTGCAATCGACCCTATGATTAAAGCCTGTGTCCACTTTGAACGCCATGACCTGCTTAAAGACCCTTTCCCGGATAATTGCCATCTTATACTGTGCAGGAACGTGATGATATATTTTACAGAGGAGGCCAAAGTAAAGGTCTATAAGAAGCTTTATGATGCCCTTCATCCGGATGGGGTGTTGTTTGTGGGCAGCACCGAACAAATCATAATCCCTCAAAGATACGGATTTCAACCGCTCAAGCCTTTTTTCTACAAGAAGATGTAAGGTTCAGGTTGAGCACAAAGCCTTTATGCTTGATGCCATGTTGTTGAGGTTGACTATTTCGTCGTGAGGCTCACGCTCAATTATGGTCTTGGATATACCGAATATGGTGCAGGTGGAAGGCGACCGCACCAGGACGTAGCTGCCACAGAAAATATGCTATTTCCTTTTGGATTGACCTGGCTCCCCATTCGGGGTATAATGTTTATACAAACACCTGTTGCTCTTTGATTTGAGAGAGGGATGAAGGAGGGCTCTTATGGCTAATATCATGATCAACTTGGGGTTGGCCATCCAGGAAAAGGACCTTAGGAGGCTGAGGGAAAGCCTCCAAAAAATGTCACCCAACGATGAAATTACCATAAGATTGGAATCTGCTTATAGCTATGAGGAGGATATGATCATAAACGAGCTTGAAAGGCTGGGAATGGATTACCGATCCTATGGTGGCAAGGGTAATGACTTTTACGTCATTGTGAGGCGTAGGCTGCACTAAAAGGGCGTGATGATGTATCACGTCCTTGTTATATAAACCATCCTTTCCTCAATACAAAGTAGTCTAAAACCGCATGTTACGTGAATATAATAAGCTTAGCAGGAGGGGTTAGGATGGTATCGAGTAAGCTGGGTAAAGATGTAATAGCGCTTTTATACGTATTATTTTTTTTCCTTTTATATATGGCGATGGGGGAGTATGACCTGAAGTTTGGCTTTGAACCTAATGCTCAAGTGGCCAGCCAGCCCGGTGAGCATGCCGACAGCGAGCAAGGTGAATACAACATTTTCATTGATTTGACCGAATCCATGCTGTATTTGTTTAAAGGAAATGAGCTGGTAAAGAAGTATCCCATAGCCCAGGGCAAACCTTCTACACCTTCACCCATAGGGGTGTGGGAGATCGTCAGCAAGGCCAGAAACTGGGGCTCGGGCTTTGGCACGCGGTGGATGGGCTTGAACGTGCCGTGGGGCACTTATGGCATTCATGGGACCAACAGGCCCGAGTCTATAGGTCGTAGGGCATCGGCAGGATGTTTCCGCATGAGGAATAGGGATGTGGAGGAGCTGTATGACCTGGTGCCCTATCGCACCAAGGTGGTGGTCTACGGCGGGCCGTTTGGCAACCTTGGCAGCCAACTTGTAAGGTTAGAACCAGGAGACCGCAACTCCCACGTGTTAGAGGTGCAGAAAAGGCTAAAACGCTTGGGGTACTATCAAGGAAGTTTGGATGGCATATACGGTGAGGGAATGAAAAACGCCCTTATAAAGTTTAAAAAGGAACACGGCTTGCCCATGAACCACTATGTTGACTGGGTTACATACAAAGCCCTGGGGATTATTCCATTTGAGTGAGCAAATTTAATTCTGAAGCCATGGCTCAGGCGCTGTCAAGGATAAGTGCAGAGGAAACCCAAAGAAAGCGAATGCTGGAAGATATAATTCAGTGGCTACTAAACAAAGGTTTTTAGGCAGGTGGTTTTTATGGGACTGATAGGAAATATATACGGCCTTTTGGGTTATTATTTTCATGTAAAGGACAAGCCGGATAAGGCCATCCGCTTTTATGAAAAAGGTATGGCCCATGACATGACAAAACCGTCTTACAGGCTGGCGTACGGGGTATTGCTTTTGAAGAGGGGCCAGTTTCAAAAAGCCAGGGACATATTCAGCAGCGTGCTCATTGACCCCCGCTATAAGGACTCGGTGAAAAACATGGCCAAGCTTAACCTGAGCCTGGCATACTGGAAACTGGGGGACATAGATACCGCTATTGAGATGCTTAAGGAACTCCATAGGAAGCAGAGAACCGCTAGGATATATGGGGCATTGGGCTATTTGCTCATCGAAAAGGGGAATCTGGATGAGGCTTTCAAGTATAATTTGGAAGCTGTGAAGTACGACGATGAAGACCCTGTCATACTGGACAACCTTGCTCAGACCTACTACCTGATGGGTAAGCTGAAGGAGGCCAAAAAGTATTTCGAAAAAGCGGAGTCGCTTAAAGAGGATCAGGTATCTACGCTTTATTATTTAGGTTGTATCTATTATCAAGAAGGCAACCTTCAGGCTGCCAAAGAAAAGCTTGAAAAGGCGCTGGAGTGCAATATAAATCCTTTGAGCACTGTAAGCAGGGAGGCAATACAGCAAAAACTGGAGGAGATAAACAAAGCCCTTCAATCTGGCAGCTTGAGGTAAACGGCCCTCTTCCTGCTCTGCCGCGGAGCGATACCTGTTGTGTCGGTATTTTCGGATTGTTCATTTGAAGACGGCACTACAATCGAAAGAAGAGGAGTTGGTGTGCCCTGCAGAAGTTGGCCTTCTATCTCTAATTCGGGGTGTGTCGGCACTACAAAGTAGGTGTATTTTTTGCCACGGTCAACAAAAGCATCTATCCACCCTACGGGATCAAGAGTTCCGGTTTTTATTTGATGTATGAGCAAGGGGTTACTTCTGCCCTCTTCCAGCCTGTAGATGTTATAAACGGCGAAGGTATCCTGCGGCTTAAATGATATGACCGGCAGGCCAGCCTCATTTAAAGTTATTTTAAAGTCAGAAGGTGGCTGCAGCGGTGTCCAGTAGTCAGACTGTTGTGTGGGGGCGGTGCCGGGTATAAAGTATTCGGTTATAGTATAATCAGGTGGCGTGAGAGGGGAAGCAAGCAACGCTTCTCTCTTTTCTTTTAGCGCTTTAGCGTCTAGCTTGACCTCTATGATGCCAGGAGGCTTTTTAAAGTCAGGGGCTTTTTCATCACGGTATATATACTTAAAAACGGCTTTTGCAAGTTCGGCAGGATATTTCCCCCCTACTGCGTCGGGGGGCAGATAGTGCTGCCTGTCTACGTTGTCATATCCCATCCACACGGTGATGACGTACTGTGGGTTATACGCCACAACCCAGGCGTCTTTTACACCTTCTATCCCTGTGAATTCTTCAGTGTCGGGGAGCTCTACCGTTCCTGTCTTGGCTGCCAGAGGTATGTTCAGGTCTTTAAGCCTTGAGGCTGTCCCATTTTTAACGGCTGAGCGCAGTATATCGTTTAAAATAAAAGCGCCTTCTTGGCTCATCACCTGTTTTTTTAGGGATTTAGATTGGTAGATGGTTATGCCGTATGAGTTTTCTATACGGCGTATGGTGGTGTAATCCTTGTATCTTCCACTGTCGGCCAAGGCAGCGTATGCCCGGGCAAGCTGTATAGGCGTTACACCTTTGTAGAACCCACCCAAGGCAATTGTGAGGCTGTACCTATCCTCTTGGGTAAAGGATATCCCAAATTTTTCAGCAAAAGAGATTCCGTTTTGAATGCCTATATCTTTGAGTATGCGCACTGCCGGGATATTTACTGAATCGGCCAGTGCTTCCCTGACCGTGATCCATCCGCGATATCTCCCGTCGAAATTGGATGGTTTGTAATCGCCAAACCGCACTTCAGCATCCAAAACGAAGGTGACGGGGGTATAGCCGAAATATTCAATGGCAGGGCCGTACACCACTAGGGGTTTTATGGCTGAACCTGGCTGTTTTGGCATTTGAATTGCCCTGTTTAGACCTTTTTGTATTACGGTGCTGCCGTCAAGGTATTCCCTGCCACCGATGATGGCTCGAACTTCCCCCGATGGTACATCCAGGACTACCATGGCGCTTTCGCAAGGAATGCCGCTTGTTGGACACTTTGGGAACAAATCTTCTTTCGAATACAGCTCTTCTATGTATTTTTGCAGCTCTCTGTCAAGGGAGGTGTATATCCTGTATCCTTGGGTCAGCAAAGCTTCTTCGGATACGCCGAGTATATTAGCTGCTTCCTCTAAAACCATGTCCATAAAAAAGCGGTGTGGATAGTGGCGAGGGGATGGTTGGGCAAACACCAGCTTCTCTGATTTGGCTTTTTCCCCTTGTTGGGGTGAAAGATATCCGTATTTGACCATTAGATCTATTACCAGGTTTTTTCGTTTTAGGGACTCTTCTAGGTTGTTAAAAGGGGAATATATTGATGGGCTTTTGGGAATGCCTGCTAGCAAAGCCGCTTCGGCTATCGTTAAGTCCTTTGCTGATTTGCCGAAATACAGCCGTGAAGCCGCTTCTATCCCGTAAGTCCCCTTGCCGAAATATATCAAATTGAGATACATCTGAAGTATTTGGTCTTTGGAATACAGATTTTCCAGCTTGTAAGCAAGATATATCTCCTGTAATTTTCTGTGAATGGTCTTTTTTTGAGTGAGAAAGGCATTGCGTACCACTTGCTGAGTTATGGTGCTTCCTCCTTCTGCGTATCTGCCCTGCTTTAGGTTTTGAATTAGGGCTCCCAGTAAGCGTTTTATATCAAAGCCGTGATGGCGGTAAAACCGTATGTCTTCTACGGCGATAAATGCGTTTTTGACGTGAGCGGGGATTTCAGACAAAGATACTTTTATCCTGTTTTCTACACCGTATACGCTGGTAATGAGGTTGCCGTCCATATCATATATAAAGGATGATTGCTTGAGGTTTTCTATTTTGCTCAGATCGATGTCCTTCACTTGATTGATGATGATGCTGAGGTATATGGCTGCTGATATGAGTACAGTTATAGCAAGGCTCAGCAAAGCTAGGATTACGGATCTATGCCGTGAACGGGAGTTCTTTTTTCTTTTTCTGCTCATCCGTGAAGGTATCGGTTCGTGATGGTTCATAGGGAATAACCTCCTGCAATAGCGTCGGTTTCATCTTGATTATTCCCTATAAACCATAAAATTAAACTAAATTTAAAAGGCTCCTTGATAGGAGCCTTTATTAACTGTTAAAGTCTTTTACGATATGCATTTCACCAAGTCCACGCTCTACGTTCATCTCGTAAATTCGGTTGGCTTGCAGTTTTTGGGCGATGATGGAGGCGGCTTTTTTTGGGTCAATGCGTTTGCCGCAGGTAAAGACGTCGATGCTGGCATAGCCGTGTTCGGGGAAGGTGTGGATGGCCAAGTGGGATTCGGAAACTATTACCACCCCTGACACGCCTTGAGGTGCAAACTGGTGAAATGTTACTTCCCTCACTTCAGCACCCGCTTGCAGCGCAGCGTCAGTCATCATCTTCTCAACGAATTTGATGTCGTTTAATAGTTCCCGATTACACTCCCAAAGTTCCAAAATACAATGTCTCGAATAGGTATCCATCAGCAATACCCCCTTTATTAAAATTTTTAAGTATCCACTTACGGGGGTAGGTTAGTACAACTGATGTCCTAGTCCCCATCTGAAGGACAGGCTCAGCAGATGTCCCAACCCTTTGATAAGTGGATACCTCTCTATGCAAAAACTTTGCATGCTGCACTATACTTTAACATAAATTGAGCCAAAAATCAATTATTATTCTCCAAATTTTTAAAGCGAATTTACAGTTTTTAAACTTGCAATGGCATATATAATAATATATACTCTTATATATAAGAGTCCGATGGATAAATAAGATGTGTAACATCTGTATACGAGAGAGTATTTGGATGGGGGGTGATGAAGATGCATAACGCTAAAAAGAGGATGTGGATATTGGCTGCAGCATTGTTTCTGGCAGTAATTGGGTATTATGTATACCTTTATTTTGAGCCAGATCCCCAGCGAATTTCATATAACGAATTCATGAGGGCGGTGGATGAGGGAAAGGTAGCCAAGGTATACCTTGATGATAGAGACTTGTTCAGGGGCGAATTTAAGGATGGCAACCAGTTCATAACTGATAATCCACGGAAGGAAGGGTTTAAAGAGGAGCTGCTTAAAAAGGGCATTGCCGTGGATGAGATGGCCCGTCAGACTCAAATAAGGGATATGGGAAGCTTTCTCATCACCATGGGAATCTTTGGAGGTTTTTTGTATTTTCTGTCTACCAAGACGGTAAGGCAAGCACAGGGCGGTATGGGGAAGATATCGTCGATTTCGGTGTGTCCTGAAGAGGGGAAGAAGGTTACTTTTGATGATGTGGCCGGCATCGATGAGGCTAAGGAGAGCATGAGGGATGTTATAGACTTTATAAAGAATCCTGAAAAGTATGCAAGGTATGGGGCAAGGCTACCAAGGGGTATTATACTTTATGGCCCTCCCGGAACCGGCAAAACCTTGCTTGCAAAAGCGGTAGCCGGGGAAGCCGGGGTACCTTTTTATGCCGTGTCGGGGTCTGATTTTGTACAGGTGTATGTAGGTGTAGGTGCGGGGAGGATCCGCGACCTATTTAAGAAAGCCAGGGAAAGCGGTAAATGCGTGATATTCATCGACGAGATCGACGCTTTGGGCAAAAAGAGGGATAGAGGCGTCGATGGAGGAGGAAATGACGAACGGGATCAGACTTTAAATGCTCTTTTGGCCGAGATGTCGGGCTTTAAAGATAATGAGGGTATTGTAGTCATAGGCGCCACCAATCGCTTGGATGTATTGGACCCGGCATTGCTCCGCCCAGGAAGGTTTGACAGGCACATTGAGGTTGGATTGCCTGATGTAAAAGGCAGGTATGAGATATTGAAGATTCACAGCAGAAACAAGCCGCTTTCGAGCGACGTTGACCTGTACAAGGTGGCGCAGCAAACGGTGTATTTCAGCGGAGCAAAACTGGAGAGCCTGATGAATGAGGCGGCGATACTGGCAGCAAAGCGAGACAAGGGATACATTGAACAATCGGATATAGATAAGGCGTTTTATATAGTTATGGCTGGCCTGGAGAAAAAGGACAGAAGCGTGATAAACGAGTTTGACCGCGAGGTTACTGCGTTCCATGAAGCCGGACATGCCCTGATGACCAAGTTGATAGCCCCAGAACATAGCGTTTCGAGGGTTACCATAATCCCCAGCACTAAAGGTATGGGTGGCTTTAGCATGAACATTCCCCCAGACAGGATGTATTACAGAAAGAGGGATATGGAAAACAGCATCAAAATAGCTCTCGCGGGTCGGGCTGCTGAAGAGATAATATTTGGCAAGGATAATGTCACGACCGGCGCTTCCAATGACCTTGAAAGGGCTACTGAGGTGCTCCTCGATATGATAAGGCGTTTTGGTATGGGCAAAAACACAGGGCTTGTCAATTATGATGTCCTTTACAACAACGGAATAAGGCAGGTCTCGGAGGAGGTGCTTTCACAGTGCAGGGAGACCATGGACCTCTTCTATGAGGAGGTAAAGGGGCTGTTGATTAGGCACAAGGACATCCTCAGTGCTATAGCAACGGCCCTGTTGGAAAAAGAAACCCTGGACGAAAGCGAGCTGGATCAGATTATAATGGAGTTTAATAAAAAGCGAGAGACGGCATAAAAAGAGCGGCAGAAATTCCTGCTGCTCTTTTAGGTGCGATGTTTAAAACAGGGATCAATTGGATAAAATATAAAAAAGTGCGGTATGAGAATGGCCTTGCAGGGTTATTGAAATTTATATCTTTTTGTTGTAAACTGGTAAGGAAAATTAAATAAGGGAGAGGGATTTGAGGGAGCTATGAAGTATGTATACGCTATTCTAACGGTTGTTGAAAATAATCCCATAATGCAGATGTATGTAAGCGATAAGCCTATGACCGGCAGGCAAATTTTGGATGAAGTGGTCCTAACAGAAGAAGAGAAGAAGAAGTACAAGGATTGGACTGATGCAAGAAAGGTCATTGAGGACATGAACAAGACGCAGTCTATCAGGGTGGAGATACAGGAGGTAGAGGTTCCTTAATGCAAAAATCCCTTCGACAAATATCGAAGGGATTTTTGTATGATTTCAGATTAAGATACAAAAATAGCCAATATTCGCTGAAGGAGAATTGAGGCAAATGAAGAATATATAAGTGTATTCATGCCTGTTGAGCTGGGGGAGGGATTTTTCTTGCAGATTCTAAGCCGCAAGCACAAACACACGCTTATAATTAAAATGGAGGGGGAACTGGACCATCATACTGCCGATACGGTGCGTGAACGGCTGGACAATATGCTTGAGGACCCAAGTATAAGGCATGTGGTATTTGATTTGAGCCAGCTAAAGTTCATGGATAGTTCAGGCATTGGGGTGTTTATAGGAAGATACAAGGTGGTTTCACAGCGAGGCGGTACGGTTTCTGTGGCTCATGTTACACCCCAGATCAATAAAGTATTGGAGGTATCTGGCCTTTACAGGATAATAAAGAGGTACAATAGCATCGAAGAGGCGCTGGCCAGTATAGGGGGGTGTGATGAATAGTGGAGGCCATAAACGAGATGCGGTTGGAGTTTCCAAGCAAGTCGCAGAATGAATCCTTTGCCAGAGTTACAGTAGCTGCCTTTGCCGCTCAGCTTGATCCCACCTTAGAGGAGATTGCCGACATAAAAACTGCCGTATCTGAAGCTGTTACCAATGCCATCATTCATGGCTACGAGAATACCATAGGGATTGTGACTGTTATAGCAAGGCTCTATGAAGGGAAAATCGAGATTGAAGTCATAGACAAGGGCAAAGGAATAGAGGACATTGAAAAGGCTAGGCAACCCCTTTATACGTCAAAGCCTGAGCTAGAACGCTCGGGGATGGGGTTTACTGTTATGGAGACTTTTATGGACGAGGTAGAGGTGACCTCTAGCCCAGGCCAGGGTACGCGGGTAAAACTGGTAAAGTACTTGAAGAGTACTGGTAGAGAACTGGGGCGAGAATGATGGATACCTTTGAGTCCTTTGACCGGGAAAAGGGAAATGAAAACGAAATACTGGATCTGATAGTTAAGGCTCAAGGCGGGGATGAACAGGCAAAAGAGGAGCTTGTAAAGAGGAATATAGCTCTGGTGAAAAGCATCGTAAAGCGGTTTTTAAATAGGGGCTATGAATACGAGGACCTGTTTCAGATAGGGGTCATCGGGCTTATAAAGGCAATAAACAACTATGACCCAAAGTTCAACGTACAGTTTTCAACTTATGCTGTTCCCATGATAATGGGAGAGATTAAGCGCTTTTTAAGGGACGATGGCCCCATAAAGGTGAGCAGGTCATTAAAAGAGCTGGCTAGCAAAGTTCAGGCGGTCAAGGAGCAACTGGAGAGCAGGATGTGCCGAGAGCCCACCATCCATGAAGTTGCAAGGGAAATGGGCATTTCGCCGGAAGAGTTAGTCCACGCCATGGAAGCAAATCGTATGCCTTCATCCATATACGATATCATATATGAAGATGATGACAATCCTATACTCCTCATAGATAAGATTCATCAAGATACCAATCAAATGGGTAAGCTTATAGATCGTATCATGTTGAAGGAAATGCTAGCAAAGCTGGACAGAAGGGAAAGAGCCATCATAGTAATGCGTTATTTCCAGGATAGAACCCAAAGCGACATTGCCAACGAACTGGGCATATCGCAGGTACAGGTTTCAAGGATAGAAAAAAAGGTGCTTCTGAAGATGAGGGAGATGTTATGATGAATGTCCGGTTAACCGGACATTTATTTTTTTTGGATAAAAAGGGAGATGGAGCACATACTAAAAGTAAAGTGGAATTTAAGATAATTGTTAGGAGGCGTAAACAATGTGGGCTAAAGTCAAGGGTGTGACTGTAGCCGTAATTTCCATCTTGCTTTTAGCGGCTGTAGCCTTCTCAATATGGCTGCTCAACAAAGGCGTACAGCAGGATAAGACCTATTCAGGGGCTAGGTTTATATATCAGGAGAAAGCGGAGAATGACCTATTGTGAGAGCGTTTATGGAACCGGTGAATGGAAACAGCTCTGTTTTTTTTCAATTTAAGCCAAATATCGTGAAAAAAACGGGAGAGCCTGTATACCTTACCGACGTGATAGAAATCTTTTGCCCTCAAGGTGTAAAGGAGAGCATAGACGATATGATTGTGGTACCGGCAGACCAAAATAAAGACCATGTTATAACCGCCATTGAAGTGATAAGGCTTATAAGCGAGAAGGCAGGGATTTCTGATATACGCGTAATAGGTGATGGAAAAGCGCTTATAGAGTACAAAGAACCACAATCCTCAAAAGTTATAGTTGGATTGCTCAAAGCTGTGCTGACGGCTTTGTTGCTTATGATTGGCTCGGCTCTTGCCATAATGTACTTTCATGCCGACGTTAACATGCATCAGGTGCACAGTACTTTGCATTACATCATTACTGGCGAGAAGAGTGCTCGACCGCTTTTAATAAGTATTCCTTATTCTATAGGTATAGGCATAGGGATAGCTGTATTCTTTGATGTTTTTTCTATAAGGCGAAAGAGGCACAGGCCGGGCCCTCTAGAATTAGAGGTGTACACCTATGAAAAGGAGTTTTACTCCTATAGAAAGGACGAGGAGGAGAAAGAGGAAGGTTGAAGTGGGAAACGATATTGTTCGAGGTATTGGTAGGACTGGTTGGTGGGTTGGTGGTAGGCGGAGGCATATCAATGCTCTTTATAGTTTTGGGTATTGCACCCAGGCTTGTCTTTTTAAGCGGTCAGAAAAAACGCACGTTTCTCGTTAAATTGCCAATTTTGGCGGGGGCTTTTTTGTCCTCGATTGTGGATATGCTAAACCTAAAATTGCCTGTAGGTAGATTTGTGCTTCCCTTTATAGCTGTATTTATGGGCATATTTGTTGGGATGCTGGCCTCAGCGTTGGCTGAGGTATTGGATGTTGTATATATAGTCGCGAGTTATGCCGGCATAATAAAGTATGTATATATACTGATTTTTGCCATAATAATAGGCAAAATAGTAGGCTCTCTTATTTACTGGCTAATACCGGGTTTTTATTAATAGCTCTAGCAGAAGGTGTGGGGCTATGAGATGGTATCATCAAATAAAAAATGTGGGGCCGGAAATGAAAAACATTGAGGAAAAAGAGGAAAGGCAGGATATTGTGAGAAGGCTTTCAAGTGATAGGGACTCAAAGAACAAAAAGAATAATTCGTTTTGGATGGGGAAATAAATTAAATTAAGCAGGTTAAAAACTGATGGAAAGGGGTTTAAAAGGTGGACGTCAAACAGCAGAAGCTAAACAAGGAATATCAGATATATGTTGAGCGCAAGATGCCCAAATCGAATCTATTGAGGGACTGTATATTGGCATTTATAGTGGGGGGCATCATATGTACCATCGGACAGGCTGTAAATAATTTGGGAAAGGGTTATTTTAACTTGAATACAGAAGAAGCGTCGGCTTTTACGGCAATTGTTATGATCTTTCTAGGAGCTCTGCTTACTGGTTTGGGTGTGTATGACGATATAGGAAAATACGGTGGAGCCGGATCAGTAGTACCCATCACCGGATTTGCCAACTCTATAGTGTCCCCTGCCATGGAATTTAAAAAGGAAGGTTATGTATTTGGAGTGGGTTCTAAGCTGTTTTCTATAGCTGGCCCTGTCCTTGTATACGGCATAAGTGCATCAGTGCTGATAGGGCTAATATACTTTTTTGTGAAGTGAGGGAATCATCATGGCTAAGCATCGATTGGGTGGACAAACCATAGAGCTTGAAAATCCTCCCTGCATTCTTTCTAGGGCTACAATAGTAGGGAAAAAAGAGGGGGAGGGCCCTTTGGGCGAATACTTCGATGTGGTTTTGGAGGATAATATGTGGGGGGAGAAGACCTGGGAAAAGGCAGAACGCCGCATGTACCTAGAAGCTGCACAAATGGCTATTAGTAGAGCCGGAAAACAGCCACAGGATATAAACTATCTATTCGGCGGCGACCTGCTCAACCAGATCATAACTGCAAACTTTGCAGCCAGGACATTAGGAATACCGTTTTTTGGGCTTTATGGCGCTTGCTCAACCCTTACTGAATCCTTGTCTTTGGGAGCAATGCTTGTCAGTGCAGGATATGCTGACCTTGTACTGTGTGTGACTTCCAGCCATTTTTGTACCGCAGAGAGGCAGTACAGGTTTCCGCTGGAGATGGGAACTCAACGTCCACCTACCGCACAGTGGACCGTGACGGGTGCAGGCGCATTTTTGCTCTCTAACGATACAAAACCCCCCTATATTACTCATGTAACCACTGGTAAGGTTATAGATTATGGAATAACGGATGCCAACAACATGGGGGCTGCTATGGCTCCGGCAGCGGCAGCCACCATAAAAGCCCATTTTGAAGATACAGGGCAGGGGCCTGAGGCATACGACCTCATTGTAACAGGTGACTTGGGCTGGTTTGGAAGGGAGCTTACCATTGACCTTTTGAAAAAAGAAGGTTATGACATAAGCGACCGATTTATTGATTGCGGTTGCGAGATATACAGCAAGGAGCAGGATGTGCACGCGGGAGGTAGTGGATGCGGATGCTCTGCGGTGGTGTTTGGCGCTTATATATTGAGGAAAATGGAAGAGGGCGTATACAGACGGATTTTGCTTCTCTCAACTGGTGCCCTTCTCAGCACCACCAGCAGCCAGCAAGGCGAGTCCATACCCGGCATCGCACATGCCGTAACTATTGATATGAATAGGGGATGAGATATGGAGTATTTGAGGGCTTTTATAGTTGGTGGATTGATATGCGTCATTGGACAGATACTCATCGATAAGACCAGATTGACGCCGGCCAGAATTCTGGTGTGTTTTGTAACGGCAGGTGTCATATTGACGGCTGTAGGCGTATACGAACCTATCGTGAAGTTTGGCGGTGCGGGAGCCACAGTTCCCTTGCCAGGATTTGGCTATACCCTGGCCAAGGGCGCCATGAAAGGAGTAGATGAATTGGGGGCCCTGGGCGCCTTTGTGGGAGGTGTAAGAGCGGCTGCAGGTGGGATTACCGCTGCGGTGGTATTTGGCTATCTAGCGGCTGTACTGTTCAATCCTCGAATGAAGAGATAAAAGAGATAAAAAAGAGGGGCACGTCAATCCGATGCCCCTCTTTTATTGTTATGCCTGTTTCTGTTGTTGTCAAAGAAAGAAGACGATTGATTTAGAGTGGGGGTTTCATTCTCAATCTCCTTGTCTATGGACTCAAAAATTATTCTTGAAAGCTCGGTTAAATAGTCCATATTCTGCTGTATTGGTTTTGGATCAAATGGTGGTAGCTGCGTTAACGGCGGTTCACCTTCTTTTGGAGGTTTGATGGTTGCCTGATTAAAGCTGTGGAGCAGTGCTTCAATGGCCTTTTCCAGAGAAGTACGCGCCTCATTGCTCAACCTGTCTTTGTACTTGGGATCAGACATCTTGGCTCGTACCGAGTTTATGAGTTCCTGAGCTTGTTTGTACAGGCTTTCCTGCAATTGTTGTGAATTATACCATTCTTGGGTATGCAATGGACAGAAATACTGTCTGTCTTCCGGCTTGTTGTAATCCAGCATTGCAAAGTCAACCGCATCTTTGAATGCCCCTGGCAGATATTTTTGCAACTCCTCCTCGCTTAACTGTCTGAGCAGTGAATTTTCCGGCAATACGACCACCGATTTTTTAACTACGTTTTCTCTCGGACAGTAAGGCGAAGCGAGTTTCCCGGAATATTGACATATCTCAACTTCCTTATGAACATCGCATTTTTCCTTTGGAACCGCTTCTACTGGAAACCACTCGTTTACCAAATGGTCATCGCACAGCGTGCCGTTAGGCAGCTTACCCGATATTCCACACACAGTGAGGCGTACCACCCCTTCAGGTGGCTTGTCATAAAACGGCCGGTTTTGTAGATTCTTGTGAATAGGTTCCATTACCGCCTTCCACAAGGGAGCGGCGTAATGTCCACCCTGTACACCGTTCTTTAAAGGTTTCCATAAGTCATGGCCGATCCATACTGTTGCGGTGTAGTAAGGGGTAAATCCGGCAAAGTAAACGCCTTTCCAATCATTGAGAGTACCCGTCTTTCCGGCAATATGCATGGGCTTGGAAAACCTGGCTCTGCTGCCGGTGCCGCTGTTTACCACCGTTTCCATCCAGTCGGTCAGGATAAAAGCGGTGCTTTCTTTGAACACCACCCTCTTTATCTGGAAGTTGTCTTTGTTTAGAATCTCATTTCCGTTTTTGTCGAGTACTTTTGTAAACGATACAGGAGTTTGATAAATGCCTTTATTGGCTATGGCGGCATACGCAGCTGCCATTTCGACCATGTTTATGCCGTTTTGGCCAAGAGCGAGGTTGGTGACCAATTTTTCATTTACATAATGAGGGCTGGTTATACCAAGTTCAAGCAGCTTTTCAGCCGAATAATCGGGACCTACGCGTTCCTGAACTATTCTGGCTGCTGCTACGTTTATGGAATTTTGTATGGCTTTGCGCACATCGACAAGTCCACTGAATTTGCGGTCATAATTGAGGGGATAGCCCCTTCCGTCCCATTGCTTTTCCAAACCCTTGATAGGGACGGGTACGTCTTCAAGTATTATGCCACCAGGATATCCAGCTTCAATAAAAGGCCCGTATACCGATAGGGGTTTTATCGCCGAACCCACAGCTAAAGGCTGCATGACCCTGTTGGTCCAGAAGCGGCCCTGTGGAGGAGTTCTACCGCCTACAATGGCTCGGATCTCGCCAGTGGTATGGTCTATTACTACAGCTGCTGCCTGGGGTTGCTGTATCTCATTTCCCTGATTGTCCTTTATGACCTTATCTTTAGCGTTGGCTAGCGGCGGAAGATTTTTGTAATTGTATACAGCTTCTTCAACCGCTTTTTGTATTTCAGGGTCTACCGTGGTATATATCTTGAGGCCACCTTCCTGAATCAGCTTCATGGCTTTTTGGCGGCCTTCGTCGCCAGTCCAGCCAAAGTGTTCCATTAGCCTGTCACGGACGTCCAGTATGACATACTCTACAAAATAGGGCATAGGATAGAGGGAGTTACGGTTGGACGTTTCTATTACATAAAAACCCTGTTCTTCGGGAGACTTGGTGGGGTCAAGCTTTGCTTCCTCGTATTGCTCTTTTGTGATAAAGCCGTTTTCATACATGAGGCGCAATACTAGATTGGTACGATTGTAAGTTATCTCCGGTTTTCTGGTGGGGTCGTACAGATTTTTTCTAGGGTCATAGTAATAGGGGTTCCTAAGTATCCCTGCCAGGACAGCACATTCCCTCAGCGTTAAGTCTTTAAGTTCCTTGCCAAAATAATCCTGGGCTGCTGCCTTGACTCCATAATTTCCGCTTCCAAAGTAGCTGGTGTTGAGGTATGCCTCGAGTATCTGCTCTTTTGTGTATTTTTGTTCGAGCTGAATAGCGAGATAGGCTTCCTGTATCTTGCGCTTATAGGAGCGTTCGGGTGTCAACAAGGTGTTTTTTATGAGCTGTTGGGTAATGGTGCTGGCACCCTGTATGGATTCATTGCGAAGGTTGTTTATAATGGCACCTACCAGACGCTTGAAATCAATTCCCGAATGGGAATAAAAGCGCACGTCTTCAACGGCGATGACGGCGTCTTGAAGCATCTTGGGAATTTCATCCAATGAAGCCCACACACGATTTTCAAGCCCGTAATATGGAGTAATTAGGTTGCCATATCTGTCATATATAAAAGAAGCCTCACTCTGGTTTTCAATGCGCTCCAGGTCAAGGGTAGGGGTGGCATCAAGGTATCCTTTTGCTATGCCCAGGAACGCCCCGAATGCTGCAAAGCCTAGGAGTATAAACAGAACCAAGAACATCTTCAACGTGGTGACGAACACAGACAATATGAAATTGGGTGGACCAGCCTTTTTCTTAAAATAATTTTTTATTCCGTGCCTGCTTTTTTTGAGGCTCTCGTTTTTACTGTCAAAAGATTTATTATCTCTCTTCATCGTTACCCTCCAGTCCCAAAAGTGAGTATCGGATACAATTCGTTTTTTTTATTATACCATAATCTTTATGAAAATCCCATTAAAATTCCGCGTGTGCTTTACTAACGTTGTATTACAGAATATAGAGCATTGAAGAATTCATGTTTTGAGGGACTGCAAAAGATACAGAATAATTTAAGTAACAATTTGTGAATACATTTCATAAACTGTAGAGGGGGTGTGTCTTCATGAAACGCAAAAGAAAGCTATATAAATCTTTCTTCATTATATTTATTTTATTTACAATGGCATCTTTTGTATTCTTGGTCATAGATAGAGGTATAAAGCCTACCGTCATAGCCATGTCGGAAGCCCAAGTGAGGTATATAGCTATCAAGGCTATGAACAATGCCGTTAAAAAGGTATTGAACAGCGACATAAAATATACCGACCTCATAAATGTGATGACCGATAGAGAGGGTAAGATATCGCTAATTCAGGCCAATACCATAAAGATGAATGCTTTAGCCAGCGAAACCTCCAGCGTGGCCCAGGAAGAAATACGTTCAATGGGCGCAGAAGGTATATACATACCCCTTGGTTCAATATTCAACAGCAAAATATTGGCTGGATTAGGTCCGAGGCTGAAGGTCACCATTATACCTATAGGGTCGGTATCTATAGATTTTGCCACCGAATTTGAAAACGCTGGCATAAACCAGACGCGCCACAAAATTTACATGGTCATGGAGGCCAATGTACGCATAGTTGTTCCTTTGGGTAGCGATACTGCCAGCGTGAAGGCGAGGATTCCCATTACAGAAACCATAATTGTCGGCGATGTACCCGATTATTACATCAATGTAGGAGAAGGAGGAAAAGATGATATTTTAAACCTGGTACCAGGGCCGTAAAATACCAAAAAGCGATTGACATATCGTAAGGTTTGTTGTAAAATTAACGATAAAATAAAACAAAGCAAAGGCGATGAAGAGGAATAGTAAATAGGGAGGAGCCTGTTCAGAGAGGTAGCGGTTGGTGCGAGCTGCCAAGGCGGCCCTATTGAATCCACCTCGGAGTTGGTTGGGAAATAACCAATGCCGGTGAAAGCCGTTATCCCAAATGAGGTCCGGATATTCCCGGACGAAACAAGGTGGCACCACGTGAAGGCATTCCCGTCCTTGGCTTCCAAGGACGGGTTTTAAATTTTTGTAGAGTTTTAAGCGAGGAGGTAATTTAAATGAGAAGGGACAAGTTGCTTATGACTCCAGGGCCTACCATGATTCCCCATAGGGTCAGAGAGACCATGGCAAGGCAGATCATCCACCACCGAACCAAGGAGTTTGAACACTACTTTGTCAAGATGAACGAAAACCTCAAGAAGGTCTTTCAGACTCACAACCTGGTACTGACGTTGGTATCGTCTGGAACCGGTGGCATGGAAGCAGCGGTAGCCAATGCGTTTTCTCCTGGGGATAAGGTGTTGGTGGTCAGCACAGGGGTGTTTGGGGATCGGTTTGTCAAGATAACCACTCGCTTTGGGTTAGACGTAAAAGTCATAAGCGTTCCATGGGGACATGGCATTGACCCGGAAGAGGTAAAGAGATTTTTGGATAGTCCGGAAGGCGATGGGGTAAAAGGAGTCTTTGTAACACATAACGAGACTTCTACTGGCGTGGCAAATGATATAAAGGGCATTGGAGAAGTGCTCAAGGGCCGCGATTGCCTGTATATCGTGGACGCCATAAGCTCCCTGGGTGGGATGGAGGTCAAGACCGACGAGTGGGGTATTGACATAGTGGTTGCTGGTTCACAAAAAGCGCTGATGTTGCCTCCTGGATTGGCGTTTGTGAGCGTGAGCGAAAAAGCCTGGAGTGCCATTGAAAAATCAAAGCTGCCTAAGTTTTATTTTGACTTCCTTGCTTACAGAAAATCGCTGAACGATAATACCACGCCTTATACCACAGCCGTCACTCTTGTGATAGCGGCCAGCGAATCGCTGGATATGATCCTTGAAGAAGGGCTGGAGAACATCTTTGCACGGCACAAAAACTTGGCTCAAGCATGCAGGGCTGCGGTTAAGGCTTTGGGTTTGGAGCTCTTTGCGGATGAGAGGTATGCCTCCGACCTTATCACATCCATTAAAGCCCCCGAGGGAATAGACATAGACCAGGTGCGCAAGACCATGAACCTGCAGTATGACATAATGGTAACGGGTGGGCAGCAACACCTTAAAGGGAAGATCATGCGTATTGGCCATATGGGCTATGTGGATGGATTTGACCTTTTGAAAACAATTACGGCTCTGGAATTATCCTTAGTCAAGGCGGGTTACAAGATGGAGCTTGGAGCGGGTGTGACAGCCGCTCTTAAGACGCTAAAGATGTGAGGTGATGAGTGCGATGAAGATATTGGTTACAGAGAAGATAGCCAAGTGCGGCATAGAGCTGCTGCGCAAGGATTTTGAGGTTGACGAGCGCACAGACCTTACCCCGCAGGCACTGCTTGAATGCATAGGGGAGTATGATGCCCTTATTGTCAGGAGCGCTACAAAGGTGAACGCTGAAGTCATAGAAAGGGGGGTTAACCTAAAGGTAATAGGCCGTGCTGGTACCGGGGTGGACAACATCGATGTTGAAACGGCTACCAGAAAGGGAATTATAGTGGTAAACACTCCCGAGAGCAACAACATATCCACTGCTGAACACACCATCGCTTTGATGCTGGCTTTGGCACGGAATATACCGCAAGCGTATACCGCTTTAAAGAGCGGCAAGTGGATTCGCAGCAAGTTTAAAGGCGTTGAGCTTTATAACAAGACGGTGGTGATCCTGGGGCTTGGTAGAATAGGTTCCAATGTGGCAACAAGGCTCAAAGCCCTGGGCATGAACGTCATGGGGTATGACCCCTATATAACTGATGAAAGGTTTGAAAAGTTAGGCGTTAAGCGGTTGAGCTCCATCGAAGAGGTCATGAAAGTGGCCGATTTTATAACCATACACCTTCCCAAGACCGATGAGACGGTGGGCATAATCGGCGAGAAGGAGCTCGCGATGGCAAAGCCTAACTTGAGAATCATAAACTGTGCCCGCGGAGGGCTGGTGGACGAGGAGGCCCTATATAACGCATTGAAGAGCGGCAGGATTGCCGGCGCAGCCATTGACGTGTTTGAAAAGGAGCCCAAAGAGATGCCAGGCGGCGTCGAGTTTTCTCATAAGCTGCTGGAGCTTGAAAACGTGATATATACGCCCCACTTGGGAGCTTCCACCGAAGAAGCTCAGGAAAACGTTGGGCTGGAGATCGCTAAACAGGTATCCGAAGCCCTAAAAGGGAATATAGTCAATGCCGTGAACTTGCAGGGGCTCCATGTGCGAAATATACATGCCCTGTCGCCTTTCCTCAAGCTTGCTGAAATTATGGGCAGGCTGTACTATCGGGCGGAAAAGCTCCCTGTACAAAAGGTTGAGGTCATATACAGCGGCGATATAGCCAAACAGGAGACTAAGATAATCACCCTTTCGTATCTATCGGGCCTGCTTGAGCCCATTATAGAGGAGCGAGTCAACTTTGTAAATGTGGAAATGCTCATAAAGGACAGGGGCATCGAAGTGATCGAGAGCATCAGTAGTGAGGTGGAGCATTATACCAACTTGATCACAGTCAAGGTCACCAACAACAAGAAAGAAGTAACTTTTGCGGGAACCGTGTTTGGTAAGGATGAAATAAGGATAGTCAATTTTGGAGGATACGAAGTGGACTTTGAACCCACCCCGTATATGTTGATCATACAGAACTATGACAGGCCTGGTGTCATAGGCAAGATCGGTACCATCCTTGGGAATGAAAACGTCAACATTGAGACCATGAGGGTCAGTCAAAACCGCAAAGAAGGTAAGGCTTTGATGGTGCTCAACGTTGACCAAGAAGTCTCTCCTCAAGCTTTGAAGCAAATTGAGATGCTGGATAATGTTTTGAGGGTAAGCTTTATAAAGCTGTGATTTAACCGAATGGAAAAACTAAAGAATAGCTATGATAGCTGGCTTAACGCCGGCTTTGTTTTTTGTCAAAAATTACAATTATTGTCCATGTCATCTTTTTTTGAACATTGAGGGATAATAAGAACGTAAACAGATGAAAAAGTGGGGTTGATGCCATTGGGGATGCTTGGGGAATGCTGCAGGGAATGAAAAGGGGATGGATTTTGGGATTGCCTGTCATATCGGCAAGGTCAGGTAAAAGGATGGGTGTGGTAGTAGATATAATATTTAAGCACGGCCATCAAAAAATAAGGGGGTTGGTTGTGTCAACTGAGGGACTTTTTGAAAAAAGGAAGCACATCCCTCTGGAAAAGATAAGGGCCATAGGCAGGCACGCAGTTATTGCGGAGGAACCGTTGTGGGATAGCAAGCAATCCTCCTCTTTGATTATTGAAGGAAATGAAGAATATGGGAGAAAGATTCTGGGGCGCCAGCTTTTAACAGGAAATGGGCAGGAGTTGGGAACTATAAGCGATATAATTCTTGATCCCAACGATGGCAAAATAGAGGGATTTGAAATTTCTAGGGGTTTTATCGATGACCTCTTGGAAGGGCGATATATCCTTCCGTATGACGCATCCAACAGCGTGATGGAAAATGCGGTGATTGTTTCTATGGAACAGATCCAGCACATAAAGGCTTATAATAAGGGTATTAAGAGTTTGCTGGACATCCAATAAAACTTTAAGGAAGGGAGTGGAACAGCAGTGAACAAGTATTTAAGGGGTTTTATAGCTGGGAGCATGGTAGGCATTGCTGCAAGCATGCTCTTTATGCCAGGCAAAGATAATGAGATGAAACGGAAATTTTGGGGCAGCAGCAAGAATATTATGGACAATGCTTCTCAGATCATGGCCAACATGTTGTCAGAAATGAAGGAAAGGAAATAAGCCATAGGCCCGGAAACGGGCCTATTTTAATATGAAAATGGAGGCGGGCATGTGAAGACACACAGAAGGCATATCGTGGTTGGCCTGGTATTGCTGGTCCTTTTCATTTTGATGGTTATTGTGGTCCGACATTGGGGTAAATTGCTCAGCGTATTCCGCGTGGTATTTTTTGCAATGATGATTTCATATATTTTGTTGCCGGCAAGCGAGTGGCTGGAAAGATTTATGCCGCGGCATGTTGCAATAATAGTGCTGTTTAGCAGCTTGCTGCTGATGTTGGGTGCCATTGCATTCCTGATAATACCGCCTTTTGTAAGACAAGTTGTTTCTCTTAGTGAATATATTCCAGAATATGCTCATCGGTTAAAGCAGCTGGTGGCTGAAATCCAATTACGCCTCAAAAGGATGGGACTTCCCTATAGCGTACAACAGGCCTTAGAAGAGACCATAGAAGATATACAGAGGCGGCTTATCGGGGTCACGAGGGATACCATAGAAGGTTTTATGAATGGCGCATCGGGCATATCCGAGCTGTTGATGATACCGGTGCTGAGCTTTTATTTCCTAAAGGACAGGAAATACTTCAAAAAGCTCATGGTCAACGTCATCCCTAGCAGATACAGAAAAGGTGTGACGCGTACCTTTTCAGAGGTCCACTACATACTCAACCGTTTTATAAGAAGCCAGGTCATCATATCGCTGGTAATAGGGGTATTTACCACGCTGGGTTTTTTGGTCCTAAGAATCCCGTATGCTTTAACCCTGGGAATCGTGGCCGGTATATTTGAGATAATACCGTATTTTGGGCCTTGGTTGGGTGCGGTGCCGGCTGTCGTCATTACTGCGCTTAACGCCCCTTCAAAAATTGTGTGGGCTATAGCGGTGATGATAGCGGTACAGCAACTGGAAGGCAGCTTTATCACGCCCAAAATCATGGGGGACCATGTAGGCCTCCACCCAGTTTATATAATACTATCTTTATGGATTGGCGGAATATTCTATGGAATAATGGGCATGCTTCTTGCTGTACCAGTGGTGCTCATAATACGGGTTATAATAAAAAACGTATATCTGAGCATAGTGACCATATCCCATTAAAACAGGATTTGACAAAACATCTAGGGTTCTATATAATCATGAGTAAATAGCAGGAGGGGGCAGAATTTGCCTTTTTAAGCTTTTTTTATTAAGCAGAGAACATGTGCACACGTCCGACTCTATTTAATTGTTTTATGAGGAGGAATACATATATGGAGAAGTTGGGCCTTAACGAGATCAGGACGAGATTTTTGGAGTTTTTCAGGGGGAAAGACCACCTCATATTGCCGAGTTTTTCGTTGATTCCCCAGAAGGATAAAAGCCTTTTGCTCATAAATGCAGGTATGGCTCCTCTTAAGCCATATTTTACCGGGCAGGAGAAGCCTCCTAAAAAGAGGATTGCGACATGCCAGAAGTGCATACGCACCCCCGATATAGAAAGGGTTGGCAAGACTGCCAGGCACGCCACTTTTTTTGAGATGCTGGGCAATTTCTCATTTGGCGATTATTTCAAAAAAGAGGCCATTGAGTGGGCATGGGAATTTGTCACACAGGACCTCAAACTGCCGGAGGATAGGCTTTGGGCCAGCATATATGAGCAGGACGACGAGGCATTTGAAATCTGGCACAGGGTCGTTGGGCTTCCCGAGCATAAAATCGTTAGGATGGGTAAGGAAGACAACTTCTGGGAGATAGGTACAGGGCCGTGTGGTCCCTGCTCTGAGATATACTTTGACAGAGGACCCGATAAAGGGTGTGGCAAGCCTGATTGCAGGCCTGGATGTGATTGTGACCGGTTTGTGGAGTTTTGGAATCTGGTGTTTACCCAGTTCAACAAAGACGAAGAGGGAAATTATCATCCTCTTCCGCATCCCAACATAGACACCGGCATGGGGCTTGAAAGGATTGCCGCCATCATGCAAGGGGTGGACTCCATCTTTGAGGTCGATACCATAAGGAGCATACTTGACCACATAAGCCAGATTGCCGGTATTGAGTATGGTGAATCATACAAAACCGATGTGTCTTTGAGGGTTATTACTGACCACATACGCAGCACCACTTTTATGGTGGGAGATGGGATACTGCCTTCCAATGAGGGGCGTGGATATGTGCTGCGCAGGATTTTGAGGAGGGCGGCACGCCATGGGAGGCTGTTGGGAATAGAAGGGCCTTTTTTGAGCCGACTTGCAAAAACGGTCATCAGTCAATCCTGTAATGCCTATCCCGAACTTAAAGAGAGAGAGGAATATATACTGAAGGTAATAGAGATAGAGGAGGAGCGCTTCAGGGAGACCATTGACCAGGGGCTGGCATACTTGAGGGAGTACATGGATGAATTAAAGGAACAGGGTCAAAAGGTGCTGGACGGAGTGAAGGCATTTAAGCTGTATGACACCTATGGATTCCCATTAGACCTCACCAAGGAGATTTTGCAGGAAGAAGGCCTCGAAGTGGATGAGGAGGGCTTTAGGCGGGAAATGGAGGTCCAGCGCGAAAGGGCCAGGGCCGCACACCGTATAACCGACTACATGGGTATGGACAGCAACGTATACAAGCTGATCGATGCAGAGGTTTCAACCCGTTTTGTGGGTTATCATGCCCTTGAAAGTCATAGCCGTGTACTGGCCATCATAAAGGATGATACCAGGGTTCAAAGCGCTGCACAAGGCGATGAAATAGCGGTAGTGCTGGACCAAAGCCCCTTTTATGCCGAAAGCGGTGGCCAGGTTGCCGATCAAGGCTTGTTGCTGTGGGATAATGGCAGGATGGAAATACGCGATGTAAAAAAGCTCTTTGGGAACAAGATAATACATTACGGCAGGATGATTGAGGGTACCTTAGAGCAGGGCGATGTGGTACATGCCGTGGTGGATAGGGAGGCCAGATTGGCCGCTGCCCGGAACCACACAGCCACCCATCTGCTGCATAGTGCCCTCAGAGAAGTTTTGGGCCCACATGTAGAGCAGGCCGGGTCTCTGGTGACGCCTCAGAGATTGCGCTTTGACTTTTCGCATTTTTCTGCCCTGTCCAGTGAGGAAATACTTAAGGTGGAAAGGCTGGTCAACCAGAAGATTATGGAGGCAATTCCTGTAGAGGTTTTTGAAACCACATTTGATGAGGCTAAAGAGATGAGGGCCATAGCGTTGTTTGGAGAAAAATACGGCGATAGGGTGCGTGTGGTCAAAATTGGGGATTTCAGCATAGAGCTGTGCGGGGGCACACACCTTACCAATACCGGGCAGGCGGGAATGTTCAAGATAGTCAGCGAATCTGGGGTTGCAGCAGGTGTAAGAAGGGTTGAAGCCATAACTGGATTTGAGGTGTACAACCATATTTTGAACCAAGATCGGCTTATAGGATATGTTTGTAGGGAACTTAAGACCAATCCCTTTGACCTTGAAGGAAGAGTCCAGGGATTGATTGCACAAATAAAAGAGCAGGAGAGGGAGATTGCGAATTTACGTGCAAAACTGGCATCAAGCCTTGTGGATTCGCTGATTGAAGCCGGTCAGGAGATAGGCGGAATAAAATGCATTGCCGCCAACGTAGAAGGCCAGGACATTGAAGGTTTACGCCACATGATGGATGTTATGAAGGATAAAATGAGAGTGGGAGTTGTGGTGCTGGCTACCGCAAGCGACGGAAAAGTGCACTTTGTTGCTGGTGCGACCAAGGATGCTGTGGCCAAAGGGGTACATGTAGGCAATTTGCTGCGCGAAGTGGCTAAAATAACAGGTGGGGGAGGTGGTGGGCGCCCTGACATGGCCCAGGCCGGGGGTAAGGATGCCAGCAAGCTTCAAGAGGCTTTGAGCCAGGTGTGTGTTTTGCTTGCTAAGCAGCTGGGTATAAAATGAATAATAAAACCCTCATTTTTATGTTTGAAAAAAGTTACAAAATAGAGTATGATAGACTCTGAAGAGTTCATTTTGAAGGCAGGTATATTTTTATGAACCGCGATTCTCAGGAGACCATGATGTTTAGGCTCAAAAAAGAGGTATCCGAGACCCCAAAGGATATCCTTCTCAGCGTTTATCAAGCGCTGGAGGAAAAAGGCTATAACCCCATAAATCAATTGGTAGGATATTTTATATCGGGCGATCCAACGTATATAACCAGCCATAAAAATGCTCGTGCTATCATAAGGAAGCTTGAGAGGGATGAGCTGCTTGAGGAGCTGCTCCGATTCTATATAGAGCACAACCGCACTCAATAGAAGGCGATGGCCATGCAGTACAACAGGCTGGGCAAGACGCCCATTGTGGTGTCGAAGCTGTGCTTTGGAAGCCTGACCATAGGGCCTCTGCAGAGGAATCTCCCTCTCGGCGAAGGAGTAGAGGTCATACGAAAGGCTGTGGAATTGGGGGTTAATTTCATCGACACGGCAGACCTGTACGGCACATACCCTTATATACGAGAGGTTTTGAAGTCGCACAAGGACCTTGTGGTAGCATCCAAGTCGTACGCTTATGATGCCTATACCGCCCGTGAGACGTTGGAAAGGGCCCTTAAGGGTATAGGGCGTGACTATATAGACATATTTTTGCTTCATGAACAGGAAGGTCCTCTTACTCTAAAAGGCCATAGGCAGGCATTGGAATATTTTATAGCCAAAAAAAAGGAAGGGGTTATACGGGCAGTCGGGATATCTACCCACTATGTGGCTGCAGTGAAAGCAGCGGCTGGCATGGAAGAGATCGATGTCATACACCCTATACTCAACTTCCGTGGGGTGGGCATTGTGGATGGCACCCTTGAGGACATGACGGCCGCCATAGAGTTGGCATATAAAAACGGTAAAGGCATATATGCCATGAAGCCTTTGGGAGGAGGACACCTTATTTCTGAAATGAAGCAGGCTTTGAAGTATGTTTTGGATTTCCCGTACGTCCATTCGATTGCTATAGGCATGCAGAGGATAGAAGAGGTATGGGCTAACGTCAGCTTTTTTGAAACGAGGGAGATACCGCATAATCTGGAGACGGTTTTGAAATCCTATAAGAGGATGCTGTTGATACAAGACTGGTGTACTGGATGCGGTAGATGCGTAGATCGCTGTCTGCAAGGCGCTTTGACCATAGGTGAGGAAGGCAAAGCACAGGTTGAACATAGAAAGTGTATACTATGTGGCTATTGTGGGAGCGTTTGCCCTGATCTGGCAATAAAAGTAATATGATTTTTCAGGAAGGGATTACGTGGTGAGGATACTGGCCTTGGACGTAGGCGATAAGCGAATAGGGGTAGCTGTCAGCGATACCATGGGGTGGACAGCACAGGGACTCCATACTTTAGAAAAGTCTGATAAGGGTAAGCTGTTTTCGAGCCTGCGTAGCATATTGGAACAGTACCGCCCTGAGAAGGTCGTGGTTGGCCTGCCTGTAAACATGAATGGTACGTTGGGCCCACAGGCTGAAAAGGTGAAGCAATTCGTCCAAGAGCTCAAGGGCATATACTCGGGAGAGATTGTCTACTGGGATGAAAGGCTCACTACCCTTTCAGCCCATCGGTTGATGATCGATGCAGGGGTTCGACGTAACAGGAGGAAGCAAAAGGCTGACAAGATAGCAGCCGTACTCATTCTTCAAAGCTACTTGGATTACTTAAATAATAAAAAGAAAGAAGGTTGATTTGCATGGAAATGGAATCTCACGTAATTGAGCTCATCGATGAGAACAACGAGGTTGTGCAGTTTGAACACCTACTCACCTTGGATTTCGGTGATAGGGAGTACATGGTGTTGCTGCCAATGGAAGAGGAAGATGACATTGATACTGAAGAGGGTGAAGTGGTTATCCTCAGGGTAGAACAGGATGATGAAGGTAACGACATCTATGTGTCTATTGAAGATGAAGAGGAGCTGGAAGAGGTGTTTCAAGCCTTCCTTCAGGTGATGGCTCAGGAAGAGGCCTTTGACGATGATGAAGAAGACAGATAAAAACGACTATTAAGTTTCCAAAAAGCGCATTTTGTACAATGCGCTTTTTTATTTTTGCAAAAAATTTTGTTTTATTAACAAGGATTTTGCAATTTTTTATCGAATTATAGTTGATAGGTGTTATTGGATAATTGTGGCTGGAAGGTGATAAAATTGTTGAACAGGCTTTTTTCCAATATGGGCATTTTGGAAAAGGCTTTGGACGCCGCATGGTTGCGAAACGAGGTCATAGCCCATAATATCGCCAACGCCGATACCCCTGGTTACAAGAAATATAAGGTGGTTTTTGAAGAGGAGCTAAAGTCCGCCATTGAGGCAAGCGCCTTAAAGGGTAAAAAGACGAGGCCCAAACACCTTGATATAGGTGCAACCTCTATTGACCAGGTAAGCCCGCGGATTGTGCGCACAGGTGGCACTCAGATGAGGGAAGATGGAAATAACGTTGATATGGATGAGGAGATGACCAACCTAGCAAAAAATTCCATTATGTACAATGCATTGGTGCAAAAGATAGCGGGTGAGTTTCGTAAATTAAAGGCGGTCATAAATGAGGGAAGGAGGTAAAAAATGTTTAGATCCTTTGACATAAGCGCTTCGGCTCTTACGTTGAATAAGCTGCGTATGGACGTCATCGCTCAAAATATTGCAAATGCTCAGACTACCAGGACGGAAACAGGGGAGCCCTATCGCCGAAAAGTGGTGGTGGTAAGGGAAGAGCAGAATATCAAGCCATTTGGTCAGTATTTGAGGGAGAGCATGGGCGGATTTTCGGGGGGCGGCGTTAAAGCTGTGAGGATTCAAGGTGATCCCACGCCTTTCAAAAGGGTCTACGACCCGGGTCATCCCGATGCTGATGAGGATGGGTATGTATTGATGCCCAACGTGGAAATTTTAAGAGAAATGGTTGATATGATTTCGGCTACACGTTCTTATGAAGCCAATGTCACTGCTTTTAACGCATCCAAAAATATGGCCATGAAGGCTTTGGAAATCGGTAGATAGAAGGGGTGAATTTTTGTGCAGGTGGGCTCTATTACGGCTTCTAAAGACATTGCAGGGGTAGCCAGTAGTTTGAGGAAGCAGGAGAGGGGCATATCTTTTGGCGATATGCTGAAGCAAGCCATATCGGATTTACAGCAGCTGCAGAAAATCAGTACATACGACAATTATCTTTTGGCCACTGGCCAGGCAGAAAGCCTCCACAAAGTCATGATAGACGCCGAAAAAGCTGAAATAGCACTTCAGTTTACCCTCCAGGTCAGGAACAAGCTGCTGGAGGCATATCAGGAAATCATGCGCATGCAGATATGACCTGTTTTTATATGTTTGTTATGCGACAAAATTTGAGGGTATGGTGAAAAATAGGTCGAAAGGCTGATTTATTTGTCTGGTAATTTTATGTAATATGGAGATAAATATTGGAAAGAGTAGTTGGTCAGCAGGGAACGATTAGGTGTTACCTGCTGAAATTATAATGGGCACTAGGAAAGCGGGGATCAAATGGCGTTGGCACTGGACACCATAAAACGACAACTCAATCAGTATTGGGAGAAGCTGAATGGTACACAGAAAAAGGCATTTATCATCGGAGCAGGTGCGCTGCTACTGGTAATGGCCATTGCCGCTCTGCTTTTGTCCCGGCAGGAGTATGTTGTGCTTTACAGCGGTTTGGACAGCAAGGAAACAGCAGAGATATACTCCAAGTTAAAGGAGCTAAACGTTGAAGCAAAAGTGGAAGGGACGTCCACCATATTGGTTCCTAAGGATAAGGAAGTAGAGGTGAGGATGCAGCTTACAAGTGAGGGATATCCAAAAACCGGCTTTAATTACGATATATTCCTTAAAAACAGCAATTTTGGCCAAACCGACGAAGAGAAAAGGGCTTTGCTCATCATGCAGTTGCAGGAGCGCTTAAGCCAGGCCATAAGGTTTTTGGATGGTGTGGAAGATGCCGTCGTTACCATCGCGATGCCTGAAAATGATGCTTTTGTGCTAAAAAGCCAACAAGTGCCTGTGACGGCTTCGGTGATAATCAAAACAAAGCCGGGATATACCATAACCACATCTCAGGCAAATAACATAGTGCGTTTAGTCGCCAAAAGCGTGCCTGGTTTAAAAGAGGAAAACGTCACTGTTATAGATACAAACATGAACGTTTTGACGGGCAATCATGGAGATAAGCAAGAGATGGTAGGTTCTCAGTTTGACCTGGAACACCAATTAGAAGACCGCATAAGGGATCAAGTTATAAGCCTGTTGGAGCCGGTTTTTGGCTATAAAAAGGTTGTTGCCACAGTCAATGTCAAGCTGAATTTCGATAAGAAAACTACTGAATCGGTGAGGTTTGAACCGGTAATAGATGAAAATGGAATAATTGCCAGCCGTGAGATTTTAAAGGAAAAGGTAAAGAATGCAGTGCCTGAAGGGGTGGTGGGGGAGGCTTCTAATACTACCCAGTATCCAGAACTTCAAAGCGCAGAGAACGGTTCATACGATAAGACACATGAAATAGTTAATTATGAAGTTAATGAAATAAAAGAAATTTTGGAAGAGCAGCAGGGAAAAGTGGAAGACCTTTCTATTTCGGTGGTCATAGACAATGAATCTCTAGATCCACAAATCCTTGGGCAGGTTAAAGAACTGGTGGCAGCTGCTGTGGGGACTGATGTCTCAAGGGTGGTGGTGCAAAACATGAAGTTTGACACCTCGCTACAGGAACAACTGCTTGAGGGGTTTAAACAGCGTGAAGCCCAAAGCATAGGCTGGCAGTATTGGGTACTGCCAATTACAGTTGGGCTGGTGGCTGTAGCAATCGCCGTAGCGGTCATGCGCATGCGCTTGCGACGTGTCCATTTAGAAGTCGCCACTGCCCGAGAGGTGTTGGAAGAAACGGCTCCGCAGCCAACTCTGCCACAATTGGAGCTGACAGATCAGCACGAAGAGATCAAAAAGCGGCTTGAAAGGCTGGTGGCCGAACAGCCAGAAGCTGTGGCCCAACTTTTACGCAACTGGCTGAGCGAGGAGTAGGAGGAGTTGTATGCCGGAGAGGGAAGTGCTGACAGGCCGTAAAAAGGCAGCAATATTGCTCGTAGCCCTTGGCAAAGAGAAGGCATCTGAAATATACAAGCATTTGAATGAGGATGAAATCGAGCAGTTAACGCTAGAGATAGCTAATCTATCCAAAGTTGATGCAGATGTTAAGAATAAAGTAATGGAAGAGTTTTACCAATTGTGTCTGGCGCGGAACTACATATCCGAAGGCGGTATCGAGTATGCAAGGGAGATCTTAGAGCGGGCTATGGGCAGTCAGAAGGCATTGGAAATTATAAACAAGCTTACCTCGTCTTTGCAGGTCAGGCCTTTTGATTTCATAAGGAAGGCTGAGCCTTCGCAAATTCTCAATTTTATACAGAATGAACATCCCCAGACCATAGCTCTGGTGTTGGCTTACTTGCGCCCGCAGCAAGCAGCCGCCATAATCTCTGCACTGCCCCAGGAAAAGCAGGTGGAGGTGGCCACCAGGATAGCGCTGATGGATCGAACCTCTCCGGACGTCATAAAAGAAGTGGAGAGGGTGCTAGAGAAAAAGCTTTCTTCTATGTTGACAGCTGATTTTACAAACGCCGGCGGAATTCAAGCTTTAGTAGATATATTGCTATCGGTTGATCGAGGTACAGAGAAGTATATAATTGAAAATCTAGAGCTCAGGGATAAGGAGTTGGCTGAAGAGATAAGAAAGAGAATGTTTGTGTTTGAGGATATTGTCACGCTGGATAACCGTTCTATACAGAGGTTCCTCCGAGAAGTGGACAACAGCGACCTGGCATTGGCGCTCAAAGGAGCCAGCGAAGAGGTTAAAAAGGTCATATTTGCAAATATGTCCAAACGCCTGCAGGAGATGATAAAGGAAGACATGGAATACATGGGCCCGGTAAGGCTCAGGGACGTGGAAAATGCGCAGCAGAAAATAGTAAACATAATAAGGCAGCTTGAAGAGGCCGGCGAGATCATAATATCACGGGGAGGCGGTGATGAGGTAATTGTCTAACGTATTGAAGTCCCATAGGATTTGTGTGAACCCAGAAAGCCGTTTTACCCTTCAAAAGAGGATGCACTTTGCGGTAAGCATGGACACTTCTAATATTCCTGGTCAAACGGTGAACCCCGTTGAACGCATTGCGGAAATTGAAATGGTAAAGCGGGATGCTGAAGCTATTAGACACAAGGCTCAAGAGGAAGCAAAGACAATAATAGCTGAAGCTACCAAGGAGGCTCAAAGGATAAAGGAGCAGGCAAGGGAGGCAGGATTTCAGGCTGGCTTCCAAAAAGGGCTGGAGGATGCCCAGAAACAGTTTTTATCCGAAATCGATGAGGTTCAGCGTATGAAAGAAGAGGTTATAAGGGAAAGAGAGATGCTTTATAAGCAGTTTGAGCAAGACATTGTGGCTCTGGCTTTGGATATTGCAAAACGCGCTATATATGACCGCTTAGAAACAGACGATGAGGCTTTAGCCCAGTTAATCGAATCAACGCTGAGGAAAATCCAAGGGAGGGTGAAGGTACAGCTTAAGGTGAGCAAGCAGGATTACGACAGAATAGGCCAGCTGAAAGAGCGTTTTTTGGCCAAGCTACCTCACATCGAAGATATGGATATTGTAGCAGATGACTTTTTGAGCTCTGGAAGCTGCGTGGTGGATACGGGCAGAGGCATTGTTGATGGCAGCGTCGATACTCGAATAAGAGAAATTGAAGCGGTTTTGGTGAGGCATTGACATGGGTTGTGTCTCGCTTAAAAAATACAGGGATATGATAAGTAAGGTTGAGGTTATAAAGCGTACCGGACAAGTAGTTCAGGTTATTGGGCTTACAATAGAAGCTGAGGCCCCTGCCGGGGAAGTAGGTGAGATATGCTATGTATACAATGCAAAGGAGACCGAGCATATCTCTGCAGAGATAGTCGGATTTCGTAAAGACAGGATATTGCTCATGCCCTATGGGGACCTCAATGGCATAGGACCTGGCAGCAAGGTGGTATTTACCGGCAGGCCGTTCACAATTGCCGTAAGCAATCGGCTTGTCGGGCGGGTACTGGACGGGCTGGGCAATCCCATGGATGGAGGGCCCGCTGTGGAACCAGAGGCGTGGCTCGGTATCCAGAATACGCCGCCCCATCCTCTGAATCGTCAAAGGATTTCAAAGCCGATAGCGCTGGGAGTAAGGGCTATAGATGGGTTATTGACCTGCGGGCAGGGGCAAAGGCTGGGGATCTTTGCAGGCAGTGGGGTGGGGAAGAGTACTCTTCTCGGAATGATAGCGCGCAACACCCTTGCCGATGTCAACGTCATCGCTCTCATAGGCGAACGGGGCAGGGAAGTGAGGGAATTTATAGAAAAAGACCTTAAAGAGGGTTTGGAGCGCTCTGTCATAGTGGTAGCCACAGCGGATCAACCGCCGCTGGTGCGCCTGAAAGCAGCTTTTGTTGCAACCACCATAGCCGAATTTTTCAGGGATCAAGGGAAAAAGGTGCTGCTCATGATGGATTCACTGACGCGCTTTGCCATGGCGCAGCGAGAGGTGGGCCTGGCCATAGGGGAACCTCCGGTTTCCAGGGGTTACACCCCATCGGTGTTTTCGATATTGCCTAAATTGCTAGAGAGGGTGGGAAACGCAGAAACAGGCTCCATAACCGGCCTTTATACCGTGCTGGTGGATGGCGATGACTTCAACGAACCCATCAGCGATGCGGTTCGCGGAATACTGGATGGGCATATAATCCTGTCGAGAAGGTTGGCCAACCGTAATCACTATCCCGCCATTGACGTCCTGGGCAGCGTAAGCAGGGTTATGCCCGATATCGTCGATAAAAACCATATGATGCTGGCAGGCAAGATAAAGGCAATGATGGCGACTTATGAAGAGGCCAGGGACCTTGTGAATATAGGTGCCTACCGCCGCGGCAGCAATCCCGAATTGGATGAAGCCATCGAAAAGATGCCGTATATAGCCGAGTTTTTACAGCAAGCCGTGGATGAGAAAGCCGATTTTGAAGACACCTGCCAATGGATGGAAAGGATAGCTAGTCAGTGAAGCCGGAGGAGAAACAAGGTATGGCAAAGTTTAAGTTTTCTTTGGAGGTTTTGCTTAAAGTAAAAGAGCTGAAGAAAAGGCAGGCTGAGACGGAATACGCCGAAGTGCAAAGGAAGCTTGACAGGCAACTGGCGATGCTGTCTAAGCTGACTGATGAATACCACGGCGTTGTCTCGGAAATGGACCGCATTGCTGCCAATGGTACGACCGTATATCATATGAAGAGATATTCTGATTATTCTCTTGCGCTTCGAAGGCAGGTAGAGTTACAACAACAGGTGGTTGACAAAGTGACCAATGATGTGGATGCTGCAAAATCCAGGTTGATTGGTTTGATAAGAGAGGTCAATGTATTGAACGAGGTGAAGGAAAGGCAGTATTATCAGTACCGACTGGAAGAGGAAAAGAGGTACCAAAATGCGATAGATGAATACGCCAGCTATAAAATATACAAGCAGGGTGGATTGATAAATGGCAGGACATGAGGAGGTTATAAGAGAGGTATTTTACAGCAAAAGGGGAGCCGTATGGCCTTTTATATTAGGACTGGTGCTATTTGTCATTACCGCTATAGGGTTACTTTTCTTTTTCAACGTGGGTGGTATAAGAGATGTGGTGGTGAGGTTAGCCTTTCATTCTAAAGCTGTAAGCAACCAGCAATCAGAGGGAAACCTTAAGTTACAGCAGCAGTTAAAAGCCATTGAAGAAGAAAAAAGCAGGTTAAAGGATTTTGAAAATCAGCTCAATGCTTTAAAGAGCGAGCTTGAAGGTAAGCAACAGGAACTTGAGCAGAGGGAGATTAAACTGCAGCAGAAAGAAAAAGAGATTGAGGAACTCCAGCAGAGGCTTTCTAGCCAGTTTGAAAACATAAGGGACATTGCCAAGGTCTATGAAAATATGGAACCAGAGCAAGCCGCTTCTATTCTATCACAGATGGAGGATAGTTCTCTTGTCATCCAGATACTCAGGAACTTGTCCAAGGAGAAGAGCGGTGAAATTTTGGGAGCAATGGATTCAAAAAAGGCAGCCGAATTGACGCGGCAAATGGCTGGAGAGTAATTTTCCAGCTTTTGCATATAGTAAAAAGCCGAAAGGGGGTGAAATGGTTGTGGATGTGAGTGCGGTGTGCGGTATCGCCCAAAGCGATGTCATCGAAGGCAACGACAAATTAAAGGAGAGGCGTTCATGTGCCGTACATGAGGAAGGTTGGGGGAGCCAGTTTGCTTTGATACTGCAAAGCTTTATGCCGTTTCAAGCTGCGTATAGCTGTGAGACCAGCGGCCGTCAGGAGAGCCAGGGAAGTGAAATGCCTTTATTGGACAACATGCCGTCGGCCCTTCAGGCTTTATCACGTTATGCATCATGGGAATCGATTTTAGCAGTATTGAAGGAGCAGAGGAGCTTAGTAGGACCCCAAATCCCGAACAATGAGGCTTTCGAGGAATTTTCTGAAGCCCTTCAAAAGAGCATTTTGCCGGGCTACCAAAATGCTCTCCCTTCACATCAGGTGCACTCTGCGTTTGAAAGGATTGATGATCACGGTGGTATACCTGACCAGGGAACAAGCCCTTTGTACTCAGCAGGCGATAAGGTATTTGATGATGGGCCAAGTGCTGACTGGGGCATGCATGCTGCCTCTGATGTTTTTGCTCATGAAGGAGAGCTAGAAGTGAAGGGAACGCTGGCTTCAGGGGTACGGGCGTATTACGGCTTAAGGTACATTGTAGAAGAGGCGACAGATGCTCAGTTGGCGATGGTTTTGAAGAAAGATGGCGATGCTATAGGTAGCTATAGCCAATTATTAGATGCATTAGGGAGGGCGGTTTTAAAGGATCAAAGCCTAAAAGACAAAAGCGTCTTTACAGGCTCAAAGCAGCACATTGAAAACGTGGAGCTGGAGTGGTCCGTTATAGGCGTAGATGGTAGGGGTGAAACCATGAATAATAGCAATAATAGCACAGGCGATTTGGGTGATGCCAAAGGAGATTTGCATTTGAACTTTAGCATTGGCCATGAAGGGCATGCAGGGGAAGGCCTATATGCTGTGGGGCATCTCCAGGCGATATACAGCGATGAGATGAACCCCGTATTTGACGAGAAGCTTATAAACCTTCATCGAGCGCTAGAGGAGATTGCTGATAGGGTGAGGGTTTTGCTTTCAGAGAGACGCTCGGAGGTGGAGGTGCGTCTAAAGCCACCTGAACTGGGCAAGATGGTGGTAAATGTGGCCATGACAAATGGGACGTTGGCGGTTAGAATCACTGTGGAATCCCACGCTGTCAAAGATTTTATACAAGCGCATGTACAGGAACTTAAAATGCTGCTTGCACAAGAGGGTTACGCCCTGGTAGACATTGATGTAAACATGGACCAGGGTTATCAGCAACCGCAGCACGGCGGTGTGGGGAATGGTTGGGATTTTGGAAACCCTGTTTCCCGTAAAACAAAGGTCAGCGTTTCAGGAATGCAGCAAAGCGCCGTCAGGCCCAGTGCTTATTACCATGGATATCATAGTTTTGATTGCCTTGCATAAAGAGGGGGTATGTGAATGTATGTGAGCAGCGTCAGCGGTCAAGTTGGTACAGTGGAAAGACAGAAACAGCCTGTTAATCAGCTGGGGAAGGACGCCTTTTTAAAGCTCCTAATAACGCAGCTGAGGTATCAAGACCCTTTACGTCCCATGGAGGACAGGGAGTTTATTGCCCAGCTTGCGCAGTTCAGCACCTTGGAGCTCATGCAGAACATGAGCAGCGATTTTGCTTTGATGAAAGCAATGAGTTTGATCGACAAGGTGGTGTATGCCGAAAAGAGGGCAGAAAACTCGGCTGGAGTTTTTCCTGTACGCGGCAGAGTGGAAAGCGTTTCATTGTTTAACGGAAAAGTTACCTTGCATGTCAATGGATACGACCTCGCCTTGGAGGATGTAAAGGAGATTACACAGGGAGATGAGTAGGGTGGATGGCGGCAAAATCGAGTATAACCCTCTCCTTTATTCTGTAAGGGTATCAAGGACTTCGCAGGGGAATGTTGCAAGAGAAAGCAGCAATAAGGCTAGCAGTACCGCTTTTAATGAAATACTGAGAGAGGCTGTACAGAAAGAACAAGCTGTAAAGTTCAGCAAGCACGCTCAAATTAGGATGAGGCAGAGGAACATATCGTTATCGCAGCAAGAGATAGACCTAATTGGCCAAGCCATCGAAAAAGCCAAGGCGAAAGGCGTGCGGGATTCATTGGTGCTTATGGGCAATTTGGCGTTTATAGTCAACGTTCCTACAAAAACCATTGTTACGGCGGTCGATGGTGAAAGCATAAAGGAGAGTGTCTTTACAAATATTGATGGCGCAGTAGTGCTGTAGCTGGACCCCTTTGGGGAGGCTGCATCATTCCTGAACGACAGAGGGAATGAGCTGCGCCAAAAAACCAAAGGAGGTTGTTGTGGTATGATGAGGTCATTGTATTCAGGAATTTCGGGCTTAAGGGTCCATCAGGTTCAAATGGATGTCATTGGTAACAATATCGCCAACGTCAATACCGTGGCTTTTAAGTCCAGCCGGGTCACTTTCCAGGAGATTTTGAATCAGACATTAAGGATCGCCTCTGCACCTTCGCAGGTGGGTGGACGGGGAGGTACAAATCCGCAACAGATTGGCCTTGGCGTATCTGTGGGTTCAATAGATGTACTTCATACCAGTACCGGTGTGCAGAGGACCGATAGGGCTACTGACCTGGCTATAGACGGGGAAGGCTTCTTTATGGTTTCGGATGGGACCAACGTGTATTATACCCGTGCAGGGAACTTTGACATCGACGTTTTAGGGAATCTGGTTTATCCTGGAGGCTTGAGGGTGCTGGGGTGGACCACCCTGGTTACTGATCCAATAACGGGAGCCCAGTATGTGGATGTCACTGGCACGCCTGGGCCGATAAATCTGTCAAACCTTTCAATGTCGGCAAAAGCCACTGATATGATCAAATTTGAGGGCAACTTGGATGCTAACGTCGACGTTGGAGAACAAGTACAGTACAGCTTTAGCGTGTTTGATTCCCTCGGCAACGAGCACAAACTAAACTACATTTTTACCAAACAGGCCCCTAACGTGTGGTCCTGGAAGATAGTGCCTGCACCTCAGGCGGGAGCTGGAGTGTATGCGGTTGAAAAAAGCGTAGGCGCAACGGCAGCAAAAACTCCTGTAAGCATTGATGGTGCCAACAGGCCAATCATGTATGGCCAAGACATTAAATCTTTGTCTGTTGTTACTGGTTCAGGAGTAAATCAATATCAATTTACAGTGGTAAATGATCAGGACGAGTTCAATGATCGTACAAGTGCTTTGGGGTCTGGACAGGCTGTTATTTTGGTGAATGGCACGCAGACCGTGCAGGTAGCGTTCGGCGATGCCTTGCCCGCCAATAGCACTGTTCGCATTGAATACAATGATTTTGCCGTAAGCCATGTGGTTCCAATGGTGGATGTACCCAGTAGCCAGTCAGGCACCGCACCGGGTTATGACATCGATGGTGACGGAATCGCAGATATACCTGCCGGACAAGCCCATGGCGTGTTGATATTCGGGCAGGATGGAAGGCTCCTTCAGTCATTGATCAATTCAGATATAACTATAGTTATGAACCCAGGCGTATCCGGTGCCGCCGACATATTCTTGAGAAGGGAGAACATGCAGTTTGACCCGTCCAAGTTTACCCAGTTTGCCGGTGCCACTACTGTAAGGGCTACCGGCAATGGATATGCTGCTGGTATACTGAGTTCCATAAGCATCGATTCAGAGGGACGTGTGATAGGTTATTATACCAATGGCCAGTCCAGGGAGGATGCCGTACTGGCTATAGCCAGCTTTACCAATCCCGGTGGCCTTAACAAGGTGGGCAATAACCTATACCAGCAATCTACCAATTCAGGCTATCCGGTATACGGAAGGGCAGGCATTGGCGGGAGGGGTACCATTATTGCAGGCGCTCTGGAGATGTCCAACGTGGACCTTGCCAAAGAATTTACCGACATGATCGTTGCACAGAGAGGGTTCCAGGCCAATTCAAGGATCATTACGGTGGCTGATGAAATGTTACAAGAGCTGGTTAATTTGAAGAGATGAAATTTTCAAGTTCACAGCCGGGCATGGGCTTCCGGCTGTGAACTTGGACTTTAGATTTGAATAGGAGGTATATTTCTTGATCAAGGTAACGCGCCTGAATGGTGAGGAGTTCTATATAAACCCCGATTTGATACAGTACATCGAAAAGACGCCTAATACGGTGATAACCCTGACAAACGACAAAAAGGTTGTGGTAAAGGAAGAAGTGGAAGAGGTAATTGAACGGATTGTGGCATTTAAGAGGCAAATCTTCTGTTCTTTTCAAAGGAATGATGGATTGGCAGGTGAATGATTGATATGGACATAGCTACTCTGGCAGGAATTATAGCCGGTATATCGTTTATCGTGGCAGGAATAATGATGTCAGGAGACCTGGGCAATTTTTACGATGCGCCATCCATAATGATTACTCTGGGTGGGACCCTTGCTGCTACGCTCATATCGTATCCTATAAAGAACATCATTGGGATCTTCAGGGTTACCAAAAATTTATTTTTTACCAAGGCAAAGGATCCAAACGGAATTATACGCCAAATTATAGAATTAGCCAATATCGCTAGAAAAGAAGGGTTGTTGGCCCTTGAGGAGGCTGCTTATAAGCTGGAGGACCCTTTTATGCAGAAGGGTATTTTGCTCATCGTGGATGGTACCGACCCTGAGCTTGTGAGGAACATAATGGAGACTGAGCTTACCTTTATGGAGGAGCGGCACAGCCAGGGGCAGGCCGTATTTGAAACCATGGCTTCCCTGGCACCGGCGTTTGGAATGATTGGAACGCTTATCGGCCTTATAAACATGCTTAAGAAGTTGGATGACCCCTCTTCGGTGGGACCCAATATGGCAGTGGCGCTGGTTACCACGTTTTATGGTTCCATACTGGCAAATTTGTTTTTTACTCCCATGGCCAATAAGCTTAAGCACAGGAGCGCCCAGGAAATGCTTTACAAGGAGATCATGCTGGAAGGCATACTTTCAATACAAGCTGGTGAAAATCCCAGGATTATCGAAGAGAAGCTTAAAGCGTTTTTATCGCCACAGGAAAGAGAGGCTTTACACCACAATTCAACCGCAGGTGAGGAATGAATGAAGAGACGACGGAAAAGAGAAAAATCGGGTGGCATCGCTGAGTGGTTTGTAACATATTCGGACATGGTGACGCTTCTTCTCACCTTTTTTGTGATGTTGTACTCCTTTTCGGTGATAGACGCACAAAAGTGGGAAGCATTGGTGGAATCGCTGAGGGGAAGTATAGGCATTCTGCAAGGCGGTACCAGCATTGGCGATACACCTAGGATGCGCAAGGAAGGCCCTTCCTCTGTTAATTTAAATGAGCTGATCGGGAATAAGGCGAAGCAGGACAAGCAAGGCGAGAAAAGTACTGGGCAGGTCGATCCCTTTTTAAAGCTTTACGAGCAGATGAGCCAGTACATAGTGCAAAATGAAATTCCAGCACAGCTTGAGCTTTCGCCAACGCAAACCGAGATTCTCATTCGCTTCAAGGATTATGTGCTGTTTGACGTGGGCAAGGCTGAACTTAAGCCCGAGGCCAAGGAGATACTGGACAGGATCGCAAAGATATTGCTCAATTACATTGACCAAATAGACAGGGTACGCGTTGAAGGCCACACAGACACTCAGCCAATAAACACCATATTTTATCCTACAAACTGGGAGCTTTCGGCCGACAGGGCCATAAAAGTGGTAAGGTATTTTCAGGAAAAGCATGGTTTTCCCGGCAACAAGCTTTCGGGCGAGGGCTATGGAGAGTATTATCCCATAGCCTCCAATGCAACCGAAGAAGGGCGGGCAAAAAACAGGCGGGTGGATGTACAAATTGTAAAAGCCATCAACGCAGAAAAGGTACAAACTATAGAGTGAAGGGGTTAAGTGGTGCTTATGAATACGAGGAAATTGCTAGCAATCATCGTGCCGCTTTTCGTGATCGTCTTTATAGGAATGGGCGTTATACTGTATTTGCAATTACGTCCAGCAGGCCAAGTTGAAGGTCCTCAAAAAAATGACAATAGAGATGAGGTAAAGAAGGAAGTCTTTGTGTTTCATGATAAAGACCCGTTTATCACCAATTTGAAAGACAGCGATTCTTATTTAAAGGCGGATATATCCATAGAGGTGGGAACCCAAAAAGATGTGGAAGTGTTAAACAAAAATTTACACAGGGTGAGAGACAGGATCATCGCGATACTGCGTGATGTTTCAGAAGACGACATGAAGCGCAGCGATATCCAGGAAGTTTTAAAAAATCGAATAAAGCAGGATTTACAAGAAAGCCTCAAGATTGACACAATCATTGGCGTATATTTTAACGAGTTTGTCATGCAGTAAAGGGTAAGGGAGGTACGGTTTGGTGGCTGAAGTACTGTCACAGCGCGAGATAGACGAGCTCCTGGCAGCCTTTATGGCAGGAGAGGTGAACATAAACGAAATAAAAGAGGAAGCGCCCACAAAAAAGGTAAGCGTGTACGACTTTAGGCGTCCCAAAAAGTTTGCTAAAGACCAGCTTCGTACTTTGCAGATCATCCACGAGAATTTTGCGCGGCTTATGGGGTCTTATTTCTCAGCAATCTTGCGCACGTACTGCCAGATAGATTTAGTATCAGTGGAGCCGCAGACATACGGCGAGTTTATCAATTCACTCCCTGACCCTGTTGTCCTGGGAATCATCGATTTCAGGCCGCTGAAGGGCTCTATAATACTGGAATTTTCACCCAATGTTGTGTATGCTATAATTGATCGCATGCTAGGTGGACTTGGGGTAGCTCCTGAAAAGGTGAGGGATTTTACAGAGATTGAGATTGTACTCATCGAAAGGACAATGAGGCAGCTTTTGCCCATAATGAATAACTCATGGTCTAATATTGTCAATGCTGAATTTGTGCTGGAGCATATAGAGACCAATGCACAGTTCGCACAGCTGATTTCGCCCAACGAACCCATAGCCATAGTCACCCTTGATGCCCATATTGGAGAGGTAGAAGGGATGATGAACATATGCATCCCTTATCTGGTGATTGAACCCATTATACAGCAGTTAAGCTCCAAGCACTGGCTTTCCACAAAGCTCACAGGAGAAAGCGAGCATAAATACCATCAACTGTTGGCTTCGCAGATAGAGAATACTCCAGTTGAGGTAAAGGCGGTGCTGGGAGAGGCCAGCATTACCATAAGAGACCTCCTAGACCTTCAGAAAGGGGATGTGATCAAGCTGGACAAAAAAGTTGATGAGGATGTCGATGTCTATATTGGCGGTGTCAAAAAATTTTGCGGGGTTGTAGGCTTGAGGAAGAACTACCTTGCTGTCCAGGTCACCAGTATATGTGAAGAAGGAGGAAAGGATTGAACCATGGATATGAACGACATGCTGTCTCAGGAAGAAATAGATGCCCTGCTGAGAGATCAAGCTATCATGATGCAGCCTTCACAGCAACTTACTCCGGAGGAGATCGATGCCTTGGGGGAAATAGGCAACATAAGCATGGGTACAGCCGCAACCACCCTCTCAACCTTGATTGGCAAGAAGGTGGTGATCACCACCCCTGAAGTGACTATAACTACCATCAAGGAGCTGGCAAAGCAGTATCCCATTCCCTTTATAGCTGCGGAGGTGCAGTACACTGAAGGGCTTGAGGGAACCAATATCCTGATCATGCAGGAGAGGGATGTTAAAATCATCACTGACCTTATGATGGGTGGAGACGGTACTAATATTGGCGGTGAAATCTCAGAGCTACACTTGAGCGCCATGGGTGAAGTGATGAATCAGATGATGGGCTCTGCATGTACATCGCTGTCTACCATGTTCAACAAAAGCATTTTGATATCGCCCCCCAACACATTCGTCATGGACCTTTCGACAGATTTTCCTTATACCCTTTTTAAATCCGATGAGCCCATAGTTCGAATCAACTTTAAAATGGTGGTGGAGGGGCTTATTGACAGCTACATAATGCAGCTGCTACCCATTGATTTTGCAAAGGAACTGTTGAGCAACCTGCTTGGAGGATACGACCAGCAGACAGCCCAGCAGCAATCAAGTGCTGCTCCTCTGCATAATGAGCTATCACAATCCCCGCAAGGTCCTAGCAGTGTGCAGAAGCAAGACGATTCTCATGAGGCCGCCAAGGCCAAGCCTATAAATGTGCAGCCTGTTATGTTTCAACCTCTGGAAGAAAAACCGATAAGCGATGGTAAGGGCAACCTTGACCTTATACTGGACGTGCCTTTGCAGGTATCGGTGGAACTAGGCAGGACACGCAAGCTCATAAAGGAGATCCTTGAGCTTACCACCGGTTCTGTGATAGAGCTGGACAGAATGGCCGGTGAACCGGTAGATGTCTTGGTAAATGGTAAGGTGATTGCCAAGGGCGAGGTGGTGGTGATCGACGACAGCTTTGGCGTAAGAATCACCGATATAATAAGCCCTTCAAAAAGGATATCAAGCCTTAAATAGACTTTAAAATTATGATAGCATTCATACCAAGAAAAGGAGGATGGCCATGGGAAAAAGAATTTTGTTGGTGGATGATGCCGCATTCATGCGCATGATGCTCAAGGACATATTGACCAAAAACGGCTACGAGATAGCCGGTGAAGCCGAAAACGGTTTGAAGGCTGTGGAAAAGTATAAGGAGCTTCAGCCCGACCTGGTTATAATGGATATTACCATGCCTGAGATGGATGGCATACAGGCAGTGAGGGAGATCAAAAAGATAAATCCTGATGCTAAAATTGTAATGTGTTCTGCCATGGGGCAACAGGCCATGGTGATCGAATCCATACAGGCAGGGGCGCGGGATTTTGTGGTCAAGCCCTTTCAAGCTGATAGGGTAATCGAAGCCGTTAAAAAGGTAATAGGATGAGCGATGCGATGCAAGAGGTATTTCATGCTATAGGAATTTTAATATCATTTATAGCAGTATTGGCTTTGGCATATCTGGTTACCCGGTTGATGGGGGCCAAGTTTGCTGGCTATACCACTGGGAGGTACATAAGGGTAATAGATCGAATCTTTTTGGGAAGGGATAAGTGGGTGTGCATCATACAGGTAGGTAGTCAATATTACATAGTGGGGATTACGGGGCAAAATATGAAGCTTTTGGGGCAGATACCACAGGAAGGACTAATACCTGTTCAGCCCCAAAGGGAAAGCGGTTCATTTGCTGGGTTGTTGGAGAACTGTTTGAGAAAGTTCAAGGGCGAGGCGAATAGGGATGAGTAAAAGGCTGTTCACCATGGTGGCTGTAGGTGTTGCACTGATATCTCTTTCATCATTTGTATTTGTTCAGAAGGTTTTAGCACAGCCCACAATTCCCATTCCCCGCCTGGAAGTAAGCACCGCCCAGTCTCCCGAGGATGTGGTGGGCAGCCTAGAAATACTGGGCATTTTGACTGTACTGGCATTGGCACCCTCTATCCTTATAATGATGACGGCTTTTACCCGGATAATAATTGTGCTGGCATTTGTCAGGAATGCTCTGGGTACGCAGCAGATGCCGCCCAACCAGGTTTTGATTGGATTGGCTCTTTTCTTAACTTTTTTTGTAATGGCTCCCATTGCTACCCAAGTCAACGAAAAGGCCGTTCAACCTTACCTCCATGGGAAGATAGACCAGCAAACTGCTGCCCACGAGGCCTTGAAGCCCATTCGTGAGTTCATGATGAAGCAGACCAGGGAAAAGGATTTGGCTTTGTTCCTGGAGCTTGCCGGGCGAGAGCAACCCGAAACTTATGATGATATACCTACCCATGTGCTCATACCCGCCTTTATAACCAGCGAGCTTAAGACGGCATTTCAAATAGGTTTTTTGATATACATACCCTTTATCATAGTGGACATGGTGGTGGCCAGCACCCTTATGTCTATGGGTATGATGATGTTGCCTCCCGTCATGATTTCCCTGCCTCTCAAGATACTCCTGTTTGTAATGGTGGATGGGTGGGATCTGGTGATTAAAAACCTGCTGGCAGGGTTCAAGTAAAGGAGGGGGAAGCGGTGAGCCAGAGGGAGATAATAACGTTGGCACAGCAGGCTATATATACAGGTATACTGTTATCGGCACCCATGCTAGGGCTGGGCCTTATAGTGGGGCTTATTGTGGCCATATTCCAGGCTATTACTCAAATAAACGAGCACACCCTGGTTTTTATTCCTAAGATTTTGGCGGTGGCTGTTGCGCTTATTGTATTTGGGCCATGGCTTTTAGAGACTATCGTTAATTTTACGCTGAGGCTGTACAACAGCATAAATACTATAGTGGGATTGTGAAAATAAAATGATGGAGGCGCTTGTAAGGCTATTTTTGAACCTTGATACCGTGTTTTTGGTGCTGGCCAGGATATCCGGCATGTTCTTTATGTCACCAGTTTTTGGGAGGAAAAGTGTCCCTGCCATCTTTACGATAGGACTTATATTAGCGATGACGGGTATTGTAGCTGTTTATTTCCCTGTTTTTGGTCATTCGATAGACATGAGCTCATATGTGGAGATGGCCTTTTATGTTGTCAAAGAACTCTTGGTTGGCATAATCATGGGTTACTTGGTATCATTGGCCTTTTCGGCCTTTTTGCTGGCAGGGCAGTTGATGGATACCCAGATAGGGTTTGGCGTCGTGCATGTGCTGGACCCGCATACCAATATCCAAGTTCCCCTGGTAGGTAATTTTAACAACGTCATTGCCATGGTGTTGTTCTTTGCAATGGATGGACACCATACCCTTATCAGGCTGCTGTTGTACAGCTTTGAAGTTGTGCCCCCGGGTAAGGCTAAGCTGACGGGAGATATAGCTGTTGCCATGTTTAAGATGTTTGAAGAGTTTTTTGTGCTGGGGCTTAAGATGGCTGTGCCGGTTATGGCGGCAGCCTTGCTGGCTGAGGTGGTATTTGGCATACTGGTAAGGATAATACCGCAGATGAACATATTTGTAATTGGACTCCCTTTTAAAATACTAATAGGGTTACTTGTACTGCTCTTGACCGTACCTGTTCTAATAAGCATAATGGATGGCGCTTTTGTGTCCATGTTCAAGGGAATAAGGAACGTGATTCAATGGGTGGGTCTGCAATGATGTGCATAGACCTTCAGCTTTTTGCCGAGGAAAGGACCGAGAAAGCCACCCCTAAAAAGAGGAGGGAAGCCAGGCAAAGGGGGCAGATATTCAGAAGCGTTGAGCTAAACTCAGCTGCAGCTCTTATAATAGGACTGTTGGCTTTAAAGTTTGCATCGTCTTATATGATGAAAAGGCTGTGTCATGCATACGATCTCTATCTTCAGCCTGAAGTCGTTTACAATCAGCTTTATACATATAGTGGCGTTGTGGCTATGGCTAAAGATATATTGTACACCACAGCCCTAACCGTGTTGCCGGTGTGTGGACTTGTCATGTTGGCAGGGCTGGCCGTCAATTACTGGCAGGTGGGCTTCATATTTACCAGCAGGCCATTGATGCCTAGCTTGAACCGCATAAATCCGTTAGAAGGTTTGAAGAGAATATTCTCAAAGAGGACCTTGGTTGAACTTCTAAAATCGCTGCTGAAACTTATGATAGTGGTCTTTATCTCTTACCGTGAGTTTATGACAGATATAGGCTCCTTAGCACAGCTGGCAGAATGGGATATAAAGAAAAGTTTCTTTGCTGTAGCCAATATGGCCTTTAATATAGGGATAAAGATAGCGGTTATGTTTATTATACTGGCTGTGTTTGATTATTTCTACCAGTGGTGGGAGTATGAAAAGAGCCTCAGGATGACCAAGCAGGAGCTGAAAGATGAATACAAAGAGGTGGAAGGGCATCCACTTATCCGTTCTCGGATAAGGGAGCGACAGAGGCAAATTGGGCTGCGCAGGATGATGCAGGAGATTCCTAAGGCCGATGTGGTGATAACCAACCCTGTCCATTTTGCAGTGGCTTTGCGCTATGACCCAAAGGAGCACGACGCCCCTGTGGTGGTGGCCAAGGGTCAGGATTATGTCGCATTGAAGATTAAGGAGATTGCCAAAAAGCACGGGGTGTATATAGTGGAGAATAAGCCTTTGGCGCAGATGTTATACAAGTCCACTGAAATAGGGCAGGCAATCCCACCCGAGCTGTTTCGTGCAGTAGCAGAAGTCCTGGCTTTTGTGTATACCATGAAGGGGAAACGTATTTGAAGGGGAGGTTTGGGCTTGAAGTTTGCAGATATCTTCATAGCTTTTGTAGTCGTGGCTGTAGTTCTTCTCATCATCCTTCCGCTCAACGAAGGCATGATGGATATACTCCTTACCTTAAACCTTTCCTTGTCGCTAGTGATATTGTTTGCAACCCTTTATGTAAAGGAGCCACTAGATTTTGCAGTTTTCCCTTCGGTGCTCCTTATTACCACCCTTTTTCGCTTGGCTCTCAACATATCGTCCACCAAGCTCATTCTGGGCAAGGGTTCTGCTGGAAAGGTGATCGAAACCTTTGGCCATTTTGTGGTGCAGGGCAACCTGGTGGTAGGGGCTATTGTATTTTTGATCATCGTAATCGTACAATTCATCGTCATCACAAAAGGAGCCGAGAGGGTGGCAGAGGTAGCTGCTCGCTTTACTCTCGATGCCATGCCCGGCAAGCAAATGGCCATAGACGCTGACCTCAATTCAGGGCTTATCGATGAAAACGAGGCTAAAAGGCGTAGGCAGAGGATACAGCAAGAAGCTGATTTTTACGGTGCTATGGACGGTGCCAGCAAATTTGTCAAAGGAGATGCCATAGTAGGGATTCTTATAACCATCATCAATATAGTAGGCGGCATCATAATCGGTTCAACGCAGAGGGGGATGCCAATTGAACAGGTGCTTGAGCGCTATACCATACTGACCATAGGAGATGGGCTGGTGAGCCAGATTCCCGCTTTGCTCATTTCTACCGCCACCGGCATCATCGTCACCAGAGCGGCTTCTGAATCCAACCTGGGGCGGGACCTCTTAAAGCAGATAACCGGTCAGCCCTTGGTGCTTGTATTGGCATCGGTTCTCCTGTTTATAATGGGCTTTTTCCCGGGCTTTCCACGCTGGGTATTGTTTGCCATGGGAGCCTGCATGGCCTATATGGGTTATACCCTGATCCAGGCTTCCAAAGCCTCATTGGCAGCTGCTGGGCAGGAGGCTGCTCCCGAGAATATACTGGAGGAGATGCGAAAACCGGAAAATGTGATGCAGCTTTTAGAGGTTGACCCCTTGGAAGTGGAGTTCGGGTATGGACTTATACCCTTGGCCGATGTGAACCAAGGCGGAGATTTATTGGACAGGATAGTAATGATACGAAGGCAGATGGCGCTTGACTTGGGGCTCATCGTTCCGGTGGTAAGGCTGAGGGACAACATACAGCTTGAACCAAATGAATACGTCATAAAGGTGAGAGGGGTGGAGGTGGCCAGAGGGCAGGTATTGCCTGACCATTTGCTGGCCATGGACCCTGGCACTGTAGAGCAACCCATAGAGGGCATTGACACCGTAGAGCCGGCATTTGGCCTGCCCGCCAAGTGGATAAAGGAGCATCAGCGGGAGAGGGCCGAGATGCTGGGCTATACTGTGGTGGATCCACCTTCGGTTATATCCACTCACCTCACCGAGGTTATAAGAAAACATGGGCATGAGCTTATTAATCGTCAGGACGTACAAACCTTGCTTGATAACTTAAAAGGGAAGTATCCCGCTTTGGTAGAGGATGTAGTACCTAAGACTTTGACCCTTGGTGAGGTTCAAAAAGTTCTGGCAAACCTGATCAAGGAGAATGTGCCGATACGCGACATGGTCACCATACTCGAGACGCTTGCTGATTATGGCAATATAACTAAAGACCCTGATATGCTCACGGAATACGTGCGCCAGGCTCTGGCACGCACAATCACTTCGAGGTTTGTGCCCGAGAAGAAGGTCAAGGTTTTAACGCTTGCTCCCGAGCTTGAAAAGGCCATAATGGACAGCGTTCAGCAAACTGAGCACGGGTCCTATTTAGCCATGGAACCTACTAAAACGCATGCCATATTTAAAAACCTCACTAAAGAATTGGAGAAGCTTACTTCTATAGGGTTACAGCCCATAGTGTTGACGGCACCGGTTGTGAGGATGTACTTCAAAAGGCTGACCGAGCAGGTAGCACCGGATCTAGTGGTTTTATCATATAACGAGCTTGACGGTTCGGTGGAGATACAGTCAGTGGGGGTGGTGAGGGCTTAAAGCTATGAAGGTAAAAAGGTACATTGGTTATACCGCTCAGGAAGCTATGCAAAAAGTCAAGGACGAAATGGGCAAGGATGCCCTAATACTCAGTACCCGCAAGATACGGCAAAAAGGGCTGGCAGGGTTGTTTAAAAGACCTCTTATTGAGGTGGTGGCGGCCTCAGAGGAAGGTGATGTAAATTTTCCTTCAAAAAGGACAACGCCTGTTTATAACACGACAAACTATATCTCATCCATAAAGCGCGATGATACAGCCAAGGTATTGGAGAAGCTAGAAGCCCAGATCTCAAATATGGGCGAGCTTTTAAACAAGCTGGCCAGCAACTTTAGGACAATAGAAGTCCGGGAAAAGCCGGGCATAAAACAGGAGTATCTCCCCTACTATGAAATGCTTATCAAAAACGAGGTAAATGAGGACATAGCAAAGGGTATCATTGAAAAGGCCGGCTTGATTTACGAGAGGGGTTATGCCGATTTTGAAAGGTGTATAAGGCAGGTGCTCATGGAGCACATTGGTACCCCACGGCCTCTGGAGGTGTCTGCCGGCCAACGCAAGGTAGTGGTATTTGTTGGTCCTACGGGGGTAGGCAAAACCACTTCATTGGCAAAGCTGGCAGCCATATTTTCCATACAAAAACAGATGAGGGTGGGGCTTATCACCGCCGATACCTACAGGATTGCAGCAGTGGACCAGCTAAAGATATACGCCGAAATAATGGAGCTTCCTTTGAGCATCTTATATTCTCCCCGGGAGATGGTGGAGGCGCTTGAAGAGCACAGGGATAAAGACGTGGTGTTTGTAGATACTGCCGGCAAGAGCATCAGGGACAGGGCGCAGGAAAGGGAGATACTAGAACTCATTTCCTTAAGCGGAGCCGATGAGGTGTATCTGGTGCTGAGCTGTAACACCAGCTATTCTGGATGTTTAAATATAATTAAGAGTTACAGCTTCTTGCCGGATTACAAACTGCTCTTTACAAAGATGGATGAGGCCTCCAACTATGGGGTCATATTGAACTGCCGGCATCTAAGTGGTAAACCGCTGTCGTATATTGCTACCGGCCAAAGCGTGCCTGATGATATAGAAGTGGCAGACCCCGGCAAGCTGGTATCCTGTATTATGAAAAGGGTGGAAGTTTGATGGACCAGGCCGAAAGGTTAAGGCAGATTGTAAAGGACTTAAGGGAAAAGCGTTATGCCTATACTCAAAAGGCCCGCATCATCACTGTGACCAGCGGCAAGGGAGGCGTAGGGAAGACCAATTTTACCCTTAACTGTGCCATCGCTTTAAATGCCATGGGGTACAGGACGCTTATTATAGATGCTGATTTCGGGTTGTCGAACATTGACGTGATGCTGGGGATGATCCCAAAGTATAACTTGTTTCACGTGATCACCCATAAAAAGAGGATTGAGGAGGTTATAACTGAAGGGCCGTGTGGTATTAAATTTATAGCAGGTGGGTCAGGTATATGGGAGCTCATCAACCTTTCCAGACAGGATATGGAGATTTTGATGGAACAGCTGGAGCGGCTGGATGACTTGGCAGACATAATAATGATAGATACCGGGGCGGGGGTTTCTGAAAAGGTCATCCAGATGATTTTAGCAGCCAACGAGGCTATTGTAATTACCACGCCAGAGCCCACATCTGTAACTGATGCATATGCCCTGGTAAAGTCGGTAGTAAACTTAAAAAAGGATGTGAATTTTAAACTGGTGGTCAACAGAGCCGACAGCGTTCAGGAAGCAAATGACGTGATGGGCAAGTTCATAAGGGTAGCACAAAGATTTCTTGATGTGAATCTGGAACCATTGGGATATATGCTTTATGACGAGGCGGTGATAAGGTCCACCAAGCAGCAGAAGCCGTTTGTGCTGGAATATCCAAGAAGCCACGCAGCCAGGCAGATGCACAGCATGGCTCAAGCCATAGTGGCGGGAAGGCAGCGCCAAGACGATAGGGTACAGGGGTTTAAAGGTTACGTAAATCAGCTTCTCAAGCTGTTTAATTCCAAACACAAGGTGCTGTAGGAGGATGGTGTAGGGAGGTCATGGTTGTAAAGGGGGTCGTCAATATAGGCGAAAAAATCGAGGTGGTGGTGCAGGAACGTTTGAATGCTGACGAAAAAGCCTGTTTCAGCATGATACAGGATGTTCCGCAGGATGATGAGCTGTGGATCACTATGCCCATGCTGAAAGGGGAACCTGTTGTGTTGAGCATTGGGCAAAGGGTTAGGATAAACTTCTTTCGCGAGCGCGGCAAGTTTTATTTTGATGCCGAGGTCATTGATCGTGAACGTACAGATACGGTGCACCTTATACGCCTTAAACAAGTCTCGCCGATACACAGGCTTCAGAGGCGCAACTTCTACAGATTGAAGATAAATCTCCCTGTAGGCTTTCAAGTCATAAAAGAGGGCTCTGATCAAGGTGAGGTTAATTACCTTAAGGCTTATACTGCAGATATAAGCGGTGGTGGGATGAGGCTATTGACCGACGAGAAGCTTGAGCCAGGTCAGCAGCTGAAGTGCAGAATTCCTCTAGGAGAGAAGGATTTCCTAGAATTGAAAGGGCTGGTCGTTAGGGTCGTCCCTTGCGTAGAGAGAAACTACAAGTTTGAAGTAGGGGTCAAATTTGTAGATATTTTGGAGGTCGAGCAAGACAGGCTGATAGGTTTTATATTCCAGCAGCAGCGCAGATTGAAGGCTAAGGGATTAATATAGTTTTTTGATGATGAGGTTGTATCTTAAAAAGATACGCTTTCATATGGCTAGTTCTTGGACAAAGCAATAAGGATGGGGGTGTCAGTTGATGGATAGCTCACAGTACAGGGAACTGTTTATGGAGGAGAGCAGGGAGCACCTTCAAAGCTTGAACAACAACCTTCTTGTGCTAGAGAAGCAACCGGATAATACGGAAGTGATAAACGAGATCTTTAGGTCAGCCCATACTTTAAAAGGCATGGCCGGCAGCATGGGTTTTAAGACAATGGCGGACCTGGCTCACGCTATGGAAAATGTGTTGGATACAATTAGGAAAGGGAATATGAATGTTAGCGTGGAGGTTATGGATGCGCTGTTTGAGGCTCTGGATATGTTAGAGGGGCTGCTTCAGGATATTGGCCAGGCAGGCGTTGAAAGTCCGAGGGATATAAGCGGCATTAGAGCAAAGTTGGAAGGATTTATCAATAGCACAGTCGCCAAAGATTATAAGCCCCATAAAGAGGGATTGTCGCTGGATGAACATCATGTCCGCGTAATAAGCGAGGCGGTAAAGGACGGTTTTATTCCTTACTACATAGAGGTCAAGCTGAAGGAATCGTGCCTTATGAAAGCGGCTCGTGCGTATATAGTGTTCAGAGCCATCGAAAACTTTGGGCATATAATCCATTCTCAACCTTCAGTACAGGACATCGAGGAAGAAAAGTTTGAGCTGTCATTTTCTGTAGTGGCATTATGCAGAGCTGAGATTGAGACAATAAAGAGAGAGCTGGACAGCATTTCTGAAATAGAAAGCATAAGCATAAAAGAAATTAGCCTTGACGATATACAAAGTCGAAACCGGGTGGAGAGAGCAAAGTTTAAATCGCAGGGCATAGATAAAATAACTGCACAGGAGGTAAAGGAAAGGCCCTCAAAGGCGGCTGGTAGGAGTATAAGAGTTGACATCGAGAGGCTGGACAGGCTCATGAATTTAGTCAGCGAGCTTATCATCATAAAGAACCGCTTTCAGGACCTCCAACGATATGAAGATAAAGCGGCCATGGCTGAATCGGTTGAGTACCTGGGCCGGGTGACCAGCGACCTTCATGATGCTGTAATGAAGGCAAGGATGATTCCTATACAAACCGTGTTTGAGAGATTTCCAAGAACGGTCCGAGACCTTTCAAGGAATACGGGCAAAGATGTCAGGCTTAACATAGTGGGAGCCGAAACCGAGGTTGACCGGACAATAATAGATGAAATCGGTGAGCCGCTTGTACACCTTATCAGAAATGCCGTTGACCATGGTATAGAGTCTCCTCAGGAACGCGCAGCCCTTGGCAAACCCCTTGAGGGTACGGTGGAGCTTAAAGCCTACTATGACGGTGATAACGTGGTGATAGAAGTCAGCGACGATGGCAGGGGTATAGACATAGATAAGGTTTTAAAGCGTGCTGTGCAGCAAAATCTGGTATCCAGTGAAGAAGCCGAAAGCTTAAGCCAGCAGGAGATATTGCAGTTTATATTTGAACCCGGTTTTAGCACGGCCGAAAGGGTAACTGATATCTCAGGGCGCGGTGTTGGAATGGACGTGGTCAAGACAAAAATTGAGTCCATGGGTGGGACGGTTGATGTGGACAGCCGTCCCAATCAGGGGACAAGGTTTATAATCCGCTTGCCGCTTACCCTGTCCATAATCCAGGTTCTGTTGGTCACCATGGGACAAGAGGTTTATGCCATACCCATAAGCTCAATAAAAGAGATAATGGAAGTACCAGTGGGGTCCATCAAATTGGTTCGGCAAAAAGAGTTCATTGACTATCGTGGTTTGCTGATACCTTTTGTTCGACTGGCAAAGGTCCTTGAATGTCCCGATGAGCAGATTGAATCGGAAGGCCCTGTTACCGTGGTAATAGTAAAGAAGGGCGAAAAGCTGGCGGCGTTATCTGTAAGTCAGCTGATGGGCCACCAGGAGATAGTGATTAAGCCCCTCGGCAAAGCGCTGGCTAAAATAAAGATAGTGTCCGGGGCTACCATCTTAGGCGACGGACGAGTGGCTCTTATCCTGGATGTAAACCATTTGATTTGAAGAGGGGGGCAATAAGGTGTTCAAAGGCAGTGAGCTTAAGCAATATATAGCCTTTGAGATAGAGGCTGAAGTTTATGCTGTGGATGTGCTTTTTGTGGAATCCATAGAGAGAATGGCGCACATAACCAGGGTTCCACACAGCCCCTATGAAATAGTGGGGGTTATCAACTTGAGGGGAGATGTAATACCAGTGATGAGTGCAAGGCGCCTGTTGGGCTATGAGGAAATCCCTCCTACTGACGCAACGCGTGTGGCGATAGTGAAGTACGACGATTACCGACTGGGGATGATAGTTGACAGGGTAATCGAGATATTAAATGTATCTCCGGAGAAGATCCAATGGGGCATTGAAGCCCTTGACAGCAAAAGGAAGGCAGTTATCTCCGGACTCATAAATCTTGGCGATAAACCTGTTATGGTGATGGATATATCTCGTACTTTAGAATGGCTGTTAGATTAAAACGAAAGCAGTGATGCAATATGTCGTTTCCATTAGATAACTTGAGTTCTCTATATCTGGATATATTAAAGGAAATAGGCACTATAGGTGCAGGTAATGCCGCCACATCTTTTTCTAAGCTGCTCAATAGGCGGATTGATATGAACGTTCCCGAGGTTAAAATAGCCGAATTTAGAGATGTAGAGGAGATGATGGGCGGGGCGGAAACCCCAGTGGTGGGCATATACCTGGAATTCAACGGAGATATAAGCGGTACCGTATTGGTTATATTGGATTGTGTTTCCGCCAAGCATATAACGTCATTATTGCTGGGGGATGCGCCAGTTGCTCAAAAGGAATTTTCAGAAATTGAAATATCTGCTCTGGAGGAGATAGGCAACATACTCACGGCTGCCTATCTTGGGGCTATATCATCGTTTACCGGCCTTACCATGAAACCATCTGTTCCCTCCTTTGCTTACGATATGCTGGGTGCCATACTCAGCGTCCCCATGATTCAATTCGGCCAAAGCAGCGATAAAGCGATGTTTATTGAAACCGACCTGATAAATGGCACGGAGCGGTTTAGAAGCCATTTTATAGTAATACCCGATATAGAGTCCTTTCCTGTCATCCTAAAGGCTTTAGGGGTTGTGTAAATGGACAAAGTGATTAAGGTTGGCATGGCTGATTTAAAGGTTACTGCGGGGGACGGGATTTTGGTCACTCTGGGTTTGGGCTCTTGCGTGGGAATTGCGTTGTATGACAGGACCACCAAAACAGCCGGGCTGGCGCACATAATGCTACCTTCCAGCAAGCTGATAAGGAATAATCAGAACAAGGCTAAATTTGCCGATACAGCCGTTGAGTACCTCCTTGAACTGATGTTGAGGATGAAAGCAAAGAGGGAGTTTATAACCGCCAAAATAGCGGGAGGAGCCCAGATGTTTTCATTTAAAGGAAGCGCCAGCGATGTCTTGAATATCGGTGAAAGGAATGTACAGGCCACCGTTGAAGTGTTAAGGCATTACAATATACCTATTGTGGCCCAAGATACCGGTGGAAATTACGGTAGGACCATCGAGCTTCATGCTGACAGCGGCGTTTTAGTGGTCAAAACTATTGGGCACGGCGTAAAGATATTGTGAAGACGAGGAGAGGGAAATGTCAAAAAAAGTGGCTGTCATCGATCCGCGCAACTTATGGATTGAGTATAAAAAGCATAACAATATAGAGTTCAGGAATGAGCTCATACTTAGATACAGCTACCTGGTAAAACGAGTGGTCTCCAGGCTGGCTTTTGCCAGCACTTCTTCTCTGGATGTGGAAGACCTTATAAGCTATGGGATACTGGGATTGATCGATGCCATTGAAAGGTATGACCCATCAAAAAATGTCAAATTCGAGACATACGCGACGTTTAGGATAAAAGGTGCCATCATGGACCAGTTGCGCAAACAGGATTGGGTCCCTCGCTCTTTGCGCATAAAGTACAAGCAACTTGCTGAAGCGGTGGATGCCATTGAAAAGAAGCTTGGAAGGTCTGCAAATGATAAGGAGATAGCTCAGGCTCTGGGCGTTACCGTAGAAGAGGTTAGAAAGACCATGCTAGACGTTCATTCTCTTGCTGTAGTCTCTCTTGAGGATCAGCTTTTCGCGCTGGCTGGGTCTGTAGGAGTTTTCGGTTTGGAAGATGACCCTGAAAGGGTGGCACAAGCTAACGAGTTAAAACGCCATCTGGCACAGGCTATCGATGAACTGCCTGAGCGGGAAAAGCTGGTTATAAGCTTGTATTACTTTGAAGAGCTAACGTTGAAGGAGATCGGTATGGCTCTTGGCGTTTCTGAATCGAGGGTTTCACAGCTTCATACCAGGGCGCTAGTCAGGCTAAGAAATAAGCTAAGCAAATGGGGTATAGATTTAATGGGGGGAGAGTTAGGGTGAGGCGAGAGGTCATAGTGGAAGGCAACACCTATAACGCCGCTCTGGAAAAAGGGTTGAAGGTTCTCGGGGTAGAACCGGGAAAGGCAAAGATTGAAATCGTTCAGGAAGGCCGGACTATGATGGGCATAGTGGTTAGGCCATATCGGCTTTTGCTTTATGTGGATGAAGAAGACCCGAAACAAGGGGAAAGCCAGCTCAAACCTTCTCAACAAAACTTTGCTCTTGAGTACAAAGAAGACGGGGTATACCTCACGGTGTTTATTCCCTCATCAAGGTTTACAAAGTCTGACGAAGAGACCATTATGCATTATTTGAAGCGAAAAAAGATTGAGGGAGTGAAGGTAGAGGCTGTCGCCCAAGCCATGTATGCGTCTTCTGGCCGTCCCGTTAAAATTGCGGAGCCACAACCCGAGCGGCCGGTAGATGAAGAGGTGCTGGTGTATGTCTCGCAGGATGGCATGCAGGCTTCTATTGTATTGTTGCCGGCTGAGGGAGGGAAGTTGCTCACGTATGAAGATATAATACATGCTTTAAAAGACAAGGGTGTGGTATATGGCATTGACGAGGGTGCCATACGTCAAGCGTTAAATAGCCGCACATACGGTCAGGAGACGGTTGTGGCCCGCGGCCGGATGCCACAGGATGGGCAAGACGCCAAGCTTACTTACCATTTTAGACCCGATAAAAAAGCCAAGCCTGAGATCCGAGAGGATGGGACGGTTAACTATCATTCGCTGGATAATATAGAGAACGTAACCAAGGGCCAGGTGCTGGTGACGCTGACACCTCCCACACCAGGCATTGATGGGAGGACGGTACGGGGAGCTTCGGTGCCTGCAAAACCCGGCAAGCCTTTGGCTTTGCCCGTTGGCAAGAATGTCGTGGTTTCAGAAGATGGCTTAAAGCTGATAGCAGGTATAGATGGAAAGGTCGAGATGATAGGCGGTAGAGTGCATGTATACAGCATCCATGAGGTAAAAAATAACGTGGATAACTCCACGGGGAATATAAATTTCGTGGGCAGCGTCATCATACATGGCAACGTCCTGTCGGGTTTTGAGGTGAGGGCTGGTGGAAGCATAGAGGTAAGGGGCGTTGTAGAAGGTGCAACGCTGATTGCTGAAGGAGATATAATACTGAGAAAAGGCTTACAGGGGATGAAAAAGGGGATAATTCAAGCAGGAGGCAGCGTGACAGCGCGATTTATAGAAAACGGCACCGTATACGCCAAAGGGGATGTCACGGCGGAAGCCATAATGCACAGCAATGTGGTGAGCGAACAGCATGTGAGGCTAATAGGGAAGCGGGCCTTGATAGTGGGAGGCAAGGTCCATGCGGCTTTGGGTATATCGGCTTCTACTATAGGTTCGCCCATGGCCACAGCTACAATCTTGGAGGTTGGAGTAAGTCCAGAAGTCAGGCGAGAATATGAACAGCTTAAGGAGGAGCTTGACAGGCTGGAAAAGGAGCAGCGCAAGATTGAGCAGGTGTTAGCGGTCATTGCCAAAATGGAGTCTAGTGGGAAACTGCCGCCGGATAAGCTGATTACTAAACAAAAGGCGCTGCGGGCAAGGGATGAGTATAGCGTGAAGATTCCAACAATCAAGGCACGGCTGTTTGAACTGGAAGAGGTGTTTTTAAGGGGTGCACAGGGCAAGGTCCATGTGAAAAAGGTGGTTTACCCTGGCGTGTCCATAACCATTGGCCAGTCGACCTTTAACGTAAAGGACCCCATCAATTATGCCACCTTTTTGCGGGATGAGGGAGAGGTACGCTTTGTGGCGTATGAGGGGTGAAAGGGGAGATATAATATGTCGGTGCGGCCGATAGATATCCAAATTAGCGTGCAAAGGACAAACGAATACGCAAAAGAAGTTGACATACAAAACCAAAAGGTCAACATAAATCAGTTTGCCAATGCCAATGAATTTCAGCGGGCCATCGATCAAGCCCAACGCCAGGTGGTTCCTAGTGGGAATGTGCATCACAAAAAGGTTAACAGGGAACATAACACGCCTCGGCGTCATCCTAGATATGTAAAAAAGGAGCAAGTGAAGGAGAATAAAAAGGGAGAAGGTATCTTAAACGGCGAGGTTGAAATTAAGGGAAGGGATAAGGGGTTTAACATCGATATCAGGATTTAGAAGGGGGAAGAGTATGAGTGAGACTTTGATATTCCTCCTGTTTGGCATAGTGTTTTTGTTTGCAATATTCTGGCAAACTAGAAGGGACAGGTTATACCTTTTTGAGCTGGAAAAGCGGCTTGAAGAGAAAGAAAAAAGGCTATATGAACTATATCAGGCGGTGGAAGACATAATAAATGGCGCTTTTCCTGAAGCAACAACCACATTAAGGGGAGATTATACAAAAAGTGCGCCTGAGCTGCGGAACTCAAGCAAAGATTTAAAGCAAAATATTAATAAGGTTTATAGTGATAAGCGCAAAGCCGTCATACTCATGCATAAGAGTGGAAGCAGTGAAGATGAGATAGCCAAAGCGCTGGGGATGGGTAAGGGAGAGGTAAAGCTGATCCTGGGACTTAGGGATAGGGTAGTGTGAAATTTGCTGTTGAATTGGGAAACGGCTTGTGCTATACTACTAAAGGTGGCAAAGACACACCCTCCTGATCAATTGGCGGGTGCCAGCAAAGCTGGTTGCTAATTGAGATGAGGGATGGGGAGGCATAACTTTTAGGAGGTGAAAGCCATGGCAGTAGTAAACATGAAGCAACTCTTGGAAGCAGGTGTTCACTTTGGGCATCAGACCCGGCGTTGGAATCCCAAGATGGCTCCCTATATCTTCACTGAAAGAAACGGCATATACATCTTGGACCTGCAAAAGACCGTTAAATTGCTGGAGCAGGCCTATAATTTTGTACGCGATGTGGCGGCCGAAGGGAAAGGCATACTGTTTGTAGGTACCAAAAAGCAGGCTCAGGAATCAATTGAGACAGAAGCTAAGCGTTGTGGCATGTTCTATGTGAACAACAGATGGCTGGGTGGTATGTTGACCAACTTCACTACTATCAGCCAGAGGATCAAGCGCCTTAAAGAGCTTGAAGAGATGGAGACCAATGGCATGTTTGATGTGCTGCCCAAAAAAGAGGTCATAAGGCTTCGTGCCGAAAAGGAAAAGCTGGAGAAGAACTTGGGTGGCATAAAGGAAATGAGGGAGCTGCCGGGAGCTGTATTCATTGTTGACCCTAAAAAGGAACACATCGCTGTAAGAGAAGCCAGGATTCTTGGTATTCCCGTTGTGGCCATAGTGGATACCAACTGCGACCCTGACGAGATAGACTATGTGATTCCTGGCAACGATGATGCCATCAGGGCCATCAAGCTAATAACTTCCAAGATAGCCGATGCCGTCCTGGAGGGGCGTCAGGGCGAACAATATACTGCTCAAGAGGAATAAAAAGGGGAAAAGAATGGCCTTCCGTTGTTTTTCCCCTTTCTTTTCAATGACCTACTTGGTATGAAATGTTCTGGAAAGCAAGAAAACCTTCCATCCCTATAGATGGAGGCCATTTCATAGTTACACTACATAAGAAACGGAGGAGTTAGCATGGAGATAACTGCTTCGATGGTGAAAGAACTGAGAGAGCGAACTGGATGTGGAATGATGGATTGCAAAAAGGCTTTGCAGGACGCCAATGGCGATATGGAGAAAGCGATTGAGCTTCTGAGGGAGAGAGGTCTTGCAGCTGCCGCTAAAAAGGCAGGGCGAATCGCTGCTGAAGGCTTGGTAGATGCGTATATCCATTTTGGCGGGAGGATCGGCGTGCTGGTTGAGGTAAACTGTGAGACTGACTTTGTGGCAAAAACTGACGAGTTTAAAACTTTTGTGCGCGACATTGCGATGCACATAGCGGCCTCTAATCCTCAGTACCTCTCGAGGGAAGAGGTTCCCCAGGAAGTCATAGACAAAGAAAAGGAGATACTAAAGGCTCAGGCCTTAAATGAGGGCAAGCCAGAGAAAGTGGTTGACAAAATTGTTGAAGGCAGGATTAGCAAGTTCTATAAAGAGGTGTGCCTGTTGGAGCAGCCTTTTGTGAAAGACCCTGACAAGACTGTCCAGGAGCTGGTCATGGAGATGATATCTAAGCTGGGTGAGAACATCAGGATCAGGCGTTTTGTAAGGTTTGAGTTGGGCGAAGGGCTTCAAAAGAGAGAGGACAATTTTGCGGAAGAAGTTGCAAAACAGATGAAGGGTAATTAAAAGAGAACACATAGGTGTTCTCTTTTTTTGGGAAAAATTAATTTGAAGTTTGTTGTTCTAAAAAAGAGGATATGCCGCATGAGTGTAGAAATATATTAAAGATGGAGGTACTCTGATGGAAAAGCCGATATTCAGAAGAGTAGTTTTAAAGCTCAGCGGAGAGGCATTAGCTGGCAAAAAGGGATATGGCATTGACCGTGATGTGTTGAACCTGATTGCTGACCAGGTGATAGAGATACAAAGGATGGGGGTGGAAGTGGCCATAGTAGTCGGCGGAGGAAACATATGGAGAGGCCGGGAAGGCATGAGTATGGGGATGGACAGGGCAACGGCTGACTACATGGGGATGCTAGCAACCGTCATAAACGCGCTGGCGCTTCAAGACGTGCTTGAGAGCAAAAACGTACAGACCCGGGTTCAGACCGCCATTGAGATGAGACAGATTGCCGAACCCTATATACGCAGAAGGGCTATAAGGCATTTAGAGAAGGGCAGGATAGTGATATTTGCCTGTGGTACAGGTAACCCCTATTTTTCAACTGATACCACAGCAGCGTTAAGGGCAGCTGAGATAGAGGCTGAAGTCATACTCCTGGCTAAAAATGTCGATGGAGTCTATGATGATGATCCCAAAAAGAATCCTAACGCAAAAAAGATAGACGAGATCTGTTACATCGATGTGCTAAATCAAGGCTTGGGCGTAATGGATACTACCGCTATATCGTTGTGCATGGATAACAGGATTCCTATTATAGTATTTGGGCTGGATAACCAGGAAAATATAAAAGCCGCGGTTTTAGGCAAAAAGGTAGGTACAATAATAGGTGAGTTAAGGAGGTAGTAGGTATGAATCCGAGTATAAAGGAAATACATGACCAGGCCAGCTCTAAGATGGCTAAATCGGTAGAGGTGCTCAAGAAAGAGCTTGTGGGAATACGGGCGGGACGAGCCAATCCCAAAATTCTTGAGCGCATAGTAGTGGATTATTATGGTGTGCCCACACCGGTTAACCAGTTGGGGAATATTACAGCACCAGAGCCAAGGATGCTGGTCATATCTCTATGGGATACTAAGATGATCCCTGCAGTAGAAAAGGAGATATTGAAATCGGATTTAGGGGTCACGCCTAGCAATGACGGTAAGGTTATACGTCTGGTATTTCCTGAGCTCACTGAAGAACGCAGAAAAGAACTGGTCAAATTGGTTAGAAAATACGGAGAAGAGGCTAAAGTGGCTGTTCGCTCAATAAGGCGCGAAGCCAATGAACAGCTCAAGAAGATGAAGAAGGAAGCCCAGATAAGCGAAGACGACTTAAAGAGCGGAGAGGAAATGATACAAAAGCTGACCGATCAATACGTAAAGAAGATCGACGATATAGTCAAAGAAAAGGAACAGGAGATCATGGAGGTTTAGATGAACATACCTGATTTGGTGGGTTTAAGGCTAGAGGATGCGCTTCAGGTTCTGGAAAGGAGCGGTGTGGGCGTTATTCCTAGAATAGTGAAGTATTTCCCGCCGGCATCAAAGGGCTTTAAGGAGAACTCTAATATAGAGGAGAGAGTGATTCGCCAGAGAATTGTGGAAGATGGGCAGATGGAACTGGTTGTTTCCATATTTAGGTATTACCCTCTTGATTTTCAATCATAAAACCCTATGGATGGGGAGGAAGGATAGAGCATTAAATGTTTAACAGCAAGAAAAATACCGGTGATGCGGATTTGTCTGTCTTGATGGAACAGGTAAGGAGCAAGCCACTCCCGCAGCATGTGGCCATAATTATGGATGGGAACGGTAGATGGGCTACAAGAAGGGGGCTTCCCCGTGTGGCTGGTCATAGGCAGGGAGTGGAGGCTCTCAGAGAGGTTATAAGGACCAGCGATGAGCTGGGGATAAAGTATTTGACTTTGTATGCCTTTTCGACAGAAAATTGGAAGAGGCCTGCAGCCGAAATCGATGCCCTAATGTCCCTGTTAGTGGAGTATTTAAGAAAGGAGGTCAGGGCGCTCCATTCCAATAACGTCAAGATTTCGGTTTTGGGTGAGGTCAATGCCTTTCCCCCAGTTGCGCAAAAGGAAATTATTAAGGCAGTAGAGCTTACGAAAGATAATACCGGGCTGTGGGTGAATATAGCCCTCAACTATGGGGGAAGGGCTGAGATCATACGTGCAGTTAAAGCCATAGCAAAGGATGTGGTGGACAATAAGATCTCGATAGACGACATCGACGAACAGCTTTTTAGCAATTACCTGTATACGGCCAATATCCCTGACCCCGACCTTTTGATCCGTACCAGTGGAGAGTTTAGGTTAAGCAATTTCTTGCTTTATCAGGTTGCATATACCGAGTTGGTGTTTACTGCGCCCGACGTTTTATGGCCGGATTTTGATAAAAAAGCCTACCTGGAAGCGATTGTGGAGTATCAGAAGCGCCAAAGGCGGTATGGCGGCCTTAATGGATGAGAGGATGAATTAACGATGTTAGCATTAAGGGTAGTCAGCGCAGCAATAGGCATTATATATCTGGTGGTGGTTTTTTACATAGGAGGTTGGTTTTTTGACCTATCTGTTTTGGCTATATCACTGCTGGGGATGCGCGAATTTTATGCCGCTATCCGCCGTGGTGGATACAGTCCCCTTTCGTGGGTAGGCTATTTATTTATTTTTTTGCTGTTCTGGCTTACCACACTACCCTTAAATGGTTATTATGTCATTATGCTCTTTATCCTGTTGGTTGCTTTTTTTTGTTTGTCTTTCAGCGTGATATCCCAACGTTTAAATTTATTGGATGCCGGTTTAACGGTCTTTGGGTGTATATATCCGGGTATGGCTTTTATGCCTTTAATGCTTTTATACAAGGCTGAAGCATATGGCAAATACCTCCTAATATTTACGTTATTTGCAACATGGTCCACCGATACTTTCGCCTATTTTACCGGCCTTAAGTGGGGAAGGAACAAGCTTTGTCCAAGGATCAGTCCCAAGAAGACCGTCGAGGGAAGCATAGGCGGCATCTTAGGGAGCATGTTGACAGGCATGTTGGTAGGATTATTTTTTTACCGGTTTTATAAGTTTGAGATAAGTTATATCCATTATGTTGTCATGAGCCTGTTGTGCGGCATAACGTCTCAAATGGGAGATTTATCGGCTTCTAGCGTCAAGAGGTTTTGCAATATAAAGGATTTCGGGAGCATTATGCCCGGACACGGTGGAATATTGGATCGGTTTGACAGCATTCTATTCACTGTGACGGCTGTATACTCCTATTACCTCCTGTTTTTAAGCTAAAAGCCTCTGCTTACATAATGTTTGCATCTACGGCAAATCTTAAGAGTACAGAAAGGTATTGCGTGGAGGTCAAATATGAAAAAGAGGATAGCAATACTGGGCTCTACCGGTTCTATAGGCCGGCAAGCCCTGGATGTAATATATGAGCACGTCGACAAATTCCAGGTTGTTGCCTTGACCACCAATCGAAATGTTGAGCTTTTGGCTCAGCAAGTAGAGGCCTTTCATCCCTCCTATGTGGGGATAGTGGACTCTGAGAGCGTTCAAGAGTTTAAAAATTACGGCCTTACCGGCGTGGAGGTTTTATCGGGCAAAGAGTGCCTTAAAAATATAGCCACGCTGCCTGAGGTGGACCTAGTACTTGTGGCGGTGGTGGGGATTTCTGGGCTTGAACCCACCATAGCGGCTTTAGAGGCTGGTAAAGACGTTGCGCTGGCAAATAAGGAGTCGTTGGTGGCCGGCGGGCACCTGGTTGTAGAGGCTGCCAGAAAGTCGGAAAGCAAAATCATACCGGTGGACAGCGAGCACTCCGCCATATTCCAGTGCTTAGCCGGATGTGATGACCCAAATAAAATAAAGAGGATATACCTTACTGCTTCGGGAGGCCCCTTCAGAAATTACTCAAAGGATCAATTACGCCACGTCACAGTGGAGGAGGCTTTAAATCATCCAAACTGGAGGATGGGTAAGAAGGTCACTATAGATAGCGCTACCCTGATGAACAAGGGGCTTGAAGTCATAGAGGCTCATTGGCTGTTCGGGCTTTCCATAGAGCAGATACAGGTGGTCATCCATCCTCAAAGCGTCATACATTCCATGGTAGAATATATCGATGGTAGCATAATAGCCCATATGGGCAAGACCGATATGCGCCTGCCCATATTGTACGCTTTATCATGGCCCCAACGCCTTGAGTCTTCAGTTGGGAGTTTGGAGCTTGCCGCCATGGAACCACTTACTTTTGAGATGCCTGATTTTGACAGGTTCCCCTGTTTAGGGCTTGCGTATAAGGCATTAGAAATAGGAGGGACTATGCCCGTGGTATTGAACGCCGCCGATGAGGTAGCAGTGGAAAAATTCTTGAGAGGCGAGATTTCCTTTATGGAAATTCCTGTAATGATAGAACAGGCCATGAAGTCGCATAAGGCCGTTCAGAACCCTGACCTCAATACCATACTGAGGGTAGACCACGGCATACGCAGGCAGTTGATGTGAAAAGGTGGGTGAAAGCATGCTGACGTTATTAGTTGCCTTGCTTTTCTTTGGCGTTCTCATAATGGTTCACGAGCTAGGCCATTTTTTGGTTGGACGGTTGGTCGGTGTGCACGCGGAAGAATTTTCTATCGGTATGGGGCCTAAGCTGTTTGGTTTTTCTAGTAAAGGTACTCGGTTTTCGGTGAGGGCATTGCCAATAGGCGGTTATGTTAAATTCCTCGGCGAAGATGAAAAGTCGGATGACCCACGTGCCTTCGGCAATGCCAGCCTGTGGAGGCGTATGGCAGTCATAGCCTCGGGGCCTGCCATGAACATATTGCTGGCTATAGTGCTCCTTGCTGTGTTTTACATGGGCTATGGGATATACGAGGTTGTACCCGAGATTTTACAGGTGGTAGAAAACAGCCCGGCCGATAGAGCTGGGCTCATGCCGGGCGATAAGATCCTACAGGTGGATGGGGTATCGGTGGAGGGCATGGAGGCACAGCAAGCGGTTGAAGCCATACGCAATACCATAAAGCAAAAGGGTGGCAACGAACTGGAAATAGTGGTGCAGCGGGATGGAAAGAATATAAGCGTTAAGCTGGTACCGGAGTATAGCCAAAAGAGCGACTCATATGTGATAGGAATAGTCTTTGGACGGATTAGGCGGTATAGCTTGATGCCTGCTATAGGCCTGGCTTTTCGTCAGGCGGGGAAGATAATGGTCATGATGGTGGATATGCTTAGAGCCCTGATATTCAGGGGCCAGGGATTAAATGAGGTTATGGGACCGGTGGGCATTGTAGGAGAGATAGGCAAGGCCGTTCAAGCGGGGATGCAGCAGCTTTTAAGTCTGGCCATAATCATAACCTTAAACTTGGGGGTTATAAACCTTATCCCTTTTCCGGCATTGGACGGTGGACGCCTTGTGCTGTTGTTGATTGAAGGCGTAAGGGGTAAACCACTCGAACCTGAAAAGGAAGGGTTTATCCATTTCATAGGATTTGTAGTGCTCATACTCCTTATGGTATTGGTGACCTATCAAGATATAATGAGATGAGCCCAAATGCAACTGTGTGGCAGGTGAAAAGGCATGGAAAGGCGAAAGACCAGGAAGATAAAAGTAGGAAAGGTTGAAATAGGGGGAGACGCACCCATTACGGTACAGTCCATGACCAGCACTGATACCAGGGATGTGGATGCCACAATAAAGCAGGTGCTTGAGCTTGAGGCGTGTGGATGCGACATAGTCAGGTTGGCCGTTTTTGATGAGGCGTGTACCAATACCATCCAGGAGATCAAGAAAGTGACCGATATCCCACTGGTTGCTGACATACACTTTGATTATCGTTTGGCGCTTGCTGCCATAGAAAAAGGCGTGGACAAGTTAAGGATCAATCCCGGAAATATAGGTGGCTATAACGCAGTGCAGAAGGTGGTTGCTGCTGCCAAGGAAAGAGGCATACCTATACGGATTGGCGTAAACTCTGGCTCTTTGAGCAAGGAAATACTGTACAAATACGGCAATACGCCGCAGGGTATGGTAGAAAGCGCTTTGGAACACGTGTCCATGTTTGAAAAACTAGGGTACGAGAATATCGTGATTTCGCTTAAAGCTTCCAACGTCATGAAGACAATAGAAGCTTATCGTTTGATGAGCCAGCGAGTGGATTATCCCCTGCATCTGGGAGTTACAGAAGCGGGTACCTCTTTTTCAGGAATCATAAAGTCGGCTATTGGGATTGGTACCTTGTTGGCTGAAGGCATAGGCGACACGTTGAGGGTATCGCTTACAGCTTCGCCGGTGGAGGAGGTAAAGGTGGGGCGGGAGATATTAAAAGCCCTGGGTTTGAGAACGTATGGCATAGAGATAATATCGTGTCCTACCTGTGGGAGATGTAATATAGATTTGATAAATCTGGTTCAAAAATTGCAGGATGAGCTTAAAGGGGTTGATTATCCGCTTAAGGTGGCAGTAATGGGATGCGTAGTCAATGGTCCTGGCGAAGCAAGGGAAGCCGATATAGGCATTGCTGGCGGCCAAGGCAGGGTGGCATTGTTCAAAAAGGGCGAAGTGGTGGGAACTGTGCCTGAGGATAAGGCCTTGGAAGTGCTTTTATCCGAGGTCCGCAAGATGATACCAGATAAGAGCGGGAAGGGCGTATAATGAGCGTGGCGGTCATTATACCAGCATACAATGAAGAAAGGCACGTAAGTCAGGTGCTGACTGCCGCCAAAAAGGTGGACGAGGTTGACGACATAGTGGTTTGGAGAGTTCGGAACGCTTTAAGGGAGGGTGAATCATATGGCCGGTGACAGCGCGAAAGCGTTCCCTTTGGGCAAAATAGTTGATGGAAGTTTCGGTGCATGGATAGATAAATTGAGCCTGATAAAGGCAATAGTCTACAAAAATCAGAGAAAATGGGACATATATGTAAATGCCGAGTCTTTTGTAGAACCCCAGAGAATACGCTTGCTCGAACAGCACATTAAGGAGAAGTTTCCTGAGCTTAAACAGGTAAGGTTAAAAGTAGTGTATAAAAATAACGGTGGGGAAATATTAAGCCGGTATTTTTCTCATTTTTGGAAAGGCCTTGTGGAATCCATGAAGGATGAGCTCCCTTCTTTAAATGGGTGGCTGGACTATTGTACCCCTCAGCTATCATCCGATGGGCTTATGCTTTTGCTCAGCCACCCCGCTGCATTGGACCTGTTCAAAATAAAAAAAGTTGATCAATATATAAAGGATTGGCTGTTTGAAACCTTTAATCAGCACATAAAGGTGAGCATGGAGTTGGTAGATGGGGGACAAGAATGGCTGGATGAGGAGTACTTCGTTGAAAGAGAAAAGGAGGATTCACTCTTAGTAAAGGAGGCTGTACAGATAAATGAGTCACCTCCAAAGTCCTCAGAGCAACAGGGTGAGGTAGAACAGGGAGAAGATAATGAAATTGTTATATTGGGCAAAGCCATAAAGGACTCCCCCATGCCCATATCGCAGATTCAAGAAGGTATTGAGGCAGTGGTCATCGAGGGCGAGGTTCTCGAGGTTGAGAAGAGGGAACTAAAAGGCGAAAAAGTCCTCTTTTGCATAGATGTCACCGATTATACCGATTCAATTACCACGAAAGCTTTTTGCCCTAAGGATAAAGTTTCTAATATGGAAACCGCCATAAAGAGCGGTTGCTGGATACGGGTAAAAGGTAGTTGCCGTTTTGACCCATTTCAGAGGGAAGAGATATTGCAGGCCAGCGATATCATGCTGGTTTCACCTAAGAAAAGGCAGGATACATATCCAGAAAAGAGGGTGGAGCTCCACCTACATACGCAGATGAGTGCCATGGATGCCGTGTCTCCCGTAACGGCGCTGATTGAGCGCGCTGCCCAGTGGGGACATCCTGCTATTGCCATTACCGATCATGGCGTGGTACAGGCATTCCCAGAAGCTCATGAAGCCAGCCAGCAATATGGCATAAAGGTCATATACGGCGTGGAGGCTTATCTGATTAACGATTGCAAACCTGTAGTCATAAATCCCAATGATAGGGATTTTAACCAGCCATTTGTGGTTTTGGACATAGAGACCACCGGCCTTAATCCCAGAAAGGATGAGGTCACAGAGATTGGGGCTGTCAAAATAGTAGGCAGGAAGGTAGTGGACACCTTCAGCTGCTTCGTCAATCCCGGCATACCCATTCCCCGTGATATCGTAAAGCTTACGGGGATAACTGACGAAATGGTAAGGGATGCCCCTGCTATTGAAGAGGTTTTGCCAGGCCTGCTTGAGTTTTTGGGCGATGCGGTACTGGTTGCTCATAACGCCTCTTTTGACCTAGGGTTTATAAAAGAGAAGTGCAGGCGCATAGGTGCGAGGATAAGCAATCCAATATTGGATACCCTGTTGCTGTCTAGGGAGCTGTTTAAGGATATTAAGCGTCACAGCCTTGACGCCGTTGCACAACACATCAATATACCACAGGAACGGCATCACAGGGCGCTGGATGATGCAAAGACAGCGGCTCTTATATTGATACATATGCTGAACATGCTTGAGGAAAAGGGAGCCAGTAAGTTGTGCCACATCAATACCATGTTCAGCCATATAAGCAATTTAAATAGCCTGGAAAGTTACCACGCCGTTATACTGGCTCAGACGCAGGAAGGGCTCATCAACCTTTACAGGCTTATTACCAAATCCCATTTGGATTATTTTTATCGTAAGCCGCGCATTCCAAAGAGCGTGCTGGTAAGCCACCGTGAAGGGCTAATAGTGGGTTCAGGCTGTGACGCGGGAGAGCTCTATCAGGCGATATTGAAGGGCGTATCAGACGAGGAACTTATGGATATAGCCCTTTTCTATGACTACTTTGAGATACAGCCTTTGGGCAACAACGAACACTTGATCAGAGAGGGAAGGGTAAAGGACGTTGACGCCTTGAAAGAGATTAATAGAAAGATAGTAAAGCTGGGAGAAAAGCTGGGCAGGCCTGTAGTGGCAACAGGCGATGTACACTTTTTGGACCCCCACGATGAGTACTACAGGCGTATACTGATGAGCTGCCAGGGTTACGAGGATGCCGAGCAACAGGCGCCTTTATATTTTAAAACCACTGACGAAATGCTGAACGAGTTTGGATACCTTGGTGAGGAAAAGGCAAAGGAGGTAGTGATATACGCTCCGCGAGCTATTGCTGACAGCATCGAGAACATAAAACCTATCCCCGATGAGCTGTATACTCCGGAAATTCCAGGTGCTGAAGAAAACGTGCGGAATATGGCCATAAACAACGCTAAGGCTATATATGGAGATCCTCTGCCTCCCATTGTGGAGGAACGCCTGAACAAAGAGCTAAATGCCATAATAAACAACGGCTATGCAGTGCTGTATTGGATTGCCCACAAGCTGGTCCAAAAATCGCTGGAGGATGGCTACTTAGTAGGGTCTCGCGGTTCCGTAGGTTCTTCATTTGTGGCTACCATGACCGGTATTACAGAAGTAAATCCACTGCCGCCACACTACGTGTGTCCATCCTGCAAGCATTCGGATTTTGAAGTGGATACCTCTAAATATGGTTGTGGCGTTGACCTGCCTGATAAAAATTGTCCTGTGTGCGGTACTCCCTATAGAAAAGAAGGGTTTGATATTCCTTTTGAGGTATTCCTGGGGTTTAATGGGGATAAGGTGCCAGATATTGACCTTAACTTTTCAGGCGAGTACCAGTCCACTGCCCATAAATACGCAGAAGAGCTGTTGGGGCGGGGTAACGTTTTCAGGGCTGGCACCATTGCCACCGTGGCTGAAAAGACGGCCTTCGGATTTGTCAAGAAATATCTTGAAGAGCATAATAAGGTGGCTCGAAACGCTGAAATAAAGCGGTTGGTTAGGGGATGTACCGGCATTAAGCGTACCACCGGCCAACACCCCGGTGGTGTGATGGTGGTACCCCACAAATATGACATCCACCAGTTTACGCCCCTGCAGTACCCGGCCGATGACAGGGAGTCAGGGGTCATTACCACCCACTTTGATTATCACTCCATAAGCAGCAGGCTGGTCAAGCTGGATATACTGGGACACGATGACCCGACCGTTATACGCATGCTGGAGGATATAACTGGCATCGATGCCAGGTCCATCCCCATTGGCGAGGAAAGAACCATGAGGATATTTTCCAGCACCGAACCGCTAGGCCTTTCGCCGGAGGATATAAACTGCGAGGTGGGGACTTTCGGAATACCTGAATTTGGTACACGTTTTGTCAGGCAGATGCTTACTGAGACTAAGCCCAAGACCTTTTCAGAGCTGGTGCGCATAAGCGGCCTTTCCCATGGAACTGATGTATGGCTCAACAATGCGCAGGACCTGATAAGGAACGGAATAGCCCAGCTTTCAGAGGTGATCTCGGCCAGGGACGACATAATGATATATCTCATGTATAAAGGCGTTGAACCTGTACTTTCCTTTAAGATAATGGAAAACGTGCGCAAGGGGAAAGGCTTGACTCCAGAGCAGGAACAGAAGATGAGGGAAAACAACGTGCCGGAATGGTATATTGAATCGTGCAAGAAGATCAAGTACATGTTCCCTAAGGCTCACGCCGTGGCTTACGTGATCATGGCATTTAGGATTGCTTACTTTAAGGTGTACTATCCAGAGGCCTTTTATGCTACCTACTTTACGGTCAGAGCTGATGACTTCGATGTCGATACCATATTGAAAGGGAAAGAAGCCATTGCGCGTAAGATCAAAGAAATGGACTCAAGAGGCAATTCTCTGAGCATGAAGGAAAAAAACTCCTTATCTGTGCTTGAAGTGGCACTGGAGATGTATGCAAGGGGGATAAGGCTGCTTCCGGTGGACCTGTACAAGTCAGATGCAGTTAAATTTTTAGTAACCCCTGAAGGGATAAGGATGCCCTTCAATGCTCTGCCCGGCGTTGGAATAAGCGCTGCCACAAGTATCGTTGAAGCCAGAAAATGCGGTAAGTTTGTATCTATTGAGGATTTCCGTGAAAGGGCCAAGGTTTCAAAGGCCGTGGTTGAGATACTTAAAAACTACGGTTGTCTTAACGGCCTTCCTGAAACCAGTCAGATTTCGTTTTTTTAACTTGCATTTACTGAGGTGTGGTGATATAATGAATTTGATTTACCATAGCTTGTTTGCCTGAGTAGAGTGGGGAAACCCACTCTTTCGTTGTTATTGATTAAAATGCACGATTAGGAAAGATTAATAATATGAAAATTTCATTCTGGAGGTTAGGATATGGCGCAGAGTAAAGTTGAGCAAGTGGTGGAGGCCCTTGCACGCCCCATATTGGAAGAGCTCAAATATGAGCTTGTGGATTTAGAGTATAAAAAGGAGGGCGGAAGCTGGTTTTTGAGGTTTTATCTCGATAAACCCGGTGGGATCACGCTGGATGACTGCCAGATATTCAGTGAGCGGATCAGCGAGGTTCTGGATCAAGTTGACCCCATTCCACATCGCTATTACCTGGAGGTGTCTTCGCCCGGGCTTGACAGGCCGCTCAAAAAAGAAGAAGATTTTAAACGTTATAAGGGGCATAGGGTCCACGTAAAGCTTTATAAGTCTGTCAATGGCGAAAAAAATTATTACGGTGAACTGGTAGGGCTTGAAGGCGGCAACGTAGTCATTAAAGATGGGGGATGCACCTATTCGTTTCCGCGTGAAAATGTTGCTATGGTGCGGCTGGATGTAAATATCTAGTGAAGGAGGAGTATTTATGAATGCCGAATTTTTGGAGGCCATTGAACAGATAGGCAAAGAAAAGGGTATAGATGCCGATGTGTTGTTTGAGGCTATCAATGCTGCTCTGTTGTCAGCCTATAAGAAACACTTTGGAACAGCACAGAATGTGCGCATTGATATAGATAGGGCAAGTGGGCAGGTCAGGGTCTTCGCCCTTAAAAAGGTAGTGGAGAAGGCCACAAACAAAAACCTGGAGATTGACTTGGATGAGGCCAAAAGGATCAATCCCAATTACCAGCTCAACGATATCGTTGAAATAGAGGTGACTCCTAAAAACTTCGGCAGGATTGCTGCACAAAACGCCAAGCAGGTGGTCATACAGCGGATTCGCGAAGCCGAAAGAGCAGTGTTGTATCAAAAGTTTCTTGAGAAGGAAAATGAGATAGTGGCAGGAATAGTGCAGAGAATAGAAAAAAAGACCGTGTTTGTAGACCTTGACCGCGCTGAAGGCATACTACCTCCAAATGAACAGATGCCCAATGAGGAATACCACGTAAACGACAGAATACGGGTATACATTCTCGAGGTCAAGAAAACCACCAAAGGGCCGCAGATCATCGTATCGCGTACACATCCTGGCCTTATAAAAAGGCTGTTTGAACGTGAAGTACCTGAAATCATACGTGGAGAGGTTATCATAAAAGCCATAGCAAGGGAGGCAGGTTCAAGAACCAAGATTGCAGTACATTCCACCGTACCGGGGCTCGATCCAGTAGGGGCTTGTGTTGGGCAGAAGGGCATGCGGGTACAACACGTGCTTGATGAAGTCAAGGGCGAGAAGATAGACATCGTGAAGTGGAGCAGTAGCCCAGCCGAGTTCATTGCAAACGCCCTGAGCCCTGCCAAGGTTTTGAGCGTGACCATAGATGAAAAGGAGAAGGCAGCCAGGGTAATTGTACCTGACCACCAGCTTTCTTTGGCTATCGGCAAAGAAGGCCAGAACGCAAGGCTTGCGGCCAAGTTGACTGGTTGGAAAATCGACATAAAAAGCGAGTCACAGGCAAATAGATTCAGCTTGCCATCCTGAAAGGGGGATTGCCAGTGAAGAAGAGGAAGGTACCCATGAGGATGTGCGTGGGATGCAGGGAGTCAAAGCCCAAACAGGAACTCATACGGGTTGTAAGAAGCCCTGAAGGGGAAATCCATATAGACCTTAAGGGTAAGGCTCCAGGAAGGGGTGCTTACCTGTGCTACAACATGGAGTGCTTGGAAAAGGCCATAAAGCATAAGTCGTTGGAACGCGCCCTCGATGAAAAAATCAGCGAAGAAGTATATCAAGCTTTGAGAGGTGAGCTCATTAAAGCCCATGAATCACGATCTTAAAAATTTTTATCAGTTGCTTGGCTTGGCAACTCGAGCCGGTAAGCTTATAACAGGTGAGGAGATGTGCCTAAAAGCCATAAGGACGCGAAAGGCCAAGTTGGTGGTAATAAGCGAGGAGGCTTCGCCCAACACTTTAAAGAAATTTACAGACAAGTGCAGGTATTACAATGTCGATTATGTAATAATAGGAAGCAAGGAAATGCTGGGTATGGCTGTGGGTAAGGGGAGTAGAACGGTTCTGGCGGTTACTGACGAAGGGTTGAAGGAGTCGTTGCTTAAGAAGTTGCAAAACTCAGAAATGCCAGTGCGGGGGTGATATATGAATGTCAGATATAAATGTGTACGTTACGACCAAAAAGATTAAAAAAAATGCCGAGTCACTGCTTGATAACATAAAAGCACTCAACAAGGATATTGATGCCTATTTAAGCAGGATAAAAGAAATGGAGAACGCTTTTGAACAGCAGGCAAAAGAGATGGCGGAAAAGAAGAAAGCGGAATCAGCAAAACCTGAAAGGTCAGAACGCAGCTCGCAGGACAACAATGCCAAAAAAGCCGGGCGCAGGCAGGAAGAGAGGCGTAAACAAAAGGGCAGCCGCAGGCAAGAAGATACTGCAAAACAAGAGGAAAGCCGCAGGCAAGAAGAAAACCTGGTTGCCCGGGAAGAAGGCAGGACGTCAGTGAGGCGGCGTCCTAGACCTAAAGATAAGCCAGCCAAGAACGTAATAGATGAGTTCTTCTCTCAACAGGCTGTTGCCCAAGCCAAGGACAAAAAAGGGGAAGTCACCAAAGGGAAAGAGGAAGGTTTTGCTAAAGCATCCGTTGAGGCGGTAAAATCTAAGACACAAAAGACCAAAAGGGATTACTGGGAAGAAGAGCATCCCTCGGTTTATAACAAGCTTTTGAGGGAAAAAGAGAAGAAGAACAAAAACGCTCAACAGGCAGCTCAGCAAAAAGTACCTGTTACCGCTGAGAGAAAGAAAGCCATTACCATTGGAGATAGGATAACGGTAAAGGAGCTTTCAGAGACCATAGGCATACAGGTAGCGGAAATTATAAAACATCTCATGAAGTTAGGCGTATTGGCCACAATAAACCAGGAGTTGGATTATGATACGGCCGCGCTGGTGGCCAGCGAGTTTGGTATCGAGCTGGAGAAAAAGCCCACTGTATCCTTTGAAGAAATGCTTATACAGGAAGACGTGGAAGATGACCCAGCAAGCCTGCAGGAACGGCCGCCAGTTGTTACGGTCATGGGACATGTAGACCATGGTAAGACGTCGCTTCTGGATGCCATACGCAATTCCCGAGTGACTGAGCAAGAGGCAGGCGGCATAACCCAGCATATCGGTGCTTATATGGTAGAAGTAAACGGCAAATACATCACATTTATAGATACGCCGGGACACGAAGCATTTACTTCAATGAGGGCACGGGGTGCGAAGGTTACCGATATCGCCGTGTTGGTGGTAGCGGCCGATGACGGCGTTATGCCGCAGACCATAGAGGCCATCAACCATGCCCGAGAGGCCAACGTGCCCATCATAGTGGCCATTAATAAAATTGACCTGCCAACTGCCAATCCTGAGCGTGTAAAGCGCGAGCTGGCCGAACAAGGCCTGCTGGTTGAAGAGTGGGGTGGCGATACCATAGCAGTGCCCGTGTCCGCCCTCAAGAAACAGGGGATTGATAACCTGCTTGAAATGATCCTGCTTGTGGCTGAGATGCAGGAGCTTAAAGCCAACCCCAACAGGCTTGCTAAGGGTACCATAATCGAGGCAAAGCTGGATAAGGGCCGTGGACCGGTTGCTACAGTATTGGTTCAAAACGGAACCCTTCGAGTGGGGGATGCAATAGTAGCAGGAACAGCTTATGGACGCGTGAGGGCTATGATGGACCACAATGGCAGAAGGCTTGAAAGCGCAGGCCCCTCAGTGCCGGTAGAAGTATTAGGCTTTTCGGAGGTGCCCGAAGCCGGAGATATACTCTATGCGGTCGAAGATGATAAGCTGGCAAGACAGGTAGCTGAGGAGCGCAAGGAAAAGATGAAAGAGTCAAGTGCCCGCTCTGCTCTCAAGGCATCGCTGGATGACCTCCTTAACCAGATTGAACAGGGTGAACTGAAAGAGCTGAAACTCATCATCAAAGCAGATGTTCAGGGTACAGCTGAAGCACTCAAACTGGCTCTTGAACGCCTCTCAACCGATAAGGTGCGCATAAGGACCATACACAGCGGAGTGGGTGCCATCACCGAATCAGACGTAATGCTGGCATCGGCATCCAATGCCGTCATAATTGGCTTTAACGTGCGTCCGCCAAGCAGTGTAATGGAGCTGGCAGAAAAGGAGAAGATAGATATAAGGCTGTACCGGGTGATATATGATGCAATCGAAGACGTAAAGGCTGCCATTAAGGGCATGCTCGAACCTACTTACCGTGAAGTGGTGCTGGGCCATGCAGAGGTACGAACCACCTTCAGAATATCCGGCGTAGGGACGGTTGCAGGTTGTTATGTCACAGACGGGAAAATAACCAGGAATGCACAAGTACGCATTATCAGGGACGGTATAGTGGTCCACGAAGGGCAAATAGCCTCGCTCAAGCGTTTTAAAGATGATGTGAGGGAAGTGGCAGCCGGTTACGAATGCGGTGTAGGGATAAGCAATTTTAATGATATTAAGGAAGGCGATATAATCGAAGCCTTCACTCAGGAAGAAATTCAAACCGAATAAAAAATGAGCGGGTGATAGAATATGTCATATCAGAGAGCTGACAGAATAGCAGAGGAGATCAAGAGGGAACTTAGCGATATATTGCGTAACAATGTGAGGGACCCTCGCATTACCGAGATGGTATCTATTACAAGGGTGGAGGTATCAAAGGACTTACGCCATGCGAAGATATACGTAAGCGTGCTCGGGGACAGGGAAGAAAAGCAGAAGGCTATGGAAGGGCTCGATCGCGCAACAGGATTTATACGCAAGGAGCTGGGGCAAAGGCTGGGGTTGCGTTACGTCCCTGAGATACGCTTTGTGCTGGATGAGTCGATAGAGTACAGCATCCACATTGCTCAAAAGATTGAGGAGCTGAAGAAAAAGGAACAGGATGAGAGTCAATGAGAGCCGTTAAGATGTCACCGGTTATTGAAGTTTTAAAACAGGGCAGGCATTTTGCCGTCATAGCCCATGTATCTCCTGATGGGGACGTCATAGGTTCATGCCTGGCACTGGCAAACTTTTTGTGGGACCAAGGGAAAACCGTTGACCTTTACTGTGACGATGCACCGCCCGAAAACCTGGCATTTTTACAAGGCATACAGAATTTTATAAAGCCAGGTGAGAAAATCGAAACAAAAGAGAATTTCACTTATGATGCAGTGGTGTGTCTGGACTGCAGCGATGAGGGAAGGTTAGGAGATGCAGCTTATCTTCTCAAACGGGCATCGTGTACCATAAACATTGACCATCACGCCACCAACACCATGTATGCAGACATAAATATCGTGGAGCCAGGGGCCTCCTCCACTGCTGAGCTGGTTTTTGAGCTGATACGTGAGATGGATGAGGATTATTTTTCAATGCCCGTATATGAGGCTATATACAGCGGTATTGCCACCGATACTGGCGGCTTTGGATTTAGCAATACTACTCCTGCGGCTCATCGAATAGCGGCCCAGCTCATCGAGTACGGCCTTAATGTGGATAAGCTGACCAGGCTGTTGTTCAGGAACACCACGCTACCCAGAGTGAGGTTGCTGGCAAAGGCGCTGGCTTCCCTTGAGATGCATTGCAACGATCGAGTGGCCTTTTTGACGGTAAGTAAAGCGATGTTGGAAGAGATAGGCCTTGAAGAAAATCATACCGACGGGATAGTAAATTACGGGATAGACATTGTAGGGGTGGAGTGTGCTGCTCTGTTTAAAGAGGCCGAACAGGGCAAGACCAAGGTGAGTCTCCGCACAAAAGGCACTGTCGATGCCAGCGTGTTGGCTGCAAAGTTTGGTGGAGGTGGACATGTGCGTGCAGCTGGGTGCCTGATCAGCGCAGGTATAGAAAAAGCAAAAGAACAGGTGTTGGAAGCGTTAAAAGCCATGCTGGAATGAAAAGGGGTTGATGTACCATCGGTCTGGACGGCGTTATCAATGTGTTGAAGCCACCTGGGATGACTTCCAATGATGTGGTGGTATATCTCCGAAGGTTGCTAAAAGAGAAGGTAGGGCATACTGGTACTTTGGATCCTGGGGCTGCCGGGGTATTGCCCGTTTGTGTGGGCAAGGCCACCAGGCTGGCCGATTTCATCGTTGAAGAAGACAAGGCCTATCGCTGTGAGATGGTCCTGGGGGTTGAGACCGATACGCTGGATTCGTACGGACGGATAGTTTCGACTTCAAATCAATACCCCAGTTTTGAGGATATAAATAGGGTATTTGAAGAGTTTCAAGGACGTATTAGGCAGGTTCCCCCTATGCACTCTGCCATAAAATACAGGGGTAAAAAGCTGTATGAATATGTGCGTCAAGGCCAACATCTGGATATCTCGGGGCTGGAGAGAGAAGTTATCATCTACCGAAGTGCCATACTGAATTACTCGCCACCCAATAGGGTTTTATTTGAAGTTGAGTGCTCAAAAGGCACTTATATACGTTCTTTATGTCGGGATATAGGGCGGAGACTGGGTTGTGGTGCATATGTAAGCTTTTTGTTGAGGTGCCGTACAGGGAGGTATACCCTTAGCGATTCATATACTCTGCACGAAATTGAAGATTGTTTTTCAAAAGGGGAACTACATGAGCTTGTAATCCCCATGGACAAAGCGATTGACAGGCTTGAAAGGTTTGATGTTCCAGCAGTATACTATAAAAGACTCATAAACGGGAATCCTGTAAAATTAGGCATTGTAAATTTAAAGCTTAAGAGATGGGACTGCCAGAACCCTATGAGGATATATTGTAAAGGAGAGTTTATAGGAGTAGGTACGGCAAAACTAGAGGAGGGTTATATCCATATAAAAATGGATAAAGTACTGGTGTAAGGGGGCAACCATGCAGGTAATATTTAATGAGAAGAATGACCATTCGCTGAAGTGTCCTGTAGCCATAGCGCTGGGAATGTTTGACGGCATTCACAAAGGTCATCAAGCACTTATTAGACACCTTAAGGAGATTAAGTGTCGCTATGGTTATACTTCCATGGTATATACATTTAAGCAGCACCCTTTAAGCTGTCTGGCACCGTCTAAAGCCCCGCCTCAAATCATGAACCTCAACAAGAAGATATTGGAATTTAATCGGCTAGGGGTTGATATCCTTGTCCTCAACAATTTTGATGAAGAATTTGCGCATACAGACCCTCACGACTTCATACAGCGGTTTTTGCTCCAAAAATATGATGTGCGCTTTATCGTGGTGGGATACAACTACCGGTTTGGCTATAACGGAAGCGGTGATACGCAGCTGCTGATTCGAATGGGAAATGAAATGGGGTTCAAGGTTGTAGTGGTGCCACCTGTTAAGGTGGGTGGGAAGGTGGTAAGCAGCAGTCTAATCCGTGAAATGATACAAGAGGGAAATGTAGCGAAAGCCTGGCGATATCTTGGAAGGCCTTATTCGATAAATGGCCAAATAGTACACGGAGCAGGGCGGGGAAGGACTCTAGGATACCCTACTGCCAACCTGGATATTGGGGCTAAAAACGTCGTTATCCCCAGATTTGGCGTGTATCTTACGGGCTGCCGTTTGGATGGGCAATGGTTTTGGGGAGTTACCAACGTAGGCCAAAATCCGACCTTTGGTCAGTCTGGACTTCATATAGAGACCTTTTTGCTGGATTATCCCGGTGGTGAGCTTTACTACAAACCCATGAGGCTCTACTTCCTAAGATATATGAGGGCAGAAAAGCGGTTCTTGTCAAAACAGGAGTTGATACATCAAATTGATCGCGACGTAGCCACAGCCAAAAATCTCATTTACAAAATATTTAAGGTATGATAAAATAACACTCGAGCAGCTAACCACTTCCTTGGTTTTACGTGCCTCCGGCGTAATACTAAGGTTGTGGCGATTATATGACATAGCAATGGAGGTGACAAAAAATGGATAAGGAACTCAAAAGGCAGATCATCGATACCTACAAGCTCCATGAGAATGATACCGGTTCTCCTGAGGTACAGATTGCGTTGCTTACCGAGAGGATCAACCACTTGACGGAACACCTTAAGGTACACAAGAAGGACCATCATTCTCGTAGAGGGCTTCTTATGATGGTAGGTAGAAGACGTGCTTTGCTCAATTACCTCATGAAAAAGGATATTGAGCGTTATCGTGCTATTGTCTCAAAGCTTAACTTGAGGAAATAGAGATAGAAGGTGGAGCGGGGATGCCCGCTCCATTGCTTATTATGCGTTTGTAGGAATTAAACTCTTTAGGTGGAAATTGCATTCGTCCCAAATCAAGCCTGTAGAGAACATGTAAAGCATATTTCGCCAAGCAGCAAGCTGTTTGACATTATACAAAATTAGGTACGAAAGGAGATGGATACTTGGGGATGGAACACAGGATATACGCCACAGAGATTGCAGGTGCCAAAATCACGGTGGAGGTAGGGAAGCTGGCTGAGCAAGCCAATGGCGCTTGTACTGTACAATGCGGCGACACGGTGGTATTTGTATCGGCCACAGCTTCCGACGAACCCAGGGAAGGGGTAGACTTCTTCCCACTTACTGTAGATTTTGAGGAAAAGCTGTATGCTGTGGGGCGCATCCCTGGCGGGTTTATAAAGCGGGAAGGTAAGCCCACCGATAAAGCCATATTGACCGCCAGGTTGATTGACAGGCCATTAAGGCCTCTGTTTCCTAAAGGGTACCGCAATGACGTGCATGTCGTGGCTATGGCTTTGTCGGTAGACCCCGACTATCCGCCCGATGTATTTGCTATGCTGGGTTCCTCTATAGCATTGAGCATCTCGGATATCCCTTTCCTCGGGCCGACGGGGTCTGTGGCTGTAGGGATGATTGATGGACAATTCATCATCAATCCCACCAGCCAGCAGAGGGAGAAGAGCAAGCTGCACCTCATAGTGTCTGGCACCAAGGACGCTATACTGATGGTAGAGGCTGGGGCAAATGAAGTGACGGAGGCCGAGATGCTGGACGCCATAATGTTTGCCCACCAGTACATCAAAGAGCTGGTGGAATTCCAAGAAAAGATTGTTAAAGAAGTTGGAAAGCCCAAACGCGTGGGCGAGCTGTATGCGCCTGATGCCGAAGTTGAAGCGCAGGTAAGGGAATACGCTACCGAAAAGATAAGGGAAGCAGTAAGAACGCCCGATAAAAAGGAACGCGAGCAAAGGATGAACGCCATACAAAAAGAAGTGCTGGAGCACTTCGCAGAAACCTTCCCAGAGAAAGAGGCCGACATCAAAGAGGTACTCAACATAATAACCAAAGAAGTGGTTCGCAACATGATACTCAAAGAGGGCATAAGGCCTGATGGAAGGACACCGAAGGAGATTCGCCCCATACACTGCGAAGTAGGGTTGCTCCCGCGTACCCACGGTTCGGCGCTTTTCCAACGTGGACAAACCCAAGTGCTCACCACCTGTACTCTGGGAGCGCTGGGTGATGTCCAGGTACTTGATGGGCTGTGGGAAGAGGACTTCAAGCGCTATATGCACCACTATAATTTCCCGCCGTATAGCGTTGGTGAGGCGCGTCCAATGAGAGGACCGGGAAGGCGCGAGATAGGCCACGGCGCCTTGGCTGAGAGGGCGTTGGAACCCATGATCCCCAGCGAGGAAGAGTTTCCATATACCATCCGATTGGTGTCAGAAGTTATGAGCTCTAACGGCTCTACCTCCCAGGCCAGCGTATGTGGGAGCACGCTTGCCCTTCTGGATGCCGGTGTACCCATAAAAGCACCGGTAGCTGGAATAGCCATGGGGTTGATAAAAGACGAGGAGACCGGCCAGGTGGTGATACTGTCTGACATTCAGGGGCTTGAGGATGCGACGGGCGATATGGACTTCAAAGTGGCCGGTACTGCCAAGGGCATTACCGCAATACAGATGGACATCAAGATAATGGGCATTGACCGCGATATACTTGAAAAGGCACTGGAACAGGCAAGGGAAGGGCGTCTATTTATACTTGAGAAGATGCTAGAGGTCATATCAGAGCCGAGAAAAGAGGTATCGCGCTTTGCACCAAAGATTGTTTCCACCACTATCAACCCTGATAAGATTCGAGAGGTGATCGGCCCCGGAGGTAAGACCATAAATCGCATAATAAGCGAAACGGGCGTGAAGATAGATATACGGGAAGACGGTAGAATCTACATTTATTCACCCAATATAGAGGATGCCAGAAAGGCTTTGACCATGATAGAGAACATAACCCGTGATGTAGAAGTGGGCCAGATCTACTCTGGTAAAGTGCTGCGAATTACCGATTTTGGGGCATTTGTGGAAATACTGCCAGGGAAAGAAGGTCTGGTTCACATCTCCAAGCTGGCACATGAGAGGGTCAGACGGGTTGAAGACGTGGTAAAGGTAGGCGATGAGATTACCGTAAAGGTCACGGATATAGACGAACTGGGCCGCATCAATCTGTCGAGGAAAGACGTCTTGCCACCTCCTCCCAAAAGCGAGGTAAGCAGGCGGGAGTCTCAACCTCATCAGCGCAAAACTGGAAGTTCTCCTTTGAGGAGAAACCAGAAATAAAACATAAACTGTTTCCACAGTTTATGTTTTATTTTATTTTTGCCGGGTTTTTTATCACATATCTTTTCACCCGCTGAATACTTATTTTAGTGGAATATTTTATTCAGGGGTGAAAAGGTTTTTATGATTATCATCTTGAGGAAAAGGACGTTGGTCCTGGGTTTTGCGGTGGTTGCGCTGATAGGCTTCATCCTGTATTCAGGGCACGGTGAGGCACACCATGTGTTCAATTACCTGTCAACGGGTAATCCAATATACAAAGGGGATGACTCTCAGCCACGGATAGCCTTTGAGTGTAACGTGGTGTGGGGTACCGAGTATATTCCTGCAATGCTTGATATACTCAAACAGCACAACGTAAAAATCACATTTTTTATAGGGGGACAGTGGGCCGAGCAAAATCCCGAGCTTCTAAAGAGGATGGTACAGGAAGGGCATGAGTTGGGTAACCACGGGTATAGCCACAAATATCACAGCCGGCTTAACCTGGAGCAGAATAAAGACGAAATAATAAAAGCCGAGGAAGCCATAGAAAGAGTCGTAGGGGTCAAGACGCGCCTTTTTGCTCCCCCTTACGGGGACTTTAACAAGACCACTCTGCAGGCCGCTCACTCTTTGGGGTATAAGACCATAATGTGGAGCATTGATACCATAGACTGGCGAGGTGACGGGGTAGACAGCATTATCCGCAGGGTGTTTAAAAATCCTCATAACGGCGCCTTTATACTGATGCACCCAACCGAGGATACCATAAAGGCGCTGCCGGTTATTATAAATGGCCTTCAACAGAGAGGCTATGAGATTGTACGCGTGTCTGACTTACTGAAGGAATGAGAACCCATCTTTGCTTGTTATCCTGTTTTTGACCAGCAAATTTTTAAAAACGCGATATACACCAATACAGCATGTTTTGGTAAAATACTCTCTGACGTTTAAACACCAAAGAGAAAGGAGAATGTGATGTATAAGAGGTATCAACTTCAAAACGGGATACGAGTTGTAACAGAAAAGATTCCATATTTTCGTTCCGTCTCCATAGGGGTATGGTTTATGGCAGGGGCTCTTTACGAAGACCGTGATAAGAGCGGTATACCGCATTTTATAGAGCACATGCTCTTTAAAGGCACCAAAAACCGTACCGCTAAGCAGATTGCCCAGGCCATGGATGCCGTTGGAGGTCAGCTGAATGCCTTTACCGCAAAGGAATGCACCTGCTATTACAGTAACGTGATCGACGAACATCTCCCAACGGCAGTAGATGTCTTGTCGGATATGGTGATCAATTCCCTGCTCGACCCTGTTGAGATGGATAAGGAAAAAGGAGTGGTGCTTGAAGAGATACTGATGTATGAAGACTCACCTGAGGACTTAGTACATGACCTTTTGGCTGAAGCGCTAGTGGGGACACACCCTTTGGCCAATTCCATTCTGGGTGACCAGAGGTTTATAATAGACCTTACCCGGGAACGGCTGGTTTCTTTTTTGGAAGAAAAATACTTGCCACAAAATATGGTAATATCGGTAGCCGGGAATTTCGATGAACAGCAGCTGGTTGATCTGCTAGAGAAATTCTTCGGGGACTGGAAAAGGGATTCAGGATGCGGTGTAAAGCAGTGCGGCGTCCCGCTACCCATTTATCAGTGCCGAAACCTCTTTAAATGGAAGGACATAGAACAGGTGCACATGTGTATCGGATATCCCGGCATACCGCTGGGGCAAGACGATGTATATCCTCTAATGATATTCAACAATCTCTTTGGTGGTGGCATGAGCTCACGGCTCTTCCAGAATATAAGGGAGGATAAAGGGCTTGTGTATTCGGTTATGTCCTATCCTTCGTTTTATACCTGTGGAGGCCTGTTCACCATATACGCCAGCATGAAACCGTCTCAGGCCAGGAAAGTGGCTGACCTAATCATGGAGGAGATAAACAGGGTCAAAAAAGAGGGCATTTCCTATGATGAGTTCAATACCGCAAAACAGCAGTTAAAAGGCAATTACATTTTAGGTCTTGAAAGCAGCAGTAGCAGGATGAACGCCATAGGTAAGTCTGAACTGCTTTTAGGAGTGGTAAGAACGCCCGAAGAGATACTGGAAAAGATCGAAAATGTTACAATGGATGATGTAATGAGGGTGTTAGAGCAGGTTTTGTCCCCCGATACCATAGCCATAGCTGTGGTTGGGCGTGAAAACGTGCTGGAAGGCATCATCCCTAAGGGCACTTAAAACCACACCTTGATTATTGAACTTGCATAAAGCCGTGTAGGAGGATATAATAATCAATGAAATGCAAAAGGGAGACACGAAGGAGGCCAAAATGGCAATAAGAGAGGAACAACAGGATTACATCGAGACCGTAAGGCAGCTTATAGGCGACAAAAGCCTTAAATACCACATAGTAACGTATGGTTGTCAGATGAACGTCCACGATTCTGAAAAACTTGCCGGCATGCTGATTGAAATGGGGTATCAAGAAACGCCCAACATTGAAGAAGCCGACCTTATACTTTTCAATACATGCTGCGTGCGCGAGCATGCTGAACAAAGGGTGTACGGCAACGTGGGTGTATTACAGCCCTACAAGCGTAAAAAGCCAAACATGGTGATTGGCGTTTGTGGATGTATGATGCAGCAAAAAGGGGCAGCTCAAGACCTCATAAAGAAATTCCCATTTGTGGACTTGGTTTTCGGTACTCACAACCTGCACCACTTCCCCAAGTTGCTGTACCAAGCGCTATCAACGGATCATTCTGTGGTTGAGGTTTTAGACGAAGAAGGGGGAATCATAGAGGGGTTAAGGCCTCGCAGGGCCACAGGCGTGTCGGCCTATATCACCATCATGTACGGTTGCAACAATTTCTGTACCTATTGCATCGTGCCATATGTCCGCGGTCGCGAGAGGAGCCGAAAACCCCAGGACATATTAGATGAGGCCAGAGAGCTGGCACAGCAGGGGTATAAAGAGGTTACCCTGTTGGGGCAAAACGTTAATTCTTATGGAAAAGATTTGGGCGGCCAGTACCTGTTTCCCGACCTTTTAAGGGATGTGAATAAAATCGATGGCATTGAAAGGATCAGGTTTGTGACCTCTCATCCTAAGGACCTGTCTCAGGACCTAATAGATGCCATGGCAGAGTGCGAGAAGGTATGCGAGCACATTCACTTGCCGCTTCAGGCGGGAAGCGACCGCATACTCCGCAAAATGAACCGGCATTATACCAGAGAGGACTATCTTAGACTGGTGGACAGGCTGCGTGAGAGGATTCCCGGTATAGCCATTACCACCGATATAATAGTAGGCTTTCCAGGGGAGACTGAAGAAGACTTCCAAGATACCCTTGACATGGTAAAAAGGGTACAGTATGACTCGGCGTTTACATTTATGTACTCCCCACGGCGGGGTACGCCGGCTGCCAGTATGCCTGATCAGGTGGATGAGGAGGTTAAAAAGGACCGCTTAACCAGATTGATAGAGCTTCAGACTGAGATAAGCAAAGCGAAGAATCAAGAGTACCTGGACAGGGTTGTGGAGGTACTGGTGGAAGGCGTCAGCAAAAACAATCCAGAAAAGCTGTCGGGTAGAACCCGTACTAATAAGTTGGTGCACTTTGAAGGAGATGAAAAGCTGACAGGGCAGCTGGTAAAGGTGAAGGTCACGCTCCCCAAAGCCTGGACACTGGATGGAGTTTTGGTGTGACGTATATCCAGGGCCCGGTTGTCTTAAGAATCATTACGTGGCTGATGAGGGGGAAAGCTCTTATATGTCTGGTTTAACTCCCATGATGCAGCAATACATGAAAATAAAAGAGCAATACAAAGATGCTCTTCTTTTTTTTAGACTGGGGGACTTTTATGAGCTATTCTTTGACGATGCCATAATAGCCTCGCGGGAGCTTGAGATAGCGCTGACCGGCCGGGATTGTGGCCTTGAAGAGCGTGCGCCAATGTGCGGCGTTCCCTATCATTCGGTTGAAGGGTACATTGCCAGGCTGATCGAAAAGGGGTACAAAATCGCCATATGCGAGCAGATGCAGGACCCTGAAGAGGCCAAAGGCCTGGTAGAACGGCAGGTGGTAAGGGTCATAACGCCGGGTACAGTGCTGGAAGACTCCATGCTGGAGGAAAAAAACAACAACTATTTGGTGTCCATATTCAAGGACGGACAAAATTTCGGGTTTTCAATAGTCGACGTATCGACCGGCGAATTCTACTTGAGCCAGGTGACAGGAGAGAATGCTCAGCCTAAATTATTGGACGAGCTGTCCAGGGTGGCTCCGCGGGAAATATTGATAAACCAAAGCGCTGAACTTGATCAGTCCCTGCTGAGCATGTTGAAAGAGAGGTGTTCCCCCTTTATCACCCTTTATCACGAGTGGGCCTACGGCTATAATTCGGCATATCAGAAGCTTATACAGCATTTTTCGGTGCACTCTCTCGAAGGGTTTGGCTGTCAGCACTTAAGCTATGGCATCTGTGCAGCGGGTGCACTGATGGAGTACTTGACCGAGACACAAAAGAACACCCTGCGGCATATAACCCGCATTAAGCCTTATTACCTTGAATCTTACATGATACTCGATGCCGCCACCAGGAGGAATTTGGAGCTGACCGAGACCATACGAGGGAAGGAGAGGAAGGGCTCGCTTCTGTGGCTTCTTGACAAGACTTGTACTGCTATGGGTGGCCGGCTTATAAGGAAGTGGATACAACAGCCTCTCATAAAAAAGGATGAGATAGAGTACCGGTTAGACGGCGTGGAAGAGCTTTATAACAACGCCGTTTTGTTGGACGACCTGTGCTCCATGTTGAAGCGTGTGTATGACCTTGAAAGGCTAATGGCGAGAATATCTTACGGTACCGCCAATGCTCGTGACCTGCTTGCCCTCAAACAATCGGTGAAAAATTTGCCCGAAATAAAAAAGTTATTGGAACCATGTAAATCCGCTATACTCAAAGATGCATATGTAAACCTGGATACATTGGAGGACATATACAACCTGATTGAGGAGTCGATAGCTGAAGACCCGCCTCCCACCATCAAGGAAGGCAATATCATAAAAGATGGATATAACGCCCAGCTTGACCGGTATCGAAGAGCCATGCGAGAGGGTAAAGAATGGATCGCCTCCCTTGAACAAAGGGAAAGGGAAAGGACCGGTATAAAGAACTTGAGGGTGGGGTTTAACAAGGTATTTGGTTATTACATTGAAGTCACCAAGTCTTATTACGACATGGTGCCAGAATACTATATACGCAAGCAAACCCTGGCCAACGCCGAGCGGTATATCACCCCCGAGCTTAAAGAGATGGAAGATACCATTCTAGGGGCAGAGGAAAAAAGCATTAAGCTGGAATACCAGATTTTTTTAAACATAAGGGAGGAGATCGCACGACACGTTGACAGGATACAGGCGACGGCTCAAATAATAGCTACGCTGGATGTTTTATGTTCCCTGGCAAAAGTGGCCATAGAGAATGACTATGTACGCCCTCAAATCACCACCGATGGCGTTATTTCCATAAAAGAAGGTCGACACCCGGTAGTGGAAAAGACCATTCCTGGCGGCATGTTTGTTCCCAATGACACATACCTTGACAAGTCGGACCGTCGGTTGATGATAATCACCGGCCCCAACATGGCCGGTAAGAGCACTTACATGAGACAAGTGGCGCTTATAGTGCTTATGGCCCAGATAGGCAGCTTTGTCCCCGCCCGTGAGGCAAAAATAGGCTTAGTGGACAGAATATTTACCCGTATAGGCGCCTCGGATGACCTGTCTGCCGGCCAAAGCACGTTCATGGTTGAGATGAACGAGGTGGCAAATATACTCCACAATGCCACTCCCGACAGCCTGCTCATCCTAGACGAGATCGGCCGTGGAACCAGCACATTTGACGGGCTTAGCATCGCATGGGCTGTGATAGAGTACATCTGCACTCAAAAGTCGCTGGGTTGCAAGACGCTGTTTGCCACCCACTACCACGAGCTTACTGAACTGGAGGGCAAGCTGCCAGGAGTAAAAAATTACCGCATATCGGTCAAGGAGCAGGGGGATAACATCATATTTTTAAGGAAAATCGTAAGGGGTGGCTCGGATAAGAGTTTTGGGATACAGGTGGCTAAGCTGGCCGGCCTGCCTGAACCGGTCATAGAAAGGGCCAAGGCCATACTGTCCCAGCTTGAGGAATCTGACATTGCGAGGAAAAACTCTGCTGCCACTTCCCATGTAGCTGAGAAAAAGCCCATGGGTGAGCAGCTTTCGTTTTTCATCCCAAGGCCATCCGAGATAGAAGAGGAGCTTAAAAAAATCGATGTTCTGAACATAACCCCGATGGAGGCCATGAATATTCTGTACCGCTTGGTTGAGAAAGCCAAACAGCAATAGGAGGGGATTTTTTGCCTAAAATAAATATCCTGGATGAGTTCACCATAAATCAGATAGCGGCAGGCGAGGTTGTAGAAAGGCCGGCGTCGGTGGTAAAGGAGTTGGTTGAGAACTCCATAGACGCTGGCAGCTCTGCCATCACCATAGAGATAAAAGACGGAGGTATATCATTTATAAGGGTGACCGACAACGGGGAAGGCATGGACTCAGAGGATGCTCAGCTGTGCTTTGAGCGCCACGCCACCAGTAAAATAAGGTCTAGCGATGACCTCTATGAGATACGCTCCCTGGGCTTCAGGGGTGAAGCACTGGCCAGCATAGCGGCTGTCTCGCAGGTGGAAGTTTATACACGGCAGCGTAATTCCCTGTCAGGCACCCATGTCATAAACCATGGCGGCAATATCCTATCGATCCAGGAAACAGGATGCCCCGAAGGCACCACTGTTATCGTCAGGAATTTGTTTTACAATGCACCGGCGCGACTCAAATTCCTCAAGGCTCCTAAAACAGAGGCACTGCATATAAGTGACCTTGTGGCAAAGCTCATACTGGCCCATCCCGAGATATCTTTCCGTTATATAAACAACGGCAAGGCGGTATATCATTCCCCGGGCAATGGTGACCTTATGTCGGCCATAATATCGGTGTACGGAAGGGAAGTAAGGGGGCAGGTCATCAAAATTGAAAAAAGCGATAAAAGAAGCGGTCTATCAGTATATGGGTATCTGGGTAAACCGTCTTTGGCTAGGATGAACCGCAATTACCAGTCTTTTTTTGTGAACGGGCGCTTTGTGAAAAGCCCTTTGCTTTCAAAAAGCTTGGAGGATGCCCACCGGTCATACCTGCCGCTGCATCATTTTCCCTGGGCGGTATTACATATAAGCATACCAGCCAGCCAGGTCGATGTAAACGTGCACCCAGCAAAGACCGAAATAAGGTTCAGGCAGGAAGAAGAGGTGTACTCGCTTATATTCCGGTGGATCAAGGAAACCCTTGAAGCCAATCCGTATATACCCAACATAAAACAAGAGGCTTTTCACGGGTTGATGCATGCCGACATTGAAGAGCCAACACCATCTGGGCAAGAAGAATTGGATGATGACGGCGGTGATACAAATTCTGAAGGGCTAAAGCTTAAACAAGAGCAGGTATCGTTTTTGACAGGATCGCAGCAAGCCAAGCACGTATATATAGGCAGTGAGAGTTTTAAGGCGGGCGAGCAACTGGAGAAAAAATTTGACAACGAAGGTTTAGGCCAGGAATCTTATGAGCATAATATAGGTGAGCTGGTAAATTTTAAGATTGTGGGAAGGATTTTTTCAACCTACGCCATAGTAGAAAGCCAGGATACGGTATTTTTTATAGACCAGCACGCTGCCCACGAGCGGCTGATATATGAAAAGCTCAAAAAGAATATGGCTCAACGCGCTGTAGCCAGCCAGCAGCTTTTACCGCCTTTAGTACTTCAGCTTTCCCATGATGAACATCTACTACTTCAGGAAGCTCTGGAAGTTTTTAAATCTCTGGGATTCGAGCTAGAGCCTTTTGGGAAAAACACATGGGCTGTAAGAGGCGTACCTGCTGTGCTGAGCGGTGCGAATGTCAAGGAGATATTTTATAATGTTTTGGATCAATGGAAGGGGGAGAAGGATGCACACCTCTCGATTGCGTTTAAACCTCATGACATAATGAAGATAGCATGCAAACACGCCGTGAAAGCCCGAGATCCCCTATCTGATAGTGAAATTGTATCCCTCATTAAGGGCATCCAAGATAAAAAGATACCTTTGACTTGTCCCCATGGAAGGCCAATCATTGTAGCCATTACAAGATACGAGTTAGAAAAGAAGTTCAAGAGGGTGCAGTAGGGGGATTTGAAAGATGGATAAAAAGCCTTTGGTAGTAATAGTAGGACCAACTGCTGTAGGAAAGACCAAATTGTCAATTGACCTTGCCAAGGCCTTGAACGGCGAGATAGTATCGGCCGATTCTATGCAAATATACAGGTATATGGATATAGGTACTGCCAAGCCTACACCTGAAGAGCGACAGGGGATTCCTCACCACATGATAGATGTCATAGACCCCGACCAGGAGTTCAGCGTGGCTGAGTATCAAAGATTGGCTACCAAGGCAATAGATGATATACACCGCAGAAACAAGTTGCCCATCGTAGTGGGAGGAACGGGCTTGTATATTAAATCCCTGTTATATCCTATGAATTTTACCGATGCATCCTATGACCCAGAGCTCAGGAAACAGCTCCAGCATGAAGCTGAGGTCATGGGTAAAGAATACCTCCATAAAAAGCTTCAGGCTGTAGACCCCAAAACGGCGGCACGGCTTCACCCTAATGATGTGCGCAGGGTTATCAGGGCTTTGGAAGTATATCATCTTACCGGCAAGCCCATGTCGGAATACAATCAAGAGCTAGAGAAAATGGGTTATAGATACAATGTGGCTATGATAGGGCTTACCATGGACAGGGCAAAGCTGTATGAGAGGATTAATCAGAGAGTGGACCAAATGATACAAAAAGGACTGCTCTGTGAGGTGAAGCGGCTGCTTGACAAGGGCTATACCCGAGACATGATATCCATGCAGGGTTTGGGTTACAAGGAGCTTATTGACTACTTCCAAGGGAAGATATCGCTTGAAGAAGCCATATATGTATTAAAGCGAGAGACGCGCCGGTATGCAAAGCGTCAGCTTACTTGGTTCAGAGCCCAAAAGGATATTGAATGGATAAACGTAGATGAGTTGGAATCCTACCAGGCTCTGGTAGAACAGTGCCTGGCTTATATAAAAGAAAAGTTGAACATAAATTTCCAAAATCATCTTTTAAACAGCTGAAAAATCGTATATAATATTAACAAAATAAGGTATAAAATTCATATTATTTTTCGAAGGGTGGTTAATTGAAATGGCAAATAAGGCTACTATTCTCTTGCAAGATGCTTACTTAAACCAGCTGCGCAAAGAACGAATACCTGTCACTATTCACCTGATCAACGGATTCCAGCTCAAAGGGCTGATTAAGGGTTTTGACAATTTCATCATCCTGTTTGAGAGCGAAGGCAAACAGATGATGATATACAAGCATGCGGTTTCGACCGTAACCCCAGCCCGACAGGTTAACTTTGCAAGCGGAAATAACAACAGCGCGGCTAACAACGCTGGGAATACCAGCAAGGAAAAAAGTAATGCTGCTGAATCTGAAAATTAAATGCCTAACGAGGAGTCGAAATCCTTTGGCTCTGTAAGCCGTAACATAGTGTATTGGGGCTTGGCCAAAGGGTTTCGCATTTTAAAGGGGGACCTTGCCTTTGATGCTTAAATCGATGGAGCAGCTGTACAAAGACATGGGCATACCTCAAAAGGTAGTTAAGCTTGTTCAGGATGCCCATGATGAAATAAAAACAGCATTTGAACGGATAGAGGCATTGCGAGAATATCATCAGGCCAGAATTTTAAAGTTTATGAATGAATGTGGAGTCAGCCAGAGGCACTTTTATCCATCCACAGGATACGGGTACGGAGACGAAGGGCGGGATACACTAGATCAGCTGTATGCAGCGGTATTTGGGGGCCAGGACGCTTTAGTGCGCCCACAGTGGGCTTCCGGCACTCATGTAATAAGCGATTCCCTGTTTGCATTGACCAGGCCGGGCGATGTCATCTTATCAATCACCGGCAAGCCATATGATACCCTGGAACAGGTCATTGGCCTAGTAGGGAAGCAGCCAGCTCACGGTTCATTGGCTGAATGGAAGGTGGGCTACAAGCAGGTTGACTTAACGCCCGGAGGGAGTATTGATATACCGGCTGTGTTATCAATGATAGAGGACCACAAGATAAAGCTCGTTTTGATCCAGAGGTCAAGGGGATACAGCACAAGGCCCTCGTTGTCGGTATACCACATTGAAAAGGCTATACAAGCCATAAAGAGCAAAAGAAGAGATGTATTTGTTGTGGTTGACAACTGCTATGGTGAGTTTACCGAGGAACTTGAGCCGAGCCATGTGGGTGCCGACTTAACCGTGGGCTCGCTTATAAAAAACTCTGGAGGAGGATTGGCACCGACAGGGGGTTATGCAGTGGGTACCACCCAAGCCATCGAAAGGCTATCCTGTCGCCTTACCTGCCCAGGAGTGGGGAGGGAAGTGGGGTCATACGCTGCCCCTTATACTCCGTTTTATCAGGGCTTGTTTCTCGCCCCTCATATAGTAGGAGAGGCGCTAAAAGGCACTATGCTTATGGCAAAGGTGTTTCAGCAGCTGGGATATACGGTATCGCCCAGGTGGGATGAGCCGCGATATGACATAATACAAACTATACAGTTGAAGGGCGCTGAAGAACTCATCGCCTTCTGCCGAGCCATACAGTCGGCTTCGCCTGTAGACAGCCGTGTGGTTCCTCACCCCTGGGACATGCCTGGTTACCAGCACCAGGTGATCATGGCAGCCGGCACCTTTGTGCAGGGAGCCTCGATAGAGCTCAGCGCAGATGCCCCTCTTGTACCACCGTATGTGGTATACCTGCAGGGTGGCTTGACTTATGAGCACGTAAAATTTGCACTGGTAAAGGTGCTGGCGGAGATGGCAGAGAGGGGATTTGTTAAATTCTAAACAACCTTGATTTTCGCTATTTTTGGCACTACAGGAGGCAGCGACCTTGCCATCATGTTCATTGAAAGACGAAATAGCTATCTATTAAACAACCTTATCACGCCTATAACTTTTCCCAATATGCTGACTTCACGTGCTATTATGGGATCCATGTAACGGTTTTCGGGTTGAAGCCTTACATGGTCCTTTTCTTTATAAAACCTCTTTACGGTGGCTTCGTCCTCTATGAGGGCAACCACAATATCCCCATTGTCAGCGTGTGGCTGCTGTTTTACTATCACATAATCCCCGTCCAGAATCCCTGCCTCAATCATGCTCTCGCCTTTGACCCTTAGCATAAATACATTGCTGTTTGGCAGCATTTCCGCAGGGATGGGGAAGGTATCCTCTATGTTTTCAACGGCCAGTATGGGTTTGCCGGCGGTTACCTGCCCTATTATGGGGACATTGACTACTTCTTTATTTGATAAGAATGTGGTATCTTCAAGAATCTCTATAGCTCTTGGCTTGGTGGGGTCCCTTCGTATAAGGCCGTTTTTCTCTAGCCTCTCTAAATATCCGTGTACAGTTGACGTTGACCTTATGCCCAGCCCTTCACATATCTCGCGCACAGATGGAGGATAGCCCTTCTTTTTCAATTCTTTTTTTATAAATTCCAGTACTTTTCGCTGTTTATCGGTGATGTTTTGGTACATCGCTGTTATTAAGCTCCTTTCTGTATTTGCTGGATGTGATTATTATATCACGCCTACACTGTAAAATCAAACACATGTTCGGAACCGCATTCCTTAAAATTCCATTAAGCATCTTGACGTGTGTGCACTGTTGTAGTATACTATAACAGTAAACATAAAGTTTTAATCTATACTACGAGGTGCTCAAAATGTGGTTTTCGATAAGCTTTTCATCACCCGTACCCATATACGTTCAAATAGTAGATAAGCTTAAAACGCTTATAAACAGTGGGCAGATAAAACCGGGAGAGTACCTGCCTTCAGTAAGGGCTTTGGCCCAGAGCCTGGGAGTAAACATGCATACCGTGTTAAAGGCATATAAAGTGCTTGAAAGCGAGGGGATAGTAAAGGTCGAAAGGGGCGAAGGATACATGGTTGTAAAGACAGACGAGAAAGCCCAACGAGAGGTGCTAGACGAGCTGTCAAAGCTCATATTAAAAGCTCAGATGCTGAACGTTAAAAAATCAGAAATAATATCGCTTGTTAATAAAATTTACGATTAGTAACCTTAAAAAGGCAGGTGATTTATAAATGATCCTTCAAGTTGATAATTTAACAAAAAAATACCGTGAAAAAGTAGCGGTTGAAAATGTTTCATTTACGGTACAGCCTGGACAAATAATGGCCATTGTAGGACCAAACGGAGCAGGAAAGACGTCAATTTTAAAATGTATAGCGGGCTTGAGAAAGCCAACAAGCGGCAAGATTATAATAAACGGTAGGTTTGCGTATATGCCTGAAACCAAGGCGCTGTATGATTCGTTGACAGTTGAACAGATGATAAAGGTGGCTTGCTCGATAAATAAGGATATCTCGAGTAAGAGGGCATTTGAATATATAAGAAAATTCAACCTCCCTTTGAACCAGAAAATCGGCAAACTATCTCAAGGGATGAATACACAGCTTTATCTGGCTATTTTGTTTTCGCAAGATGCCGAACTATACATCCTAGACGAGCCTACATGGGGACTTGACCCGCTGGTCCAAAATGCAGTGCTTGAAGAGATAAGGAACCTTCAACTGGACAACAAGGCAGTGCTATACACTTCTCATATATTAAGCGACGTTGAAAAAGTAGCAGACTCGGTAATTTTCCTTAAAAGTGGCAAAATTGTAGAATACGGAGAAATAGACGATATAAAGCAGAAATACGTTGCTTACACAGCAAACACCCGTGAAGAATGCAATGGCTATGTACTAAAAAGTGTAGCCGGCGGATTTGTATGTATAACTACAAGAGATAGAATACCTCAAAGTATTTCTCCAGAACCGGTATCTTTGGATAATATTTTTGAAGCAATCATGAAAGACACTATGTTTTCAAAGGAAGGTGAATGACATGTATAAGGAACTACTTGATATGAGAGTTAGAAGCATATTTATATTGATACTGGTATTAGTCCTGTTCTTTATAGTAGCGCCTTTTCAAAATTTGGCGGTGTCAATGCTAAAAAGCATGCAAGGCGATGAAATGCTGGCCAGATTTGGGCTTAATTCTGTATTTATCGAAAAACTTAAGGAATGGGAATTTTTTATAACCACACAGTGGTACGGCAAGAATTTTGGTCAGGTGATTCCCATTATTGCTATAGTAATTGCGTTTCCCCTTTTTGCGAGGGAACGCGAAAATCAGACCATGGAGTTCTTGCTTACCAGAAGCAGCCGTCTTAAGGTATTTTATAACAAGTGCTTCACCGGCTTCCTAGTTTTGATGTTCATTCTCATAACAGCAGGATTTCTTCCACTCATATACTCCATATTTGCAGATAAGCATATAGATGTATCACTGGTATTAAAGTTTACTTTTCACGCTTTAGTGGGAGGTGCCTTTTGGTACAGCCTGACATTGATGTTTTCAGTCATCTCAAGCGATCACGTAAGACCGCTTTTAACATCCTTGGGTATGCTTGCATTAACTACCGTCCTTGGGCAGCTAAAACCTTTAAAGTTTATAAATACATTTAGATATATTTTAGGTTACAGCATATTTGAATCAGGCACGATCGATACAGTTTATTCTCTAGGGCTTATATCCTTAGCTGCATTACTTTGCTTTGCATCATGCCGTATATTTATCAAAACCGATATTTAACATGTATCTTGTAAATTTTTGTGTTGTGTTTAATTTTACGATTTTTGAGAGGGTATAACAAATAATTTTAAGAAGGAGATGGTATGTATGATAATAACTACCACCGAATTTGTGCCGGGGTACGAGGTGGTTGAGTCTCTGGGAATAGTTACCGGCAGCACGGTAAGGGCAAAGCACATCGGTTCGGACATAGCAGCGTTATTTAAGAACATAGCAGGAGGCGAAATAAAAGCATATACTGACCTTCTTGAGCAAAGCAGAAAGATGGCCATACAAAGGATGATAGACGAAGCAGAACGACTAGGAGCAGATGCCGTAATTGGAGTAAGGTTTTCCACATCCAGTATAATGCAAGGCGCTGCCGAAATATTGGCCTTTGGCACAGCCGTCAAATTAGCAAAAAAGGAAGGTTGAAATTTTATAAACAAGTGCGTTTCACCTCCTTGACACCGAACATGAGTTCGTGTAGAATATAAACAGAATACGAACTTATGTTCGGTTTTGTCCGATTTAGGGAATATGAGGGGGTAAACGCCGTGTCAAGGCAGATCAGGATCAAATCTAAAACCAGGTTTTGCCTATTTCTGACAGCAATCACTGCTCTTTTTATTTTACTTCTAGCAGCTGTATGGAACGGAGGAAAAGCCGCCAGCGAGGTGGATTGGATAGAGGTAGAGGTAGTGGAGGGAGACACCTTATGGCACATTGCCAAGCGCACCCTGCCGCCACATACCGATATTCGGGAATACATACGCCAGATAAGGGAAGTAAACGGACTTAAAACCTGCAATATAAGAGTAGGACAAAAGTTATTTGTACCTGTATATTAAGATTTTCAATTTTTAAGGAATGAAATAAAGGGGGGAGGTCAATCCTCCCTTAACTTTACCACCCGTGCTGCCATACGGCGTTTTTCATCGCTGATGGCGGCGTAATGTTTGCGTGTGGTGTTGACGTCTTTGTGTCCCAGCACGTCGGCCACCAGGTATATATCGCCGGTTTCACGATAGAGGGTGGTACCGTAGGTACTTCTCAGCTTGTGGGGTGAGATTTTTTTAAGAGGGGATACCAGCCTGGCGTATTTTTTAACCAGGTTTTGCACCGCCCGGTTGCTTATTCTGCGCCTCTGCATGGATAAGAACAGCGCATCTTCATGTCCAGGTAGGGCTTCTATTTTTTTACGCTCCTCTAGATATTCAAGAAGTGTTTTCCTAACCTCATCGCCAAAGTAAAGTATGACCTGGTTACCGCCTTTGCGAGTGACTCTAAAACCGTTTACGTTAAAATCGAGGTCAGATATATTAAGCCCCACGCACTCGCTTATACGTATACCAGTGCCCAGAAATACAGTTAATATGGTCAAGTCCCTTAATCGTGTGTACTGGTGGTAGCGCTTTTGCCTTTCAGTTAAACCTTCGCCTGATTCAACGGTATCCAGCAGTTTTGCCACTTCGTCGGGTTCAAGGCGTATAATGGGTTTTTCGTGAATTTTGGGAAGGTCAACCAAGGCAGCCACATTCTTGCCCAATTTTTCATTTTTAAAATAGTAGGCAAAAAAGGATCTAAGAGCAGACAGCTTGCGGGCCTTGCCAGGTTCATGATTTTGGTGCTCGACATCGGGGACAGAAGGCCTGCTGTAATAGGAGAGGTATTCAAGAAACATTTCTATATGAACAGCCTTAATTTTATTTAAGTCTTCGAGCGTAAACCTTGAAAAAGGGGTTATGTGTGCAAATTCCTCCACATACGTTGTTAAAAATTCAAAAAACAATCTTAAGTCATAGGCATAGTTTATTCGCGTGAGTATTGAAGTGTTGGGTTCGATGGCGCGGAAAAAGTCTCTGCAAAATTCAGGGAGTTCTTGTAATACAGTTCGGAGTTTAAGTATATTTTGCTGATCCTGTTGAGCAGTAAACTGTTTTTTTTCAGACACCTCGAGAAGCCCCCTTTACAGTTCTGTAAATTGTACTTTTCGTAAAACTTGTATTTTGCGCATAGTTGTTTATCCCTTATATTGCCCTTTCTCTTCTTCAGCCTGCAAGCAATTTTGAGCCTTTTGGCAAGTAGCCTGTTTAATGGCCAGCCTTGCCAGTTCATCACACCGATTGTTCTTCTCGTTATCGCTGTGCCCCTTTACCTTGACCCACTGGATTTTATGGATTGAAGCAAGCTCAATAAGCCGTTTCCACAGGTCTTGATTAGCAACCGGCTGTTTGTCTGAGGTTTTCCAGTTGCATTGCTGCCATTTGCTTATCCAACCCTTATCAAACGCATTGAACAAGTATGCACTGTCGGTATAGATCTTCACATTGCATGGCTCCTTTAACATTTCAAGGGCTTTTATGGGAGCCATCAATTCCATCCGGTTGTTTGTGGTGTTTTCTTCGTAGCCATATATTTCCTTTTCAATACCCTTGTATGACAGTATAGCTGCCCAGCCGCCTGGGCCAGGATTCCCACTGCATGCACCGTCAGTGTATATTACAACATCCTTCATCTAGGCTGTTCATCCTTTCCTGGGTTTGCAGTTCTCCCAAGGGCTTGCGACTTGATTGCACATGCATTAACCGCTTCGATGACAGCGCTTCTAAACCCCTGCTTTTCCAGATAGCGTATAGCCTCGATGGTAGTGCCTCCGGGTGAAGACACCATATCCTTAACCTCACCAGGGTGTTTCCCCCACTCGGATAACAGCTTGGCGGTTCCTATGACCGTTTGAATGGCCAGCCTGTATGCCAGGTCTCTGGGCAAACCAGCCAGCACTCCTCCATCTGCCATAGCTTCTATAAATAAAGCCACATAGGCCGGGCCGCTCCCGCTTACGGCAGTGACGGCATCCATAAGGCTTTCTGGCACCTCCTCAACTTTTCCTAAGGAAAGCAGTATATCCTTCACCACTTTCAATTCTTCTGGTGAAAGGCTGTGATTGCTGGCCAGTGCCGTCATACCCTCCCCCACAAGAGCCGGCGTATTTGGCATGGTGCGCACCACCTTGCACTTGTAACCTATAAGCTGTTTTATGAAATCGGTGGTAATACCGGCAGCTATTGAGACGAGTATGTGTTTTTCATCAAGACAAGCCTTTATCTCCTGCAACACTTTACTGTATGCATTGGGTTTAACAGCCAGAATAACGATATCGCTACTTGATACCACTTGACAATTATCCTCCGCTGCAGATATCCCCAGTTCTGCAGATAGCTTTTTCAACTTATCTTTGTCTATATCGAAAGCATATATATCACTGGTACGTATTATGCCGCGAGCTATAATTCCTCTCATGATGGCACTTGCCATATTGCCGGCACCTATAAATCCCAAACGGAGGTCTATTTTTTCTTCAGGCATTTATCCTTTGTTCCTCCTTCTAAAAAGCTATCTTTTTTAGAAGATTATATCATAAAAAATGCCATAAGTGTTAGGCTAAAAGAAATTTTTGCTTCAAAACGGGTAAAAATAATATTAAGGGGGTTCTTGACTTGAGGATACAAATGTCATATAATAATAACCGTCACGGAAATGATATAGGGGAGTAGCTCAAGTGGTAGAGTAGCGGTCTCCAAAACCGTTGGTTGCGGGTTCGAGTCCTGCCTCCCCTGCCAAAAGCTAGACGCCATGCGGCTTTCATCCCACTGTACGTTACAGGACAATGTCTAATTTGACCAACGGTCTAATGCTTAATGTATCGAGCTAAATGAGAACCGGTCTATAGTATGGGTAATTTTAAGACCGTAGGTAGACCGGTACTCATGAAGTAAGTGGTAACAACAAAATTGTGGCTATCGGATTAAAAGGTGGGATGTTTGAGAACCGCCGCAAAGTAACAATATCAAAACCCTCTCTTACCTCTTTCTCCGTTGGAAACTAAGAGGTAGAGGGGGTTGTTTTATGCCTACAAAAGGAAGAAAGCCTAGAGATGTCGGGCGTACCTTTGCTTCTCTCTATGAAACATTCATTAGCCTAAAACAAGCAGAAGGATGCAGGGAACGCACCATAAAAGACTACAGGGATACACTCAGGGACTTTTCCAGGTTCTTCGATGTTAACCTGGTTATCACGAATCCTAAGCTATACGATGCTCTCATCGAATACTTCAAGTCTAAAGCGGATAAGCAGCCGGCTACCTACAACCGACCTTATTCTAACCTCCATGCGTTCTTTGAATTCTGTGTCGCACAGTCGTATTTAAGGTCCAACCCACTCAAAGACCTTGGCCTCAAAAAACGCAAAGACGATGGTGAAACTGTACGCCATGTGGATGAGTCTACCCTCGAAAAACTGCTTAAAGCTATAGACAAGAAGACCTATACAGGGTTGCGTGATTATGCCCTTATTCTTCTTACTCTCGATACGGGTATACGACCCAAGGAAGCATTTAGCCTCACAGTTGATGATGTAGATCTAGATAAGTTGGTTGTGCACGTCCGCAAAGAGTATTCTAAAGTGAAGAAAGCGAGGATTCTTCCAATATCCCCTGTTACGGCTGCTGCCATAGGCGAAGTGATTAACATGACTCCTGAAGAATGGGGCAATATGATATTCTACTCCACTACCGGCCTTCCAATGACAACCCATATGTGGACTAAACGGTTATACATGTACAGCAAAAAGATAGGCGTTAAAGTGACACCATATTCTCTACGCCATACATTTGCCATCATGTTTCTTAGAAACGGCGGTAACCAGTTTGCCCTAAAGTACGAAATGGGACATAGTACGATGGCTATGACGTCGCGTTATGTAAAACTAGCACAAATGGATATAGAAAATCAGCATAGGATTGCTTCACCTGTAATCAAACTGGTCAGACGAAGTATAAGGCCTGGCAAAAGAGGCTCAACCAAAAAGTCATAAGCATTAATCTCCACTTAATAGTAAAAGGCCCAGGGAGTATTTCCCAAGGGCCTTTTATACTACCGATATCTGTCTAAGTACGCTTTAAGAAGAGCTTTGAATAACAGGTTATGGTTTGGCACTTTAAGGTGCAGCAGTTCATGCACAATTACTTTAGCCCTGAAATCTGCCGGTTGGTGCAATAGCCATCGAAGATTTTACAGAGATAGTCATAGTCCTGATTCCGTTCCTGGAACAAGATATGATGTTTAGCAAACTTGTCTCGGTCCCAACTGCCATCATCGTAGCGCTTGTATAAGTCATCGTAGGGCGTAGCTGAGATAATGAATGAATCTAGCGTAATATCCTGTCGACCGCTTCTTCGCCCTACCTCCTTTCCTAGCTCGCGTAAGCGCTCCCACAGACTGGCTTTTTCATCGTGCTCGTAAGCCTTAGCGTGTAACATGCCGTGCGGCTCGATAAAGACGATGCGCTGTTTTTTCTCATCCACAATCCACAAGATAAAGTCAGGGTAAAAACCGCTCTCTTCAAAGAAACCCACGCCCTTTCCTCTGCTCAAGTTTCGCAGGAGGAATATTTCCTTTCCCGCCAGCGACTTGTCCTTTTCAGCCTCCCAGTAGTCCTTCAGGTCACGGACGAAGCGTTCTTCACTCTCTTCCAGCAGCGGTGGGTCAGCAGTGAGCACACTGCCTTTTTTGAGAAGCAGAGGCAGATAGATGCTCCGGTCGAAGTAGAGGCGCGGCAAGCCGCTGTTTTCTTCTTTGATAAGTTTATCCATATCTTCGCACAGTTTTTTGATGGCGGTAACTAGGTCGCTGTGTGAACGCGGTACGCGCACGATGTAGGCGGCTTTCTTTTCCTGCACGCTCGGACGGTTGAAAGCCAGGTTAGGATCATCAAGGTCGAGGGGGCGATAGACCAAGTTTTGGCTGTCCCAGCGCTCGTGAGCTCGGCGGTAGAAGATGTCCAGGTACTTGCGCAGAATGGCTGTGACCGCTTCTTGCAAACGGGTGCGGTCAGTGAAGGTACGAGGACGGAACACGGCTTCACTTGCCTTCAGAGTATAGGGAACTTTTTCTAGGATAGTGCGCAGGGTTTCGGGACGAATGACCAGGTTGCTCCAGCCCTTGCGCGCCTTGTAGTCTAGCAGCTCGAGGTAGGCCTGTTCCCAATCCACCAATGTCAGACTTTCTGGCGGGATAGTGGTCGCCTTATATTCGCTTTGGGCGCGAGCGTCCTGCAGGCCCACCGCGCCGCTTTCCAGTACCTGCACTTTGACCGATAAATCCACCCTCAGGCGGATGTTTTCATCAGGGGTGAGCAGGAGTATCGTCTCGGTAGCAAAGTCACGGCCGCTCTCAGGACGCGGTAGCACCAGCCCGCGCTGAAGCATCTGTTCGTTGGTCCATATAGGGAGCGGTAGTTCAACCAGCGGCTCGGTCTCTACCCCTTCTCGTTCAAGATAATCACGGAATTGAGCCATATAATTAGCGCGCACAGCAAAGATGTTGAGTGTCTCCAGCAGTTTGATATACGGTGGATGATTGCCCGGAAGGGCAGCACTACGCTTTAGAGAATGGTTTTTCCCGCGCAAGCGTACACCGCGCCCGAAGAGTTGGATGATTTGTGAACCTTCCCGTCGTCCAATGTTGAGAAGTCCCATGTTGGAGACGCGCCAGGAATTCCAGCCTTCCATGAATTTCTTGGCACCAATAAGAATATTAATCGGCGTGTCGGGGTGGTTGATATCCGTAAAGAGCGAGGAGGCGATAGCGTCTTCCTCCAGTGTGATGCCGGCGCCATCGGCTTCCACCAGTTTTTTGAATTCCGCGGTGTCGCCAATGTAGATGAGACCGAAATACTCCTCGGCGCCGGATGCCCTTAACCCCAGCTCGCCAGCGGCACTTTTAATGTCGCACACGTGCAGACCGCCACCGGCCGGGGAGTGAAAGACCCGCCACAGGATGTCATCGTATAGGGCTTCGGCGGTAAGGCCAGTTTCGCGCACGTACGGGAAGCGCCCGGCGAACAGGTCTATCCCGTCTGGCGTAATCAGACCGCTTTTTCCCGCCAGCAGTTCTTCGATGCCTTTGACCACCCAGTCGCGGTTTGCCAGCACTCGATGGAGAAAACGCACCACAGTTAGCACATCACTGCGCTTCTGTTTGTTCTCGCTGTAGACAGCGTTGACCGTGCTGCCGACGAACACCCAGAGCGGCTTTTCCAAATTGTATGGGCGCAGGACCTCGGCTTGTTCGTCAAACAGGCGCTGCTGCTCATAGAAGGAGAGCAGGTTGCCCAGAAGGAGCAGATCGGTTTTGGCCTCGTCGATCTCATCCTGCAGGTTGAGGATGCGAAAGTCCTTGCCGTAGCCATCCTCGTAAAAGTAGCGGTAGGAGTAGTCAAAGACGATGGCCTTGCCGTATTCGGCAGTAAGCGGATCGTTGCGCGCCGCCGAGAGAGCCTGCCCAAAGGTAGCACTGTATTCAAAGGTGAAACCTGTTTTGCCAAGCGCATCGCGGTACTTGCGCCAGGCTTCACCGCTGGAACCTTTGTGCCCTTCGTCCACAAAAATCAGATTGCGACCCTCGAAAGCCTCTACCGGTACGCTAACCCCACCACCGCGCTTTTCTTCTACCAGTTTAGTGATTTCAATAACCTGCACGGTGTGTTTACTGTCGCTCCACAAGCCCCTGTAGTTGAGGTCAAAGCGGCGGGCGGGAATGCCGGAAGCGGCAAGTTCGGCCAGGTGTTGCTCGCTCAGGCCCTCGTTGGGCGTGACCAGAAGGATGTTATCGAGCGGCTCCTTGTTGTAGTGCAGGAATTGATAGTAGTTAAGATGCAGAATCAGCGTCTTGCCGCTACCCGTAGCCATCCAGTAAGCCAGCTTGGTCAGGTCGGCTTCAGTGAAGGGCTCGTCCTGCGGCTCGCCGGGCAATTTCTTTGTGTTGCGCTGGCACACAAAGGCGTTCAGGTCGGCCAGGAGTTGCGCTTTGTGGTTGAACAGGCGGTCGAGGACGATTTCCGTGTAGAGCGCTGCCAGGTATTGAAAATAGCGGAGGGTGATGGGCTGGGTGCGGCGGGCATTAATGACTGCCAGGTGCGCGCGAATGTTGTCGTCATAGCGTGCAAGGTCATCGGCAGAGATTTTGAGCTTGCTGCCGCGCGAGATAAGGCGGTAGTAAATATGGCTGCGTCCCTGCGCATCAAAACCTTCCTCAGCCTGTTTCATGTCCTCCAGCAGTTCACGGTTTTTCTCGTAACCCAGCAAGCTGTTGAGCCAGGAAAGCAGGAGCAGGCGGTTTTCGAGTTTTTGGTATTGGGTTGACCCGTTGCTCATGCGCCAACCACCAACCTCTCAAAACCGGCTTTTATAATAAGAGCAATTCGTCTCCTTCGTTCCTTAAGGAAATCCTCGTAATCAAGTTCGTACCAGTTTGAAGGCAATCCATGCCAATCATACATCTGTTGAAGTTCATCGGAAGCAAAGCGTTTTTCTAGTTCCGGCACATAGTCCCTGGGAGCTCTGTCGGAAATCTTGATATTGTCGCTCCATTCCACCAAAGCATAGTTTGCTACCTGGTTAATTAGACGCTTTTCTCGAACCCCTATTCGTTGCAAGTATTTGCGGGGGAACAGATGATGACGTTCCAAAGCAGTCTTTTTGGCCTTCGTGGTAGGATCTAGCAACTCGGACACCTTCATCTTCGAATACAAGACCCGCGCTTCCAACAGACAAAGCGCGGCATAGTAGGCAAATTGCGCAGTATTCCTGGCAGCAGCGGTTTCCAATTCGTTGGGCAAGGTTACTTCCCAATAGTCTTTTGTCAAGACGGCGCTAATCTGCTCATCTAGAATGCGGACAAAGTCGTCGGCTGTGTTTGCGCTGCGCAGTAAGGCCATATCCTGTTCAAACCGCGCTTCGGGCGAACTTGTATAACGCCCCGTGAGCGTTGCCATAAAGAACCAGCGTGCCATCACTTCACGCAAGCGGTACAAATCTACTTTGAAGTCTCGCTTCCCTATAAGCCACAATGCATAAGTGTAAAGAACAGCCATTTGCGAGGAGATGAGTTGATCGGAGGGGTATCCTGCCCTTTTCAGCACCTTGAAGAACTCATGCCAGTTTTGAAGGTCCAAAACGTATGCCTGAGCCTCTTGCAATAAGGCAAACTGCTTTACGCGCTGTTCATCGGAGAATTGCCGCGTTTCCAGGTCCTTCCCTCGAAGCAGGGAATAAACATGCTCTAAGCGTGCGCGGCGAAACCCCAGCGCCACGCTTACACGCAGCAACTGGTCGGGGTTAGGGCGCAAATAATGATTAAAAGGCGAAGGACTACCATCCGGGGAGGGTGCTTTGCTGCACCGGCAAAATTCTTCCAGCTCTTTGCGACCCTCGTCCCAGAATACGGACATCAAGGTAAGAATAAAATTGGCCTGATTGAGCGGTGTCCCTTTACTATTGATACGCACAAAGATCTCTGAAACCTTGTCTTCATCAACGGAAGAGGAGATCTCCAGCGCGGTGAGTGGATATTCTTCAAGTTTGATCAGTCGGTCAATTCTCTCATGAATTATATCTTCTTCTTCGGCGGTCAATGGGCGCCGTTTTCCTAATTTCTCAAGGAATTTTCTCTTGAAAGCATGCGGTTTCGTATCGGGTTGCCATAAAATGCTAATGTCAGGAATCCACTCTACGTCCTTCTCAATCGCTGCATTAGAGACTTCAAATTTCTCACTCAGCGGATGAAAAGCTATTTTTATCCGCTGGGACTTGAAGTCTTTTGTAATCACGGGCACGGCTTTCATGACTGCGTATAATGAGGTCAACCGTTGCTGGCCATCTACGATGAGCAGACGCGCCACTTTTTGTTTTGGAGCAGTACCAATCGTTCGATGGGTATCAGAACAACCATTTTCCCAGAAGAGAAGATAACCAATGGGAAAGCCGCGATACATCGAGTCAAACAAATCGCGTACCTTGGTCATCGGCCAAACAAAGGGACGCTGAATATCAGGCAGCCCGATTTCTCCCATAGATATATCTTCAACCAGTTTCTTAAGGGTATAATCAACCTTCTTGAAGAGTACTTCTGCCATACCTATCCCTCCACGCCTGCAAACATTTTTGCCTTGAACACACCTTCCAGCGCCTGCGCGCCGGGGATGAGCGAATCGCCGTTGACATAGATGATGTCTGCATCCTCAGTGAGTTTATGCTTGGTCACAAAGTCGCGGTCGCGTTTGTAATCTTCCTCTGTCCAGCCTGCGGTTTCGCGCCAGATGACCACGGTGCGCTTGCCCTCGCGCGTCATGCCGCGATAAACCAGGTAGTAACGACCGTTATCGTCTAGCACCTCCCGCTTTGCCACGTCCAGCCCGATGAGATAGTTGAAGGTCTCGGGAAGGTCCACTTTTTTAACACGAGTCTCGCCATCGCAGTAAATGTGCAAGCAGTAGTCAAAGGGCTTGCTGAGTTTTTCCACATTCAGCATGGTTTCGCTTTTGCGCGTCTCCCACCGAAGCATGTACTTGAGCAAGTAGTCCTCGAACTGCATTGCTACCTGCCCACCGCTTTCGTCGAAGGGTAATAGATTGTTGAGGGCGTCTTCGTAGGATTCCAGGCGTATTACCTTGATGATACGCGGACCCCGCTCGGCTTCTTCTGCCGTAGCCATGCGTTTAGGCTTGCCGTCCTTCCACTCCGGGGAGAAGGTGACTTTCTTTAAGCGCGGCAGTAGAACGGTATCAAAGTAATCCGCCATCTCCACCAGGATGAACTTGCGCCGCCCGCCGTCCTCGCGATTGAGGTTAATGACGGCGTGGCCGGTGGTGCCGGAGCCGGCGAAGTAGTCGAGGACTAGATCATCTTTTTTGTTAGTAGTAATGCGGATTGTCTCAATGAGTGTATACAGCGATTTAGGGAAAGAAAAACCTATTTCCCTTGTGCCGAATATTTGCTGGAGAATCTTGGTGCCATATTCACTTGCATCAAACTTAGCACTCTCCCAGATAGTTCGTACTGTCCCCGCCTCTTTTGCGAAATAAATCTCGTATTTTCCTCGTATCTTACGCACTTCAAGTTTATCGAGAATCTGTTCTACTGATTGGCGAGCATATCTCCATTTCTTCTCCCGACCCCTTGTATCAATAGGCCAAACTAATATTCGTCCATCAGGTAATCTCTCATTGCTTCCTTTAGGATGATAAGTGTCTTCAGCCACTTCACCAAAACCAACTATCTGTCCATTCATAACAATTATTGGATAAAAGCAATTTCTTGCATCTGCTCTATCGGATTCGGTTCCACTATCACGCAAGTTACGGACATCGGTTTCTTCCCGTTCCGCTTCTCCGATGTACTTTTTTTCATCTGAGGGATAAATAAAGTAGGCATACTCGTGGCAGTAAGAGAAGTTTTTACCCTGAATTCCCCTTGGATTGTGACGTATTGAAACACACACTATCTTGTAACTTGATAACCAAGTGCTTCTAAGTAACATTCCTAATCTTTCTTGTTCGTTCTCATCAATCGCAATAACGTAAACACCGTCATCGAGATAGTGCTGGGTAATTTCAATTCTGTTGTGCATTAGTGTCAACCAAGTAGAATGTGGGTAGTCATTTTTGTACAGAATTTCCGTTGAGGGTGAATTGAAAGGCGGATCTATGTACACACACTTCACCCGCTTACGGTACTTCTCTTGGAGCAGGTTGAGCGCCTGCCAGTTTTCGGAGTGTACCAAGAGGCCGTCAGTCATTTCGTCCAAATTGTCAAAACTCGCCAGCAGGCGGTCGGTGAAGTCTGGCGAAAAGTGGCGGGTATCCAGCGGTAGGGAAGGGTGTGCTTTGAGAAATGCGATACGACCTTCGGGAGTTCGCCAGTTGCCAGAAAACAGATCTTCCGGCAGGGTATCAATGGCCAAAATCTTCTCCCACTCCTCCCACTGTGCCTCGTTTTCGGCGATCTCAGGATAGAACGTCTCGGGAATGTTGCCTACAGTGATGATGTAAAAAGTCTCGGTGATGAATTTCTTCTTCTCCCAGAGCATCTTCTGGAAGTTTTCAATCTGTGCCAGGAACTCAATGATGATTAGGCCGATGCGCTTGATCAGACGCATGAGTTGGAACCAACCCTCGGCCAGCCCCTCGCCCGCGGCTTCCATCTCCTCCAAGTTGAGCACCTCGTTCTTCAGGTAAAAGTCCAGTTCGCGCGATAAGAAGCCCTTCAGGTCCTTGTGGATGAAAAAGTCGCTGGTGTTGCGCCGAGTGTACTGTCGCAGGTGGTGTTCCAGCAGGGTTACTGCCGTCCCGTCGGTGCGGCGCTTTTCGGCAATCAGTGCTGCCAAAGCCTCAGGGGCGTTCTTGGGCAGACGTTTTGGGATCTTCTCCAGTGCTTCGGCAATAATAGCCTCCTGCTGGTTCCTCTGACCGTAGGTGCTCTGCTCTTCCTGGGTGAGCGGGCGGAACTCGAAGGGAATGGTGAGGGTGCTGGCGTTGGCGTCCCAGGTGATTTCGTCTAGTCTTGGCAGAAAGAAGCGCCTCTCGCCCTTGATGTTGTTCTGTTCCACGTCGGCAGCCTTAAGTTTGAAGTGTACAGTTACACCATTGGGCGCCTTCCAGGTATAATCGGTGAAGTACTCACCGGTCTTGACGTAATACTGGTCATGGTTGGCCCAGTAGAGATAGACTTCCTCACCATTGTAGGGAATGGCATAGCGTTCCTTTTTGGAGTAACGACGCTTGGAAATGAAGTCGCCGTCCTGCCAGTAGCGGCTGAAAAAGGAATAAAGATGGTTGTAGATAGCCGTCTCCAGAGCATGACGGCCCTTTGCGTATCTAGCCCGTTCCTGCGCAACAAGATATTCTCTTCCTGCCTTTGTCTCACGGTATTTCTCGGCTAAGTTGCCATCAGCATCGAGGGCATCTTCGCCCAGCGCTTCCAGCACCTTTTTCCGGGCAGCATCCAGCTCTTGTGTAGCTTGACTTTGCGCAGCCAGTGCCCCCTTGTTTAGCTCATCGTTCACCAAGCGCGGCAGGTCCTCGGAGATAAAGCGCTCGATGATTGCCCGCTTGAAGTTCATGATGCGATAGATGCCAAAATCCAGGTCAGCGCAATCAAATTGAAATAGCTCACGCAGAAGTTGTTGGAATTTTGTCTGAGGAGTGCTCATCGCTGTTCACCTTGCCTTTCCTTCTTCCTTTTCTTGACTTCTCCCGGCCTTTCTCCACCAGGCCCGGGATGATGGGCACAACGAAAACCTATTTAGACGATTTTCAAAGCATCCTGCCCGTAGCCTTACCCTCAATAGTCATTATCAAGACCAATAGGATGGCTGCATTACCAATACGTGTCTTACTTACCCCCCTATGTTTTTCCCCTTACTCTCTCGGGGAAGAAACCACATCAGGCCTTTAACTATTACCATTTCCATTTATAGCTGTAACATCGTCGTTACCAATATGCTCGTTATAATATTCTACATCGATATCCAATTTCCTTCCAAAGAATAGAATGAAGAACAGCAACTTGTGCAATCCCTTGTCTAACTTTGTCAAATAGACTTGTATACTTTTCTCTGTTGATGTATAATTATTATCACCAACGGAGGAAGGGGTATAGAGGCGGTCGTGGCTTTACAGCGGTTTTTGTACGGAATGCCATCCTAAAGCTGGATATCATTGGTAACGATTCAGATAGGCACTGTGGTACAAGAAAAGGTAACGGCTAAAGCATGAAGGTAAATCCTTCCAGTGGCTGGAAGCCGCTTAAAGCAAGGGGTCGGGGGGCGAGCAGCTGACGTGGGCGGGAGGGGGTCTCCAAAACCGTTGGTTGCGGGTTCGAGTCCTGCCTCCCCTGCCAAAAAGGAAAGGAGTGAGAAAAACCACTCCTTTCCTTTTTTATCAGTTTCTGATGGCTTTTAAATTTTCAGCGGTCATACCTCAACTTCTACCTTCCCTCTAATCAATTCCTTATTGCGCTCCAGTATAGGAGTTATATATTCCGAGATGAACTCTTCCACCTGTTGAGGTGCTCTTCCCACGAAGTTATGCGGGTCCATTATATGCTGTATCTCTTCCCTACTCAATTTGAAGGCAGGGTCATTGGCAATGAGCTCTAGGAGGTTGTTATCCTCACCAAAGGCTTTCACCCTCTTTGCCGCTTCCATGGAATACTGCCTGATCTTCTCATGCAGCTCTTGGCGATCCCCACCCCTCTTTACAGCTTCCATTAGAATGTATTCGGTGGCCATAAACGGCAGCTCCTCCATGATCCTCTTCTCGATGACCTTTGGATACACCACTAGGCCGCTAACTATGTTGATATAGATGTTGAGTATTGCGTCCACAGCTAGGAAGCATTCAGCTATGACTATACGCCTGTTGGCCGAGTCATCCAGCGTTCTTTCAAGCCACTGTGTAGAAGCGGTCATAGGCGCGTTTAAGGCATTTATCATGACATATCTTGCCAGAGAGCACATCCTTTCTGCCTTCATAGGGTTCCGTTTATACGCCATGGCCGATGACCCTATCTGTTTTTCGCCAAACGGCTCTTCCAGCTCTTTCAGGCTTTGTAGCAAGCGCAGGTCATTTCCAAACTTGTATGCGCTTTGGGCTATAGAGCTCAACAAGTTCAGTATCCTGCTGTCAAGTTTCCTTGGATATGTTTGGCCGGTAACCGGATAGGCACGGTCAAACCCCATTTTTTCAAGGACTTTCTTTTCCAGCAGCTTTACTTTTTCATGGTCGCCCTCAAACAGCGTAAGAAAGCTGGCCTGTGTACCTGTGGTACCTTTAACGCCGCGAAGCCGTATGCTGCTCCATACCTGCTCCCATTCTTCCATGTCAAGCATAAGGTCCTGAAGCCACAGGCATGCCCTCTTCCCTACCGTTGTGAGCTGGGCCGGTTGAAAATGCGTGTAACCCAGCGTTGGCATATCCTTGTACTTTAGGGCAAACTCGGATAAGTAGTGCATACAGGTCAAAAGCTTGCTCTTTATGATTTTGAGCCCATCCATCATTATGAGTATATCAGTATTATCGGTTACATAACAGCTGGTAGCGCCAAGGTGTATTATGGGCTTTGCTTGGGGGCATTGCTCACCGTAGGCATGGACATGGGCCATGACGTCGTGACGCACTTCTTTCTCTTTGCGCTGTGCCACGTCATAATTGATGCAGTTCTGATAAGCCTTCATCTCGTCTATCTGTTCCTGCGTGATGTTGAGCCCCAATTCTTTCTGGGCTTCGGCCAATGCTATCCACAGCCTGCGCCATGTCCTGAACTTCTTATCATCTGAGAAGTTCTCAAGCATCTCTTTTGAAGCGTATCTAGTGATAAGCGGATTTTGATATACTTGGTGCGATTCCATAGAATATACCCCTTCATTCCGAATTATTTTTTTGGTTTTTTTATGTTTTATTCAATATAATACCATATAAAAATAACAAAGTAAATATCAACGTAAGGATGAAGCGCTGGTGTATGCAGTTCACACCTTTGAATAATGAAAAAAGAAGGAGGCTAACCTCCTTCCACTTTATCTTTCCAGCTCCTTAATAAAAGCCTCTATTCTGTCCAGTCCCTTCTTTATATTATCCAAAGATACGGCATATGACAGCCTCACGAAGTTGTCTGCTCCAAAGGCTATACCGGGTACTACCGCTACCATCTGGGCATCCAGCAATGCATCGGCAAAGGAAAGGGAGCCCTCTATGCGCCTACCCTTATAGGTTTTACCTATCACCTCGCTTATGTTCATCATCACATAAAATGCACCCTTTGGAGTCCTGCAAGACAAGCCAGGTATGGAATTGATCCTCTCGACCATAAACCTTCTTCTTTTATCGAACTCAGCTACCATGGCCTTGACCTCGTCCTTAGGCCCGGTTAAAGCAGCAAGGCTTGCATACTGGGCTATGGAGTTAGGATTGGAAGTGGTATGGCTCTGGACGTTAGACATTATCTTTACCACATCCTCATGGGCGGCTGCGTACCCTATCCTCCATCCTGTCATGGCATAAGTTTTTGATACGCCGTTTACCACGATGGTCAAATCTTTTATCTCGGGCCCCAGAGAAGCGATGCTTATATGCTGTGCGCCATCGTACACCATCGCTTCGTATACCTCATCTGAGACCACAAATATCTGATTCTCTACCGCTATTTCAGCTATGGCTTCAAGTTCATTGCGGTCATATACGCAGCCACAAGGATTGTTCGGGCTGTTCAAAACCAAAGCCTTGGTTTTAGACGTAATGGCCTTTTTAAAATCCTCTGGCCTCAGCTTGAAGTCGTCTTCTTCTCTGGTCTCCACGAAAACCGGCACGCCGTCAGAAAGCTTAACAAGTTCGGGATAACTCAGCCAATAAGGTGATGGTATAATGACCTCATCTCCTGGGTTCAGTATTGCCTGAAAAGCGTTGTAGAGCGAGTGTTTAGCGCCGTTTGATACTATTATTTGGTTCGGCTTATAGTCTAGACCATTATCCTCTTTGAATTTGCGGCATATGGCTTCTTTAAGCTGGGCAATTCCTGCCACGGGTGTATACCGGGTCATGCCACGATCCAGCGCCTCTTTTGCTGCTTCTCTGATGAAGGACGGAGTATCAAAATCCGGCTCACCTGCTCCAAACCCTACAACATCCATCCCTTCAGATTTCATTTTTTTTGCCTTGGCATCTATAGCCAGCGTAAGAGATTCAGAAATGGAAGAACCTTTGACAGACAGCCTCAATTTGTATTCCTCCCTAAATGAAAGATTAAATAATCGATCTATCATTTTGCAATGTATTATATCATGAATTTGCATTATCGTCTATGGTTTTATTCATAATTTTGTTTCAAAACCAGCAAGATTGTGATACATATATCACTTTTTTGCAAGGTTTTTGAGCTGTTCTATCACGCTGCAGCAAATTTTTACATCGCCCAGCTTAGGCATATCCTCACCCTCTTCGCCGTGGTAATCACTGCCAGCTGTTACGACAAGGCCGTGTTTGGTAGCCAGGATACTGTAATACTCGCACTGTTCTGGGGTGTGTTTGCTGTGAATGGCTTCGATGCCCTGGATTCCAAGTTCTATGGCCATCATGGTGTACTTTTGGTCTTTGAGCAAGCCAGGGTGTGCCAGCACCGGCACCCCACCGGCATCCTTGATGGCCTTGATGCCCTCTTCAAGAGTTAAGCGATACCTGGGTTCGTAGGCAGGGCAATCAGTTCCAATGTACTTTTCAAAGGCCTCGGCAACATCCTTTACTATGCCCTTTTTAACCAGTGCACGGGCGATGTGCGGCCTTCCAGGGGCACCGTCGGTGACTTCCTGCTCAACCTCTTCAAAGGATATATTTAAATTGTACATCCTCCTTAAATTTTCAACCATCTTTCTAGCCCTTGTCCACCTGGAATGGCGGATGGTTTCGAGCATATCCTGAAACCAGGGAAGGTCATGATGTATGTAATAGCCCAGGATGTGGATTTCTTCGTCATCTACCTGGGTATTGAGCTCTACCCCCGGTATGACTTGGATTCCCAGCCGTTGTCCCTCTTCCATAGCCTGGTTTAAGCCGTCGGTAGAATCATGGTCGGTAATGCCTATTGCCTTAAGGCCCACCCTTAGTGCCTCCATCACAAGCTGCGAAGGGGTGAGAAGTCCATCAGAGGCTGTGGTATGGGTATGCAGGTCTGCAAAGCATCCTTTTTTGCTCTGAGCATCAAAGTTAAAAGTCATCATACGCACTCCTTTGTTCCTCTCTTTTCTCGATGATAATGTAGTATGCTACTTCAATACCTTCTCCATTACGCGCAAAAAGTTATTATGGCATATCTTTTTTACATCTTCCTCACTATAGTTTAGTTTAAGCATTTCTTCTATTATATCAGGAAAACTCTGGGGACCTTCTATCCCTTGAGGAAGGGCTTCAATGCCATCGAAGTCCGAACCAAAGGCTACACAATCTGTTCCAGCCACTCCAGCGATATGTTCTATGTGCTTTATTATGTCAATGATCCCAGCATCCCCTGTTTTGCTCAAAAAAAGCGGATAAAAGTTTATGCCTACAACCCCTCCTTTAGCTGCAATAGCCCTAATCTGCCCATCATCCAGATTTCGAGGGTGTGGACATATTGCTTTAGCATTTGAATGCGAGGCTATAACCGGCTGCTCGGAAACCTCTATTACATCCCAGAAGGCCTCTTCGGATGCGTGCGATATATCTATAATCATTCCTAACGCGTTCATCCTTTTTACAACTTCTATGCCAAAAGAGGTGAGACCATACCTTTTCTGGTCATCCATTGCAGCACCTGCTATCTGGTTACTGCGATTCCAGGTAAGGGTTAAAAGCCGGACCCCTGCGTTATAAAGCGTTTCCAGATTAGAAAGTCTTCCTTCCAGCACGTCTCCACCTTCCACCGTTAACAAGGTACCAATCTTGCCTACATTAAACGCATCTTCTGCATCGGCCAGGCACAGCACAGGGCAGAAATGAGCAGCATATCTATCGAGCATTCGTTTATACCTCTTGATAAGCTGTAACTCCCTATGCAAGCAGCTGCCAGGAGAAGAGGGGTCTATCCACGCTGCAAAGAACTGGATAGCCACCTTACCTTTATAAAGCCCTGATAAGGATACATGATTATTGCTCCGGTATTCCAGGTTGTTTATGTCATCCAGCTTGCTTAATGTATCACAATGGCCGTCTATCACAAAGAATTGTCTGTGCATATCCCTTGCTAAACCCCCAAATAATTAATATAATACAAAAAACGGGCCCTCCACTTTTTTAGTATATGTGAATATGGTGCCCGCTGTAAGTCTACAGCAAAAATAAAACCTACCTTGCGGTAGGTTTTATCGAGGTTCAACAATTAGTTTTATAGCTGTTCTCTCTTCTCCGTCGATTATGACATCGGTAAAGGCGGGGATGCATATCAGGTCTATACCGCTGGGTGCTACAAAACCTCTTGCAATAGCTACTGCTTTTACAGCTTGGTTGATGGCCCCTGCCCCTATTGCTTGAAGTTCTGCTGACCCCCTCTCACGTAAAACGCCTGCTAACGCCCCTGCAACAGCGTTAGGATTGGATTTAGCTGACACCTTTAATACTTCCATGACTTGACCCCCTATTGCTTATTTTTTGTTTTGAATATTTCCGTATTTTGTATATTCTACATTTATTAGAAAAATCCTTCTTTTGGGTATCAAATTTTATTTAAAAAGGTGTGACGTGCGTCACACCTTATTTTGCGTATTCAACAGCTCTAGTCTCTCTGATAACGTTAACCTTTATCTGCCCTGGATATTCCAGCTCTTTTTCTATACGCTTCACTATTTCTCTAGCCATTAAGAGCGCCTGGTCATCGCTTACCTTATCAGGCTTTACTATAATCCTGATTTCGCGTCCTGCTTGGATTGCAAAGGATTTTTCTACTCCTGCGAAAGAATTGGCAATCTCCTCAAGCTTTTCTAATCGCTTGATATAGGCCTCCAGAGTTTCCCTCCTGGCTCCCGGCCTTGCCGCAGATATAGCATCGGCCGCCTGTACAAGTATCGCTTCGACAGTATTGGGTTCTATATCGCCGTGGTGAGCCATTATGGCATGCACCACATCGGCGCTTTCGCGGTACCTCTTAGCCAGTTCGGCTCCGATTTGAGTATGAGAACCTTCCACCTCGTGGTCCACCGCTTTTCCTATATCATGCAGCAGTCCAGCACGTTTGGCAAGCTTTTGGTCGGCCCCTAACTCGGCCGCCATTACACCCGCCAGGTGAGCTACTTCAATAGAGTGTTTTAAAACGTTTTGACCGTAACTGGTCCTGTATTTTAACTTGCCTAGCAATCTGACCAGCTCCGGATGGATACCGTGCACACCCACTTCGAATATAGCCTGCTCGCCCGCTTCACGTATCTGGTTTTCTACTTCTTTTTTAGCTTTTTCTACCATCTCTTCTATACGTGCAGGATGTATCCTCCCATCCAGTATGAGCTTTTCAAGGGCGATTCGGGCTACTTCCCTCCTTATGGGGTCAAATCCTGACAAAATGACAGCCTCTGGAGTATCATCGATTATCAGGTCAATACCCGTCAATGTCTCTAAAGTACGGATATTACGTCCTTCTCGCCCGATAATTCTGCCCTTCATCTCATCGTTGGGAAGCTCCACAACTGAAACGGTGGATTCTGCTACATGATCAGCGGCAAACTTCTGGATGGCAAGAGATATTATATCGCGAGCCTTTTTATCAACCTCCTCTTTCAGCCTGTTCTCATACTCTCGAATTTTCACAGCTATCTCATGGGTAAGCTCCTTCTCCACATTTCCCAATAGGATTTCTCGAGCCTGGTCCTGGGTAAGCTGTGCGATGCGCTCAAGTTCGCTTACCTGGCGCTTGTACAGCTCCTCTACCTCTTCGCGCATCTTCTGAATTTCTTTCTGCATATTGTTTAGGTTTTGCTCTTTTTGTTCCAGGACCTCGGCTCTCCTGTCAAGGCTCTCCTCCTTTTGCTGGAGCCTGCGTTCTATTCTTTGGATTTCATTCCGCCTTTCACGGCTCTCCCTTTCAAATTCACTTCTCAGCCTGTGAATCTCTTCTTTCGCTTCCAGCAAAGCTTCCTTTTTTAAGGCTTCGGCCTGCTTTTTAGCCTCCTCCACGATCTTTCTGGCGGCCTCTTCGGCATCACCTATCTTTTCCTCCACAATCCGCTTTCGGTAATTGTATCCCAGGACGCCCGCTCCAATGGCTACTACTACCAGGGCAAGACCCATTAGTAGTACTTCTAGCACGGATTAATGGACACCTCCTCACTACTTCAATGGAGCGCTGTCGGTACCAAACCACTGCTTCATCCCGTGCATCCCAGCGGGCATTGGGGAAATATACGGATATCAACAGGGTCTATCATGGGTTATAAACCGCTTATTTAATTGTATATCTTTTACTGATGCATGTCAACCATTGAAGCTCCGTAAATCCTTATATTGCCATCCTTATTCTATTAAGTCTTCACTGGAAGCAGAAGCTCCTGCAACTCGTCCCAGTTTAAACTCCTCGCGTATCTTCTGTTCAATCTCGGCAGCTATGTGGGGATTCTCCTTAAGAAACTGTCTGGCATTTTCTTTTCCTTGTCCAAGTTTTATATCACCGTACGAATACCAGGCGCCGCTCTTGTTAACAATATTGATAGAACACGCCAAGTCTAAGATGCTGCCCTCCCGGGATATGCCTTGTCCATATATGATGTCAAACTCCGCCTCTTTAAAAGGAGGAGCTACCTTGTTCTTCACCACTTTTACCCGGGTACGGCTGCCTATGGTTTCAGATCCCTGCTTTATGGTGTCCACGCGGCGTACATCCAGGCGTACTGAAGCGTAAAACTTGAGTGCCCTCCCACCCGGCGTGGTTTCAGGGTTACCAAACGTTACGCCCACCTTTTCTCTCAATTGGTTTATAAAAATAGCCACTGTTCGGGATTTGTTTATGGCACCTGACAGCTTGCGCAGCGCCTGTGACATCAACCTGGCCTGCAGCCCAACATATGAATCGCCCATTTCACCCTCCAGTTCGGCTCGCGGAACCAGAGCCGCCACCGAGTCGACGACAATCACGTCAACAGCCCCACTGCGTACAAGGGCTTCGGTGATCTCAAGGGCCTGTTCTCCGGTATCAGGCTGCGAAACCAGTAGATTATCTATATCGACGCCAAGATTCTTGGCATATTGAGGGTCCAGCGCATTTTCGGCATCTACAAACGCTGCTATGCCGCCGGCTTTTTGAGCCTCGGCAATAACGTGCAGTGCCACCGTTGTCTTACCCGAGGATTCAGGGCCGAATATTTCCACCACCCTACCCCTCGGCAATCCACCAACCCCTAGCGCAATATCCAGGTCCAACACGCCTGTCGATATTACTTCCACGTTCATGTGGCTGGACTGACCCAGCTTCATGATCGACCCTTTGCCAAACTGCCTTTCTATCTGGCTGATAGCCAGCTCAAGCGCTTTTGCTTTATCCATTTCTTCAAACCCGGCTTTTGAGCCAGGTATTCACCTGCCTCTCTGTTATTTTCTCGAACACACGTTCTTAATTCAATTATAATCCAATCTATAGAGAGGGTCAAGCATTAAAAGCCCACGTCATCTTAAAGCTCCAGCAATTTTCGGCGTAGCAGGTCCAGTGCTGTATTGGCAGTAGAGAGCTTGATGCGTTTTCTGTCGCCCTGATTTTGGAAGCGCTTTACCTCCACCTGTCCATTCATGGCGATGGCAATATACACAAGCCCAACAGGCTTTTCAGGGCTTCCACCGCTGGGCCCTGCTATGCCTGTTACAGCAAGACCTATATCAGCTCCACTGGTCTTGGCAATTCCTTCAGCCATTTCTTGCGCTGTCTGTGGGCTTACAGCGCCATAAACCTCTAACGTTTCGGGTTTTACTCCTAATCTGTTCATCTTAGCCTGGTTGCTATAAGTGACGCATGTCTCAATTAGATTTTCCGAAATTCCCGGTACATCGGTGAGCAGGTTGCTTATCAGGCCACCTGTGCAGGATTCAGCCACCGCTAAGGTCAACCCCTTTTCTTTGAGCAGCCTGGCCACTACCGTTTCCAAGCGGTCATCATCCACGCCGTATACTGCCTGCCCCAGGCGCTTACGTATCTCATCTTCAAGTGGTTTAATAAATTCAAGCGGGTCTTGGGAACGGTGGCACTTGACCGTCAGCCTCAGCGTCACTTCACCATATGCCGCTAAAGGCGCAATGGTGGGATTGGTCTGGCTTTCAAGCAGGTCTTTTATCATCTCTTCTACCGCTGATTCTCCAATGCCGTATATCCTGAGGACCCTTGAAAATATCTTTTGGTCTTCCTTTTGAGCTAAATATGGCAGTACGTGGTTTTCAAACATGGGCTGCATCTCATAAGGGGGACCTGGCAACATGATAAACGTCCTGCCATCCTTTTCGATAATGGCCCCTGGAGCTGTCCCCACATCATTGGGGAGAATGATGGCCTCCTTTGGAAACATGGCCTGCTTTAGGTTGTTTTCGGTCATGGTTCTACCTCGTTTTGCAAAGAACTCACGTATTGCTTGGGCACTTGGCTGATGTAGCACCAGCTCTATCCCTAGAAATTCGGCAATGGTCTCCTTTGTCAGGTCATCCATGGTAGGTCCTAGCCCACCGGTGGTGATTATGAGGTTGGCACGCTTGCAGGCAATCTCCAGTGCTTGTAGCAGGCGACTTCTGTTATCCCCCACTACCGTGTGATAGTAAACGTTTATGCCCACCGACGAGAGGCGCTGTGAAATGTATTGGGCATTGGTGTTTGCGATCTGGCCAAGCAAAAGCTCGCTGCCCACCGCAATGATTTCAGCATCCATACATCCCCATCTCCTTTTATTGGTTGAGTATATGAATATTCTTGTAAATGTAATCTATGCCCGATATGATGGTGATGGCCACAGCAAGTGCCAGCGCTACCCTATCAAATGGAAAACCTATCCATTTAAAGGGTATATTGTCAAGCATGATGGCCACTATTGCCACTATTTGAGTGATGGTTTTGGCCTTGCCCCACCAACTTGCCGCTATGACTATTCCCTCTGAAGCAGCCAACACCCTAAAACCGGTGATTATAAACTCCCTGGTTATTATTATGATGGCCACTACCGAGGATATCTTGCCCATCTCCACAAGTATGACTAGAGCTGCTGTTACCAGTATCTTATCTGCGAGAGGGTCAATAAACTTACCAAAATTGGTGACCTCGTTTCTTTTTCGGGCAATATACCCGTCCACCGTATCGGTACTGGCTGCCACGATAAATATGAGCGCTGCTACAACGTTGCTGTAAGGAAAGTCGGCAAGCAATAAAGCCATAAATATGGGTACTAACAATATTCTAATAACGGTTATCTTATTTGCTAGATTCATAGTCTTCCCCCAATAAATCATATTCGTAAGCCTTGGTTATCTTGACCTCGACAAAGTCGCCGGCTTTAAGTTTTCTGTTGCTCATCACAAATACTTGGCCGTCTATCTCTGGTGCTTCGCCGTACGACCTGCCAAAATAAATGCCTTCGGAGCTTGTGCCTTCTATGAGCACCTTGCACTCCTGACCGATTCTTTTGCGGTTAAGCCTCTTGGATATTTTCTGCTGTATGCTCATCAAAATATCCCTTCGAGCCTCTTTTGTTTTTTCGTCCACCTGTTCAGGGAAGTTGGCAGCTGGCGTTCCCTCTTCTCTTGAATATGTGAACACCCCCACCCTGCTAAACTGCGATTCTTCTACAAATTCGATCAAGTCCTTGAACTCCTGTTCTCCCTCACCAGGAAATCCCACGATTAGGGAAGTACGAATGATTATGTCGGGTATTCTTTCCCTCAACTTTATAAGAAGGCTCCGAATTTGCCGTGGATCAGCTGGACGATTCATTTTCTTGAGTATTTTAGGATTGATGTGCTGTAGGGGGATATCGATGTAATTGCACACCTTTTCCTCTGAAGCTATGGCATTGATGAGGTCATCGCTCACCCGGTCAGGGTAACAATAAAGCAGCCTAATCCACACCAGCTCAGGGATTTTAACCAGCTCTTTAAGCAGTTTTGCCAGCGACACGTCTCCTTCCAGGTCTTGACCGTATCTAGTCAAATCCTGTCCAACCAGTATTATCTCCTTTACACCCCTGTCCACAAGGGCTTGGGCTTCCTCCAACACCTCATCCATAGGACGGCTAACATGAGGACCTCTGAGCTGTGGTATGACGCAATAGGTACAGCAGTTGCTACACCCTTCAGATATTTTAAGGTAAGCCGTGTAGGATGGGGTGGTAAGCACCCTGACTATGCCTTTAACGTTGGGAAATTTGGGCTTGTTCACAGCCATCAAGCGTTCATGCTTTAACTCGCACTGATTTATTACATCCACAATCTCGTTAAAACGCCCGGTGCCTATGACTGCATCCACTTCGGGTATCTCATCCATCAGCTCCTTTGAATAGCGCTGTGCCAGACATCCCGTCACAACCAGCAACCTGCATTTCCCAGCCTTTTTGTACTCCACATACTCCAGTATGGTTTCTACCGACTCCTCTTTAGCCGGGTCGATAAAGCCGCAAGTATTAACAATTATGACATCTGCTTCTTCGGGTTTATTGACGATGGTATGGCCAGCCTGAGAAAGCAACCCCAGCATGACCTCCGCATCAACCCTGTTTTTGTCGCATCCAAGAGAGACCATTCCTATCTTCATTGGGTAGAATACGCAACCTCCTATTTTGCATCCTTGTACAGCCTTTCAAATTCTTCGCGGGTTATGAGAACGCTTCGGGGCTTACTGCCTTCAAAACCGCTCACTATTCCCCGTGCCTCCATTTCATCTATAAGCCGGGCTGCACGTGCATAGCCTATGCGCAGCCGCCTTTGCAACATAGAAATAGATGCTTGTCCGGCTTCTATGACAATTTCTATGGCCTCAGGCAACAACTCGTCATGCTCGCCTAAGTTATGCGATTTCCCATCATCCTCCTCGACCTTCTCCATGGCGTCAGCATCATAGAGAGGAGCGCCATTTTGGCTCTTAATGTACTCAACAACCGCTTTTACCTCTTTCTCTGAAATGAAACATCCTTGAACCCTTATGGGTTTATTGACGCCCACCGGATAAAACAGCATGTCGCCACGCCCCAACAGTTTCTCAGCCCCGTTCATGTCCAGTATAGTCCTTGAATCAACCTGTGAAGAAACCGCAAAAGCGATACGCGATGGGATGTTCGCCTTTATAAGCCCGGTAATAACGTCCACTGATGGCCTTTGCGTGGCAATCACCAGATGGATTCCTGCAGCCCGCGCCATTTGTGCCAGGCGGCATATGGCATCTTCCACTTCAGAAGGTGAAACCATCATCAGGTCAGCAAGCTCATCTATGATTACCACTATCTGTGGCAGGCGTTCATCCTCGCTTTCCACAATGCTGTTGTAACCTTCTATATCCTTTACCCCGGCATCGGCAAACAGGTTGTAGCGCGATACCATCTCCTGTACCGCCCAATTGAGAGCTCCGGCCGCTTTTTTGGGATTGGTCACAACCGGTATTAGCAGGTGTGGAATGCCGTTATAGTGGTTAAGCTCCACAACCTTCGGGTCCACCATGATGAATTTAACCTCTCGAGGCGAAGCCTTGTAGAGTATGCTTACTATAATGGTGTTTATACACACGCTTTTACCAGATCCTGTGGCTCCGGCTATAAGCAGGTGGGGCATCCTGGCAATATCGGCAATGATGTTTTTACCGGCTATGTCCTTGCCCAAAGCCACCGCCAACTTGGAAGGGTGAAAGATGAACTCCTCTGAGCCCAGCACTTCCCTCAATAAAACGGGTGAGACATCCCGATTGGGTACCTCAATCCCAACAGCTGCTTTACCCGGGATGGGGGCTTCTATTCGTACCGATGGAGCCGCCAGGTTGAGCGCTATGTCATCGGCCAGGCTGACGATCCTGCTCACCTTTACCCCCGGAGCGGGCTGAAGCTCATACCTGGTGATGACTGGCCCTCGGCTTATCTGCGTAACCTTTGCACTGACACCAAAGCTGCTTAAAGTCTCCTCAAGCAATTTGGCATTGCTCTCGGCTATTTTGTCCTGTTCCCTATCATTGGAGCTGGCAGGGGGCAACTTTAGCAAGTCCAGTGGAGGGATTATGTACCCCTCTTTCTGCAGCGCTTCTAGGCGAGCATTCTGGGGCTGTGCTTCCTGTTGCTGATTTCCATCCTTGCCTTCCCGCTTTTTCGCCCTCTGCCTTGTAAGCGGTAGTGCCTCGTTTTTTTGTTCAAATGCTACATTGAGCGGACGCAGGTCTTCACCATTCTTTTTCTTAAATTCCTCAACAGGTATGGTTTTCCCTACAAAGGGCTTACACCGCTTATGAAGCACCGGTTTTATAGAGCTGTATATGTTATGCCCCATGTCCCTAAGCGACAAGTTGGTCAGCAGCAGCAGGTTGATGACCACAAAAGCGCCTAAAAGCACGTAGCTGCCTGCCAGGCCAAACAGCTTGTATATAGCAAACGCAAAGGGAGCCAGCAATGCCCCACTACCTTTAACCTCTTGCCCTTTAATGTAGGACGAATGTACAAAAGTTGTTATACTGGTCCAATCAAAATGGCTAAAGTACGATATATGAGTGATTGACATTACAAATACCACGGTAAGGACAATGAGCAAAAGCTTTAGCTTGTTTACCCTCTTGCGATAAGCCAGTATGGTTAGCATACCGGATATAACCAGCAGGAGCGGGATGGCGTACCCGACAAGGCCAAATAACCCCATGACCATCTGCTTGAGGTATTTACCCACAATGCCCGCCTGATTGGTATATATGCTTATAAGCGCAAAAAGGCCTACCCCAATCAGCAATACTCCTATCACTTCATGGTATATTCGGCTATCGCTTTTTGAGCTCCTTTCTTTCTTCTTCGACATTCGAAATCACCCTTGTATTAATATTCTACACCATCCCTTGTAATTCCTGCTACCTTTTACGCCACAAACCACGTATATATAATGGTCAGGATGCCCAGTCCCCAGCAATAATAAGAAAAATAGTTGAGCTTCTTTTTTTGCAATGCCGAGATCAAGAGATGAATGGCTAGATACCCTGACACAGCCGCAGCCAAAAAGCCTGCCAGTACCGGCATAACTTCATGTATGGCTGATGCACTCTCGAAAGCGTCCTTGCCTTCCAACACTACCGCTCCCAATATTGCGGGGATAGACAGCAGAAACGAGAAGCGCGTGGCCAGCTCACGGCTTAAGCCCCTGATAAGCCCTCCAAAGATGGTGGCCCCCGAACGCGATATACCGGGGGTGATGGCCAGCCCCTGCATGAGGCCAACGGTTACCGCATCTAGAGGGGTCATGTTCTTTAAGTCTTTTCTGCCGCCCACTATACCGTTGGCTATCCACAATAGTATGCCGGTAACAATAAGTTCAAAGCCAACAAAATCAGCAGTTTCAAACAGCCTAGAAAACAAGTCATTGAAAATTATTCCGATGAGAGCGGTGGGTATGGTGGCTATTATTATCATGACCATAAGAACCCTATAAGGCCTTGAATGATCGAGCAGTTTGGGATTTTTGCCCCTTATGTAATCTCCTATCAGTACAAAAAATTCGCTTATGAGACTTAAAACATCCCTCCAGTAATATATAAGTACTGCCACTAAGGTGCCCACATGGAGTATTACATCAAAAGCCAGGCTTGCACCTTCAATCTTGAAAACCTCCTGCGCTATAACCAGGTGTCCTGAACTGCTTATTGGCAAAAACTCTGTAAGCCCTTGCAGTATTCCAAGAAAGATTGCGTACAAAAGGCTCAACAAATTCGCCTCCCCTACTCAATTAATGAACGTTATCATTATATCACTCTTCAAACAAGAATGCCATATGGATTTAATAATGAACAAGCCCAGGCATTCGTTTACCTGGGCTTTACAAGAGTAGAAATGCTATATTTTAGGTTCAAGCCGTATTAGGGTTCCTGGCTGCAGCTTGGGGTTTAAATAATCAAACGGATTGGTGCTCAATATTCGGTTGATTTGATACTTTTGTTCCCCGGCGGGCAACACCTCTAGCTTTACGTTATTCCATTCTATAATGCGGGCATCAGATATTTGGCCCGTAAAGTTGCCAAATACGAATTGGAGAGGGACGATGGTGTGCAGTATCAATGCATATCTCCCCCTTGGCTTTGGGATATCAACTCTCTGAGCTTTGACATGGCTTCTTTAACGCCCCCCACATAGTCTATTATTCCGCATCGCACCGCTTCTTCACCAATGAGCACCGTTCCCACATCGCTCGATAGCCCACCCGTCCCTACAAGCAACTCATTCAGCTTTTCTTTCGTGATCCTCGAGTGGCGCACAATGAAGTCCACTACCCTGTCTTGCATCCTGTTTAAGTATTCATAGGTCTGAGGTATCCCTACCACCAGTCCGGTCATGCGTATGGGGTGAATAGTCATGGTAGCGCTGGGGGCGATGAAAGAGCAGTTGGCGCTGACAGCCAAGGGCACACCTATGCTGTGTCCTCCCCCTAAGACCAGGGATACCGTGGGTTTGGACATTGTGCTTATCATTTCAGCTATTGCCAAGCCGGCTTCCACGTCTCCCCCTACGGTATTTAAAATGAGCAGTAACCCCTTGATGTTTTTGCTTTCCTCTATTGCAACCAGCTGGGGGATGACGTGTTCATACTTTGTGGTTTTGTTTTGAGGTGGTAACGCTATATGCCCCTCTATTTGGCCTATGATGGTCAGGCAGTGAATATCGCTGTTCAATTCCAGCGGCCCCGATACAGTCCCAAATTCCTTTATATTGCCTGCCTGAGGATATATAAAAGGCTCTCTTTCATCAGCGTATTCTGTTGTGGGTTTTTCATTTTGGTTAAACATGGCACCCTCCATAAGCAAATAAGTAATCCACCAATTGAAATTGCCTTTTTCATAAGGGTAGTATTTCCTAAACAAGCATAAAAAATGAGCCTTTAATTAAGGCTCATCGAGCATGCAATTTAAATTCGTCATGTAACGCCATCAATGCTTTTGCGGTATCTTCTCCTTTTATAAGGCAGGAAATGGTGGTATGGGAATCGGCGGTTTGAAGCACTTGTATCTGGTTTTTGACCAAGGCCTTTAGGACCCTGGCCATCACCCCTGGAACGCCTCTCATTCTGTTGCCTATGGCCGATATCTTGCTGCAGTTGTGTATCATGGAATACCGACACATGAGTGGTTCAAAGATGCTTTTGGCCTTGTCTGCATCATTGCCGTCTATAGTGAATATCATCTTATCCGGGAATACATTGATGAGGTCAATGCTTATACCATTCTCAGCCAGCCGACTTAAGATGATATTTTGGAACTCGGGATTTACGTTCTCTATTAAGACCTGTGTCCTGTTGAGCATATGAGATATGCTGGTGACTACCTGATTGGGGTCATACTCCGTATCTTGAGCGTAGTTGCCCTCATCATATGATGAAACTATGGTGCCCGGTCCATTGCCGTTGATGTTTTTGATGATGAGCGGTATGCTGCAGCTCATGGCTATTTCGACGGCTTTAGGATGAATTACTTTGGCGCCTTGGTCGGCCATTTGGAAAACCTCGGAATAGGTCAGGTGCTTTAGCACAGTAGCGTTTGGTACCAGCCTGGGGTCAGCTGTCATGATTCCGTCTACGTCAGTGTATATCTCCACAAAGGAAGCGGAAAGAGCTTTACCGAGTGCGGCAGCTGTGGTGTCGCTGCCACCCCTTCCAAGGGTAGTTATGTCACCGCCCTCGGTAACACCCTGAAATCCTGCTACAACGGGTATTTTACCCATCTCAAGGTACATGTATATTCTGTCGGGGTTTATCCTCAATATGTTGGCGCTACCGAAGTTATTATCGGTAATAATGCCCGCCTGCCCTCCTGTCAATGCCACAGCCTCGTATCCCTTTGCCCTTAAAGCGTTTACCATAATGACGCTGGATATGATTTCGCCGCAGGACATGAGCAGGTCTAATTCCCTGGGATGAGTATCTACGTGCTCATTTTTTGCAAGAGCTATGAGTGTATCGGTGGCATAGGGCGCTCCATTGCGTCCCATGGCCGATACCACCACCACAGGATGATAACCGCTCTTCCTTGCATTTATCACCTTTTGGACGGCTTTGGCTCGCACATCGGGGGTAGCTACAGAGGTACCTCCAAATTTTTGTACTATAACCTTCATTTTTTTATTCCCCCCCATATTTTGATCGTATTTCTATTCTTTCTTCTCAAGAAGTACCGGTTGAATCTGCTTTCCTTCAAGCGCAAGTAGTATGGTATCTATTATTTTATCCATATCGGCAATTAAAGAATTGGGTTTGTTGTATGGGTCGTCCTGATAAAAAGGAACCAAGTATATGTTCTTTATGTTCATGATTTGACCTAAGTTTTTAGCATTGTTACCTAGAGCGTCGTTGGTGGATATGGCTATAACTACCGGCCTTTGGTTGCGAAGGTGCGCCTTGGCAGCCATCAGCACTGGCGTATCGGTAATACCGTTGACCAGCTTAGCTAGGGTATTACCCGTACAGGGCGCTATAACCACCACATCCAACAGCTTTTTGGGACCTATGGGTTCGGCGTCAACTATATTTGTAATGGCTTTACGCCCGGTAATGGTTTCTACCTTTTGCCTGAAATCGGCGGCTGCGGTAAATCGCGTATCTGTCGACGCGACGGCATATGAGAAGATGGGATACACTTCAGCGCCTTCGTCGACTATTTTTTGTAGCGCAATGAGCACCTTGTCAAATGTGCAGAAAGACCCTGTAACGCAAAAACCTATTTTCAAGCCTTTAAGCTTCATGCCTACAACCCCCTTATTATACCGAGTTTTTGAGACCTTTCTATCAATTCTTTTATCACCTGATACACTATTCTTCCGGCAGTTTTGGGTGCAACTATGCCTGGAAGGCTGAGTTCAAGATAAGCCCTTATGCCAAATTCCTTTGCGGCTTCAAAGTCAGTACCACCCGGAGCTGAAGCGAGGTCGATGATTACAGCATCCTTATCCACCTTTTTAAGCCTCTCACGAGTGAGTACGAGATGTGGAATTGTATTGAATATTACCTGTTGTGAACTCAAGACGGAATCCAGATCATCGAGATGAACGCCGTTGTAACCGTTTTCGTATATCCAAGCCAGGTCTTCTGGCTTTCGCGCCTCTACCGTTACCCTCGCTCCTATGCCTTTTAGCATCCTGGCCAGACACCTTCCAATCCTTCCATAACCCAATACCAGCACATTTGCTCCATGAAGGGTTATATCGGTTTTCTCCATGGCACGTTGGATAGCGCCTTCGGCAGTTGGGATGGCATTGAGTATGGCAAAGGATTCTTCCTCCAGGATGTCAAAAAAGCGTATGTTCTTTTCTTCAGCCTGCTTTTTTATATCATGGTCAGCTTTACCCAAGATGATAATGGTGGGTGGTTCCACCTTTTTCATGACCTGTTCGAGAATTATGGACTGCGGGTCAGATGGTATGTTTATATAGCCGTACTTGTTTTTATATGGTATAGGGAGTATAAGGGCGTGACAGATAAAGCAGTCGTCTTCTAAATTGTTGTATACCTTTATGCTATCGCTGGGGATGTCCTTAAACCCCATTGCTTTTACAATAAAACCTTCCTTGACTGCCATGTTCATGGCTTCAATTTGCCTGGCGTCGCCGCCTATAAATGTAAGTACAATCTGATTGCCAGCCATTTAACCGCCTCCTTTCCGGTAATACATTGTATGAAACAACGTGAAATATAGTGCAAGATAGCCTATTGAAAAGTTTTTACGGATATACCACCATATACACTTTTTGAGTGTACTACGGAATAAAAAAATGGAGGCTATTCAGCCTCCCATTCGTAACCGGTCTTTTTAGATCTACCCTCTTGCCGAGCAAAGTTCTCCTGGTTTTTTATAAGGTATGCCTGGTACAGGTCATCAGCAGTCATCCCTACCTTTATACACATACTGATAAAAAAGTGAAGTATATCCACCAGCTCTTCCTTCACAGCATTATAGTCTATTTCCTTTGGGTTTTTCCACCACTTGAAATTGACCTCATTTAAAAGCTCGCCGAGCTCTGAAACTATAGCAAGCACCTCTTTTTGTATCCACTCTTCTGGTTTGATATGACCCAGATTGCGCTTCTCAATTAAAGCCTGGTCAAACTTCGCCTGAAGTTCAAATATGTGTTCCAGCCTGTCCATCTTTTGTTACTCCCTTAAAATTGAGTTTCACTTATTTTCTGGGAAAGCCGCTGCATACGAAGCCAAAATCGCATTTCCCGAAGCAAAATAGGCTATTCTAAGTGCTTCTCTTATCTCTTCATCGGTTACGCCCATGCTCTTAAGCAGCCTGGCTATGTTGGTAACACCCTGAGCAGCTCCATGGACGGCGTCTACAGCCAATGCAATCAAGAGCTTGGTCTTTTGATCCAGGGCTCCCTCTCCCATCGATAAAGCGTATACCTCTTCGATAACCTTCCCAAAATCAGGGTCGCTTTTACCTACCGGCGCTAAAAAAGGCGGCAGTGGCATTGTATCCCCTCCCTTTTAACTAATGATTTTTGTTTCTAATTATATAAGGTTTTTGTTTGCAATTCTATAAGTTTTTTGGGACCACATTTTTAAAATTTACAAAAATACCTCAGAATGCCCTCGATTTTAATGGCAGGGTAATGAATCACAGCTTGACAGGAGCTATATAACTCCTTAAAATGTAAATATGGCAAATACGGTAAAACGGTAGACCGTGTTGCTGTAAAAGAGGCTAATGACATTTAGTAGGACGGAAGAATGGGGGGTCTTATTTTTATGCCTATCACCAATATGCTTTCCATGAACGCTCAAATCTATCCTGATGAAGTCAGCCTCATAGAACGGGATCCGGCAGCAGGTACCCGTCGTCAAATCACGTGGAAAGAATTTGATGATAACGCCAATAAGTTTGCCAATTTTTTGTTGTGGCGTGGTATCAAAAAAGGGGATAAGGTGGCTATACTACTCATGAACTGCCTTGAGTGGCTTCCCGTGTATTTTGGCATTTTGAAGGCAGGTGCCTGGGCTGTCCCGCTTAACTTCAGGTTTACGGCTGAAGAGATACTCAAATGCCTCGAAACCGCCGAGGTGAAAGTACTGGTTTATGGACCAGAATTTGAGGAAAGAGTCGATGTCATACGCGGTAAAACAAGTTTGCAGGACCTGGTATTTGTAGGGTACAAGCAGTTAACAGCAGCAGATTATTACTATTATGACATATTAAATAGCTTTCCCAGCCATGCGCCGGATGTGCACCTGTCTGACGATGAAGAGGCAGCGCTTTACTTTACCTCTGGCACTACCGGCATTCCCAAACCCATAGTTTTAACCCACGGTAATCTGGTGTCGGCGTGTATAACCGAAAATCACCACCATATGCAGACGCATGAGGATAATTTCCTATGCATACCCCCTCTATACCACACAGGGGCCAAGATGCACTGGTTTGGCAACCTCATAGTGGGAGCAAAGGCTGTTATATTAAGAGGCGTAAGTCCCAAATGGATACTCGAGGCGGTATCCGAGGAGCAAGTGACCATAGTATGGCTCCTGGTGCCCTGGGCACAGGATATTCTTGATGCCATCGAGCGAGGGGAGATAAATTTAAGCGATTATAAGCTGGACCAGTGGTGGCTCATGCATATGGGTGCTCAGCCCGTTCCCCCCAGCCTCATCAAAAGATGGAAGAAATACTTCCCCCACCACAAATACGATACCAATTACGGCTTAAGTGAAGCCACTGGCCCTGGATGCGTACACTTGGGCCTAGACAACATCGACAAGGTAGGGGCCATTGGACTGCCGGGTCATGGCTGGCAAGTCATGATTGTCGACGAAAATGGGAATTCCGTACCACCTGGACAAATAGGCGAGCTCATAGTTAAAGGTCCAGGCGTCATGAAAGGGTATTATAAAAACCCTGAAGCCACAAGCAAGGTCTTAAAAGACGGGTGGCTGTACACCGGCGATATGGCACGTCAGGATGAAGATGGGTTTATATACCTTGTGGATCGCAAGAAGGACATCGTCATATGCGGGGGAGAAAACATATTTCCTGTAGAGATAGAGGATTATTTGAGGTCCCATCAAGACATAAAGGATGCCGCAGTGATAGGGCTGCCTGACAGGCGGTTGGGCGAAATCCCGGTGGCCATAGTAGAGTTAAAGCCTGGGAGAGAACTTACTGAGGAGGACGTCATAGAATTTTGTCAGGCCTTGCCCCGCTACAAGCGCCCACGTAGGGTCTTCTTCGATAAAATACCCCGAAATCCCACAGGCAAGATAGAAAAGCCAAAACTGAGGGAAAAATGGTGCGGCCAAAGCGCAAGCGTATTTGTGTAAAACCTCAATTGACATCTATGGCTGCAAATTACAAGGTTGCAGCCATTTTATTTTTGACTATAGGGTTAAGGATATTTTGGGCAAAATTGGGCAATATTATAAAAAGGCTGTTTAAACTACACGGTGGGGAGAAGATGACATGAGTATGTTTCGGGTATCACAGGTTTTCATCACGCCCTATTTTTCGCTTTTGACCCTGTTTTGTAGCCTGGTTCTTTTTGTGCTTTACATGTCAGACCAACCCGAGCGCTTTCCACAAGAAAAGAAGATTGCCAAGTGGGGTAGCGTTGCATATCTGCTTTTAGGATTGACTTCATTCATATTTTCCAGATTGGTCAGTTAACAGGCCTTACTTTATTACCCCTATTCTCCTCAGCTTTACATCAACTTCTATTTGAAGGTCTGAATTCACGAAATATTCCTTCCAATCATCTTTGTACTTTTCCCAAAAATCAGGGTAGTAGTTTTGTACCCTCCGCCCGAATTCTATACAATCGGTTTTATACTCATTCACCAGTTTGCTGAACACCTGCCTGCAAGATTGCGTAATTTTCTGCTTCACCAAGCTTTCAATTTGGCGTATAACGGCAAGGTCATAGGTGTTGAAATTTTCATTTTGGATTTCGGCTATGTCTCCCTCTACCTCCATTTTGACCTTCAAGACAAACCGGTTGTTGATGAGCACCGGCCTTATGGATACTTTGTTGCCAGTGATCTTAAAGGCGAAATTTCCTGTTTCAACTTTATCGCTGGATATGTCGATGGTACCTTTTGCAGGCTCCCCGTGAAGCCATTTTAGGCTCATGACGTCAGAACCGGTAAGCCATCCCACAAGCTTATCGCCCCTAAACATGCCAGCCCCCTGAAGGGTCAAGGTATCTTTTTTTACGGTTATGCCGGGCAAGCATATATCAAGCCGCCTGATAAAGTGCCGCTGCATTATCCCGAAGTCCATGGGCATAAGCACGATCAGGCTGCGCTTCTCATTTTCGTCAAGCAGGTCATTGATATATTGGGATGTACTTTTGACGGTTTTAGGCTGTATTTTAAACACTTCGCTGGCTTTGTCATGGCTTACCGCTACTTTAGTGCGCTGCCGTATTCTGGGGTCCCTAAAAAAGAAGTCCAAGTAGTGGCCAATCCCCTTTTTGGCAAGCTCCTCGCCAAATACCACCAATTGTAGGTGGTCGTAGTTTGGCACCTGGTTCAGGGTGGCCATAAGCGTCTGTTCGGCCATTATCAAGTTTTTTGCTTGAATGCTAACATTCAGGGTTGAGCTCTGTCCCTGCCCCCCTCCTCCCTCTCCCTGGCCTCCTGGCCCCAGCATAGCAGCCGGCAATGCTATTTGGTATGTCACCATAATCCTTTCTTCTTTTCCGCCTTCACTTTCTGAAGGGTCAATGCCTATACCCAGTATAAAAGCGTTTCGCTCTATCTCAACCATGTCCCAGCAACCCGTCAGTATGAGTGCGATGATAAGTACAAGAAGAATCTTGGCGCGCTTATCATTTATCCTCATTTTTTAACAGTTCCCCCTTTTTAAGCCCCACTGCCAGAATATAAATAATTACTATTACGGCTATTAGTACCAGCCCGAGATAGCTCACATATTGAGTAAATGCAATAATCTCTTTAATATTTTGTGGAAACAAGGTTAGCATGTAGATTAACGGCACATTCAAGATTATAAAAGGTTTGTAATTTCTAAAGCCCAACAGCCTTGTTATTGAAACCGATGAAAGGTAGAAATACGAAGAGACGGTCGTATATGCACCCAGGATCCAGAAGATCATGAAGAATATGTCAAATCTCTCGGCAAAACCTCCAGGGAACTTTATGTATCTGGCCAGCTGAAGGGTGGGATACAGCGAACGTACAACGGGCTCTACCCCTACTATCCCTACGGTGATTGCTACAAACAGGGTATATAAGACGACAGCAGGCAATATGCCGACAAGAGCATATTTTACAACTTTGCTGGCATTCTGAACATAAGGGGTGATAAAGAGCAACACCTCGAATCCTAGATAGGATATTGTCAGAGGTGGAATGGCTTTAATCCACTCCAGTACATCTTGCCTGAAGGCCGGTATTAGCTCTTCAAAATTGAAATTTTTCAACGATAATACGATTACAAGAAGCATTGTGCCAATTACAAGGGGTTCAAATGTTTCACAGATCTTAGCTATAGAGCTAATACCATTGAGGCATAAGTAAACTGCTGCCAATAAAAAAGTTATTATTAGCACTTCAAGTGGTGTATTTTCAAGCAAAAGCACCTTTATAGCATCACAAAACAATCTTAACACGGCCGTTGTGACGCTTATGAAATAAAAAAAGAACACAAATCCCAATATTTTGGATGGGACAAGGCCTATTATCTCTCTGCTGTATTCCATAACGGTACTGTTGGGAAATCTTTTGGCCAGCAGCGCAGTTATAATCAACGCACAAGCCATCAATAACCCGGTAATGAATGTCGCAATGAACCCTCCTGATTTAGCCAATTCGGTGGCTGTACGAGGCAAAGTCAATACTGTTACCCCAATGGTTGTAGATGATACTACAAAGGTAATCTGTATGTTGCTCAGCCTGTCGCTTCTCTCCTTCATTGAACTTCCTCCTTGACAGGGTCCTGGTCTCGCCGATCGATGTCTATGGCATAAGTGCTGGTGGGCCTTCGCATCATGATTTGGCTAGGCATACGTATAAGGAAATCTTTCCAATCCTGATACCTGATAGGAGCTTGAGGGCTCATATAGCTTACGCCAAAGCTCTTAATGGTCACCAGGTGTACGTTTAATATGATAAAACCTAACATGACCCCATATATGCCCAATAAAGCAGCCAATACGATAAAGGGGAAGCGAAGCAATCTTATGGCCATGGCAGCACTATAGGATGGAATGAGAAACGAGGCAATTGCCGTAATAGCCACTACAATGACCATAATAGGGCTGGTAATCCCCGCTCTAACGGCTGCATCTCCTATGATCAAACCGCCTACTATACCTATGGTCTGGCCGATGGCCCGCGGCAGCCTTGCTCCCGCTTCCCTTAGAAGCTCAAATGTGACTTCCATAAGCAGGGCTTCAACAAACGCCGGGAAAGGTACGGTTGAACGAGTGGCGGCAATGGATATTGCCAGATTGGTGGGAATGAAGCCCGGATGAAAAGAGACAATAGCTACATATAGAGCCGGAGTAAGTGACGCCAAAATAGCTCCGCTCCAGCGCAAAAGCCTGATGACAGAAGAGAGTACCCAGCGTTCATAGTAATCTTCAGCGCTCTGGAAAAACTGATAAAATGTGGCTGGCACTATAAGGGCATAAGGGCTGTTGTCCATCAATATGACCACTCTGCCCTCAACCAGGCTGGCCACCGCCTTGTCTGGGCGCTCGGTAACCTCAATTTGCGGGAAAGAGGTAAGGTAGTTATCCTGAATGTAATGCTCTAGCTGGCTGCTGTCAAGAAAGATATCGACGTCTATTTGGGCAAGCCTTCGCTCCACCTCTTCCACCAGTTCCTGGTTGGCTATACCTTTAATATACGCATATGCCACGTCGGTTTTGCCGCGGCGACCAACCTGAATAGCTTTTATTACCAGGTTCGGGTCCTTGATCTTCCTTCTAATTAAAGCTGTGTTTACCCTCAAAGTTTCGGTGAATCCTTCGCGGGGCCCGCGAATCACAATTTCTGAGGGTGGTTCCTCTATGCTGCGCTGGGGCCAGCCCCTGGCGTTAGCTATAAGGATTTTGTCGAAGCCATCTATCATTACCGCCACTTCGCCAGATAAAACGCGCAAGAAAGCGTCATCCAGGGTTTTTACTTCCTTGACTTCACCTATTGCCAATGCATGAAGCTTGACCATTTCAAACATCTTATCGGGCTGTATGGTCTGGTTTAGGCTGGATTCCAGAAGGGCAATTTGGTACATCAGGGGTTTTAATATCTGCTCATTGACAATGGTTGTGTTAACCAAACCATCTATATATACCAGCGCACAGGGGATATTTCTCATCCCCAGGTTGAACTCACGGAACACCACATCGCTGCTGTCTTTTAAAAAAGCCTTAAACTTTTCCAGATTCTTGCTTACTTCCTTGTCCAGCGTCAGGTCAACCTGTTCTTCGCTCTTTAGCTTTGGAGGGTTGTTTTCTTCCATCTTCTTTCTGTTTTTGGGATTGGGCGAACCGTCTATGTACTTCATCCTCAATTACCTCTCATTTTTCCATGATTGTTGTCTAAGTAATAGAATACACATATGGGCATTATTTATTCAGCATAATAAAAAACGGCAGCACTAAGTCCTGCCGTTTCCAAACAACTTATATAACCTATTTTGCTTTTACACGTAGGGTCCTTTTCGTCTCAGAGCTCTGGTATACACCGACTCCAGCTAAAACTTGTTTATCACCAATCCTGTAAGCAGCTTGGGATAAAAATAAGTAGACTTTTGCGGCATCTTCTCCCCAGCCAATGAAACCTCTTTTACCTGCTTTACCGAGGTGGGATTGAGGAAGAAGGCCATTTGACATCTACCCTCTTCCACCCACTGTGCCCCTTCCATCAAATCATGAGTATAAGTGATAAAGTCCTGGTTTGCCATCTGTTCCTTACCTATCCCTAGTAGCGGTTCAAGCAGCAGCGTATGGAGAATGGTGACATCCAAACTCCGGTATGATATGTCATGCTGGGGTAAACGCTCATCCATAATTCGCATGCTCTTCAAGGTGAGGACATAACAGCTCTTAGCATCGCCGTCATAGAATACAAAGCTATGGCTGCCTTTTTCAGCAAGCAGGCCTTCCATTTCATCTGCACGCTGCTTTAGGGTTTTGCCTGAAAATGTATGCTCCTCCACTATGAAGTCTTTAGCTGCGCTTTTAAGGAACTCTTCTTTTGAAAAGCCTTTGATACCGCTTATGGCTCTGTGGGTAGGAAGTATAACAAGTCCCGGGTCTTCCATCTCCACCATCATCATCATAACAAAGTTATAAAGGTCATCCCCCGTATGGTGCGGATTTTGAGCCATACGTTCATTCCGGTATGTAAGGGCTGTCTCGTATCGATGATGGCCATCTGCGATGTAAAGCTTTTTATCCGCCATATTATCTTGGATTTGCTGTATCACGGAATGCTCGGATACTACCCACAGCTTCTCTATAATACCCGGTATGGCCTCCACCTCTATGTCTGGGGAATGGGACTCAATATATTGTTTGAGTAACGACGGGATTTTTTTTGTAGGGTCATCGTAAAGCGCAAATATCTGGCTAAAATTGGCTTCACAGGCCCGCATGAGCTGTAATCTATCGGCCTTTGGCTTAGAAAGGGTGTTCTCGTGTGGCAGTATAACACCCTTTGAAAACTCTTCCAGCCTTACAAGCCCAATAAAACCCGTACGCGTGTACGCCTTACCGTTTGTAAGGCTGAACTGCTGCTGATAAATGTAGAAAGAAGGCTGCTTATCCTGAACCAGTATTTTATTTTCGATCCAATCCTTTAAATACCGGGCAGCCCTGGTATATTTATTGTGGCATTCATCATCCCCGGGCTCTTCCTTCCCCAGCTCCAGACGAATTATGTTGTACTGGCTCATTTGGTAGAACTGATCCTGCTCCGCTGGCGATATCACATCATAAGGAGGAGTCATCACCTTCGACAGGTCATCTATCTTGGAAGTATTGTAACGAAAACCTTTAAAAGGTATAACCTGTGCCATGTTTCATACACCCCTGTATATTTTTTTAATAACCACATTTTATATGATTCATACAGGGGCCGTCAAGGAGTCAGTATCTTAATTCTTGTCCTTCAGACTATTTAGGTAATCAATGAGGTCAGAAGCCTCCTGTTTTGTCAAGGCCTTGCTATCGCCTTTGTGGTACCGCTGTTGAAGCATTTCCTTCATCTGCCCTTCAGAATATCCCAGGGCATTATATATGGCGTATATGGCCCTTCGCTGCGCCTCAGTTATGGGTTCCTCACGTACAGGTGTTTTGTCCTCTTTTACTTTAGCCTCTACCGGGCTGTCCACCACATTTTCGCCTTCTTCCAGCTCGGGCGCAAACTGAGTACCGTATCCCAGGGCTGCCAATGCCCGGCCATAAGCTTTGGTATACGCTTTTTCTATATAATCCTCAAAATCGTCCCCCGTCTCAGAGCCTACTCCTATCTCTACATTGCCTCTGCTATCGGTCACTTCAAGTTCGTAATAGGCAAACCTGTTATGCGGGTCTATGACCTTATCCCGGATAACAGTCTTTGTCCCTTGTCTGTTTTCGCTGCGAAACCACACCATCCGCCATTTAACCTCTAGGTAGTCAGCATAGTCAATTTCCCAGTTATTGGTTTTAGGATTCCAGCGCCGTATAGGAAGTTTTGTCAAATGTTCCTCTGGATTGAAAGTTCCGCTTTCCATCCCTGATCAGTGCTCCTTTGCTTTTTTTGTATTCATCGCGTTTGTATTTATTATGTGAAGGTGTATAAGAAAAAACACCGGTATATTTATGGAAACGACGGGACCATCAATCCAGCACAATGACGGCTATCATTTCCAGCGGCTCGTCGCCGCAATTTTCAACCGAATGCCCTTTTCCGCCTCCTGTAAACATGGCATCCCCGGCTTCTACGTAGTGGATTGTGCCGTCGTCATCAACTTTGCCCTTACCTTTTAAGAAATAGAACATCTCGGTCTCTTGATCGTGTTTATGGAAACCTATGGAGCAGCCTTTTTCCAAAGTGATCCTCGCAAACAGCCTGACCTTTGAAGGCAACTCTCCTTTCCCTATGTGTGTAATCTTGACTGTGCCATTCCCTCCCCTCATCTTCTCTCTGAGTTCCGCTTCCATCTCATGGGCTTTTTTGATCATATTTCATCCTCCCCTTTCCTTGTTTTTTGAAATTTTAGTGTTTTTGCTTCTTATAAAATTCAATTCTACATAATAATATTATACCGTTTTTCCCATACAATTGAATACAACCTTTTTCCTTTTGTAAACATAAGGTAATCGCTGCAGTCAAACAATTAAATTTTTTTAAAATAACACATAAATCATTTAAAAGTGGTTAACATAAATAGCGAAAGGGCACGTAATGGTTGAGCCCAGACTCATATACGCTCTAGACGGGGCGTATATGAGTCGGCCAAAGATTGCATACAGGTCGCGTCAGGCCTGTATGCAGTCGGAGGGAAGATCCCGTGTCGTGGGGAAAAGTTCTATTGCAGTCGAGACTTTTGATTGCAATAGGATTCCAACCTATCACACGGGGTCGAGCGAAGACCATACAGGGTGCCGAAGGTCAGAGTACTAACGGTTCTGTGCAGCCGAGAGGTTGCACTGGGCCGTACAGGTATCCTGTATGGTCGAACGAACCATCACGGCAGGTGATGACCTGTTTGGTCATGGTCCCAAATACGGCTGGATCGTATTGTAGGATCATGGCTGGATAATAAGTTACCTGTCGTGGTGCAAGGTAGATCATTACGTGCCCTTTTTATTTTTATGGTCAAATTTGTTGTCATCAAATCAAAATAAAGCTGAATTCTACTTTACGCGAAGGGAATAAAAAATTAACGAGGTGAAACAATGTTCAGACAGATTTCTCTATTGATGATGTTCGTATTCTTTTTGCTTTCAATATATCCTAATTCTGCCCACGCAGATGACTGGTATAATGAAACTCCAGACTACTTTACGGTATATTTGCAAGATGGAACCACTCTTTTTAAAATTGGAAGCAGGATATACGTGGATGACGAATACATCAGCCAGAACAATAAAAAATACATAATTACCCAGGTGAATATTTCAAAAAAGATTGCCATAGCTGAATTTGTAGAAGATATAAAGCTGCCTGACGTTTCGGACCTGTTTTCAGAGTCATTCATGCCGGTTTTAGCACAATATGGTAATAAAACCATAGGGATTTATTGTACACACACCGATGAATCGTATTTGCCTTCGGATGGAGCAGCCAGCATAAGGGCAAATGGAGGTATACTGGACGTAGCCAGAAAACTCGGTGAAGCGCTCAAAGACAGGGGAATAAAAGCAGTAGTTGACACAACCCCTCATGACCCTCATGACGCGGGGGCATATAGGCGTTCAAGACAAACGGCTTTTAGAATAATAAAGGAACATAGGCCACTTGCCCTTTTCGATGTACACAGGGATGCAGTTCCCAAAGAGGAATATATAACCAGATTGAACGGACAGGAAATCACCAAAGTACGCATTGTGGTGGGAAAAAGCAACCAAAACCGACAGGTCAATGAAACGTTCGCATATCGGATAAAGGCTGTAGCAGATAGACGTTATCCAGGCCTTATAAAAGACATATTCATAGGTAAGGGAAGCTATAATCAGGAACTCCATCCCCGTTCACTGCTTTTGGAGTTTGGAACGTATGACCACATGAAGGAACGGGCTTTAAAGTCAGCCACCCTATTTGCTGAGGTGGTAGACATAGCTCTTTTTGGTACCACCGCCAGGTATGGAGAGAGGCGCTGGGAACAACAAAGGGAAAGGTTACAGGAAAAACAAGGAGCTGAGACACAAGAGAATCCAGAAGCAGGAAGAGGATTATTCATTTTGTTACTTTTTGTATTCATCGGTGGAGGTATTTTCTTCTTCTTAAGCCAGGGGAAAGAAGAGGCATTTCAAAAGCTTATAAATATCAAAAACCTCGTTTTAGCCATAAAGGAGAACATTACAAACTTTTTGCGCAAATGACTTTGCGTCATTAAAGGCCCTAGCTGTCAGCATTCCCAGTTAAATAAATTTAAAGGCTATATAACGCCTTCTAGAACAGCGGCATATTATAAATAATATACAAATTCTCTGCTAGTACACTGGAGAGGAGAATCAAGTTATGGTATGTAAAAGGAGAATCTTGCGCATAGGCAATTGGGGCGACGATGTCGCCGTTTTGCAAAATATACTTGCTAGCCTAGATTATTACACTGGTCCAATCGACGGAATTTTTGGCCCCCTTACTCGCCAGGCGGTCATGCGACTTCAAGCCGATAATGGCCTGGTGCCCGATGGAATAGTGGGTCCCCTGACCTATAACGTTATTGACCAATTAGTACCTTAAAAGAACTTATAGCACTTGAGGTTGGTAGCTAATTCTCCCATGAGTATCTATCATAACTTCAGCCACTCTTCCAATATATCCATATAATTCACAAAATCCCCCACTATGGCGTGTGCGCCAGCCTTTATCAAACGTCTGCGCTTAATCTCATTGATCCCCCTGCGGTTTATCTCGTCGGTAGCGGCACCCAGCGTCACAGCACCTACCTCTCGGCCCAAACCTATCTCCACTTTGCCATCGCCTACCACCAGCAGTTGCTGCCCCCTCAGCCCGTGCTCGGTGATCAACCTCCGCAATACCGTTTCCTTTGAACATCTGGCTTGCCCAACCGGTGCACCTGCTATCTCTGTAAAATAGTCCAACAGGCCGAGGGCTTTTATCTCTCGGACCACATCGGGATGGTCAGTCCCGCTGGCCACAAAAATTTTTATGCCCCTTGCACAAAGCGCCTCCAAGAAATCCTTAACCCCACATATCATATACTCTTCCGGCTTTTGCTTACCTTCTTCCAAGGCCTTTATACGCCCCTCAACCATATTCATAAGCCTGCGATTGTATTCCGCCTTATACCACCACGGGTCATGTACTTCAGGATTTCTACCGTAGCGCTTGACCGCCTCAGCCAACCACTGCATCTGAAATATGGTCTGAATACCGGTAGATTCGTCTATATATTCGTCAACCTCTCTCACCAAGTCATCGTCCGGCGGATATGGACCGCTTATCATCTCTATCATCAGCGGGCGCATTACACTCTCCCAGCCCTGTCTAAGCGTAGATATTGTACCATCAAAATCAAACAACGCAGCTTCAATGTGCATCCTCGACTCAGGCAGAGGTTCCAATATTTCGATTGCGCTCACAGGTGCACCTCCATATATCTCTGTTTTATCTCCTCAGGGCTGGCAGTACCTGTTATCCCTATCTTGCGCACCGTTATCGCAGCCGCCAAGTTGCCAAGGTAAGCAGCCTCGGGACCGGTAGCACCCGCCGCCAAAGCTGCGCAAAAAGCCGACATAAACGCATCCCCTGCCCCTACAATATCTATGGGCGGCTCAACCGGCTTTGTGGGAATCTCTGTGATGCTTCCTTCATCCACCCATACAGCGCCTTTATCTCCCACCGTCATAAGCACCGGCCCTCCAACCCGTTCGGACAGCTTTCTAGCAACCCTGTACCAATCCTCCTTGTTGCACCCGCGGGGATCCAGGTGGGGTTCTACAGCCCTTATAGCTTCCACTTCGTTGGGCTTAACTATCACCCTTTTATACCGCCCTATTCGCATCCTGCTATCCACCACTACCACTTTCCCTTGGGCAGCCAAACGCTCTACCTCATGAATCACTTTTTCTGTAATCACACCATATTTAAGCTGATCCACCACGGCTATAACGTCAACCAAAGGCGCTACCTCTCTCAGCCTTTCTATTAAACCAGCCTCTACATCTTCTGGCAATGGCTTCCTGTTTTCAAAATCGATTCTCGGGTCTTCATATACCACCTCAGATATGCCATGGCGCCTAGGTTTACAATAAGCAGGCGTTATCCAAGCAGGGGATGAAAGAATATGCTCTGTAGACACACCCGCCTCATGTAAGACCTTCAACAGCTGATCAGCACGCCAATCTCTACCTATAACAGAAATCAACATCACTGAATTCACACCTAGTGCCGCAAAATCTTGAGCAGTATTGGCTCCCGCACCACCCGACATCCGCTCTTCCACAACCGGCAGAGGAAAATGGGGCGTCTCACGCGACAGCTCGCTCAGCGTCATGTCAGCTTCCCAGTAAACATCCAAACACGCATCCCCTACAACCGCCACCTTTATACTACTAATGGCATTTAGCAGATGCTCTAGCCTGGCAAATGAAAAACCGCCATATATATCAACCATTGAAGATTCACCTCTTAGCCGTTAACCGTAGCTGTTAATTTCGCAAACAGGTTTGGAATGCTTACCATGTGATTTGCCTCTATATAATACCCTTTGCCGCCTAAGCTGACAGGACGATTGACTATATTCTTCCTAGGACGATAATAATAGTGGAAATGGTCCTTGCTCACCTCAGACCTGTAATCTCCTAATGGAATTATGTCAAAGTTGGCAGTGGTTATATGCTTCACGGTATAACCCTGATTGCGCACTATGGCCAAGGCTTTTAAGAATACCTCTGGACCAGTGACGGCCGAACCAAAGTTTAAAAATACGCCTCCTTCCAGCTGGGCTATGCTGTTGCAAAATATGGCAAAATCAATGCCGCTTGCCCCTCCCAATGCCGCAAAATCAGCCGTTGGGTGTTCATCAATTATATCCGTTCCTATTGTCTTATGGTATGTAGCCGGTATGCCCAGTTTGTATGCATTGTATATAATGCAGTCGCCCTTGTATGGGAACAGCTCAGGATGGCGGTCAATAAAGTAAGCCAATGAGGCTCCATAGCCTAATCCCATGGCATATCCTTGCTTGATAGCCTGGTTCATCCATGCACCGGTTTCCTCCCACATGCCGAAAGTACCATCTTCGATTGCCGTCGGCACGTGCTCAGATGTACCACCTAAATAAGCCAACTCAAAATCATGAATGCTTGTAGCCCCATTTCCTGCTACATGGGTTATAAATCCACGCCTCATTAGCTCTATCACATAACGTGACAGCCCACATTTTATCACATGAGCACCTATGAACCATACAACCGGCCTACCTTTTTGGCGCGCTTCTACAATGCGCTGCACCAGCTCATCAAATTCGGCATTGTTCCACTCGGGTACAGGGTCTATCCCCGGACGTGCAAGGTTTTCTATGGTGACCAGGTTAACGCGCTCCCTGGCGCTATAGGTTTTGGTTTTGGAAAGGTCCAATCGCTGTGGCCTCAAATGTTCCTTCGGTATCAACTTTTCCTCACCCTCACATCATTATATTCAATTGTTAATAATCTTCCGTTAGGTAATAACAAATTTCTCTTTTTCTTTAACTATTAGCCACTCTTTTAACCACTAATTCAATTCTTTACATATCAAAAGATTATCTATTGATTCCTCTTCAGCAATAATCTCGTCTAACTGCGATTTTATACTTAAAATAAAATCTGTATCGCATTCTAACATGGGGCTCAACGGATAACCACAGTCTCTTCCCACTGCTTTTAATACAGCCTTCATTTTCGCCGTAAATTGAGGTCCCCCAATTGCTTTCCATACGGGATATACTTTATTTTGAAGCATTATCCCTTCTTCATACTTCCCTGCACGACACAAGTTCCACATTTTTACTGCAATCCTTGGAAAAAGAGACAAGATTGCCGAAATTGCCCCATCTGCTCCTAATTCAAAACAGGAAAAAAGCATTTCATCTGTTGCAGCAAAAACAAGTCCCTTATCTTTACATGCTTGTTTCATTGCATACATCTCCATAATGCCACCAATGCTTTGCTTGATCCCAATAACGTTATCAATCTCCAAAAGTTTGAGAAACATATTCACAGATACTGGATTTTGAGGAATAACATTGTAAATTATAATAGGAAGTCCAACTTCATCGGAGATCTTCTTAAAGTATAAGTAATTACCTTCTTCATTGGGTACAAGCACATTATAAAATACAGGCGTTACCATTAAAGCATCGGCTCCTGCCTTTTTAGCAATAAGACCTGCACTAATAGCATCACGCACCGAACATCTAATTATACCTGCAATTACTTTAATTCCACGTGTATCCTCTTCTCTTATTATCTCTATCATGCGGGCTAGTTCCTCGTCTTTTACCATGGCCCCCTCGCCGGTACTTCCTCCTGGACTTAACCCATGCACTCCACACGATAACAAATACCTCACCTGTTTGCGAAATAATCCTTCATCTAATTTCTCAAACTTATCAAATGGTGTAAGCAATGGTACTATAATACCTCTTATATCATCACCTTTACCCACTTCAAACACCTACTTTCTTTTTACCAAAAATAACAAGTCATTTATTTTGCAGAAATTAAAAAACTATAAAGGCTGGAAATGTTATTTAATTAAACCTATTTCCCTTAATGTATTTAAAAGAATCTGCCTTTCAGCTTCATTTATTCCATCAAGAGGCCTTCTTGGTTTACCTACTTTAATACCCGTCACTATTTCTATCGCCGCCCTTAACATGGAATTTGGATGTATCCGTCCATTAATCCCATTCGTCTTGCAGAATAAAAATATCTTTCTGTATATCTCTATAGCTTCCTCTAACTTACCCGCAGCACAAAGCTCAAACACCTGCCTTATTTCTTTAGAAAGTATATGAGCACCTCCACTCACTATAGCCACTGCGCCTTGTGCAATGGTAGGCATTAACATTATATCATCTCCATTGATAAGCAAGAAATCTGGATTTATATCCTTCACCGCATAGTAATAATCCGTCAACTGAACAGGATTTACCCCAGCCTCATCTTTAATCCCTATAAATCTCTTGTTCTTTGCAAGCTCTCTTAAAGTAGAAGGCTCTATATTAACACCAGTAAAAAGGGGTATATTGTAAAGTAGAATATCCACATCACACTCATCAGCAATTGCAAGATAATGTTCTTTAATAGCCTGCTGAGTGGGCTTACAATAAAACGGTGCGACTATCATACAAGTATCAATTCCCAGGGATTTTGCAGCTTTAGTTAAAGCAATTGTTTCCCTTGTTGATCCACACCCAGTACCTGCTATTATCGGTTTCTTCCCGTTTAATACTTTAACTGCAATTTCAAAGAGATTTACCCGTTCTTCAAACGTCAAAGTATTAAATTCACCCGTTGTTCCTGTAACGATCAATGTGTCAAAACAATTATTTTCAATCAAATAATTCAATAATTCCTTAAATACTTCATAATCTACCTCTTCATTTTCTTTAAAAGGTGTAATAATTGGTAAAAGAATCTTCCCAAAATTCTTTTTCATATACCACACACTCCTTACACTACAGAGATTTCTTTGCAAATTTTAAAATAACTTTATAACTTGTATAAAAAGCGATTACACCTTTTTATGTATATGCTTTCCTAAAAAATACATGTTTTAGTATCTTAGGTCAGTTTTTATTCATATCTGACATCATACAATTAGATATAACCTCTTATTCTTCTTCTCCATATCAATCTCCTTATTCTTACCCTTCACCTCCTTCCCTCATGAATTCGCCCTCATTACTTTTTTTATATCTTCTAAAGATATTTCCAAATGTCTTACCATCGCACTTTCAGCTTTTTTAACATCCTTTTCCTTTATCCCTTCCATTATTTCTTTATGCGGCTCAAGCGCATGGATGGCATTTTCAGTAACAGAAAAAGCCATTCTCCTGTAATCACCAAAAGCTCTTGCCACCTTTTCGCTAATACTTACCAACAATTTATTATTTGACGCTCTTGCTATAGAGTTATGGAAAGCTTCATCTAGCAATGCTAACTTTACTGCATCTTTCTTGTCTTTTATTTCCTGTTCAAATTCATTATATAACTCCTCCATTTCTTTTAAATGTTCTTCTGTTCTTCTTTCAGCAGCCAACCTAACAGCCAGTGTTTCAATAGACATTCGCACTTCCATAAAATCCATGATTTCCACACCATGTTCAGTAAACCAATTTACTATATTACCTATCTCATCTTCTCTCGTCTTAAGGACAAAAGCACCTCGTCCCGGTCTTAATTCGATATATCCCATTGTTTGAAGAACCCTTAGAGCTTCTCTCACAGTGGAACGACCTACATTTAATTGTTTACTTATTTCCATTTCTGTTAGGAATTTATCTCCAATTTTGAATTCTCCTGAAACAATATATTCTTTCAAACTATTTACAATCTTTTCCGTTCTAGAAATTCTTTCAAGTGGCTTCATACCCATCTCCCATTATTAAATTGTCCACTATCTAGTACACCTTTCCAGGTCACTTCAAGAGCTTATGTAGTCCCTTTAACGAAGCTTAGTATTTTTATCTACCCATAAAAACGACCTCCTCACCAACACTGGATTTGTGTGAGGAGGTTAATCCGTTACAACTTACCGAATATTTCAATCTGGTGCCGGAGGCCGGACTCGAACCGGCACGGTCTTCTTCAGACCCCAGGATTTTAAGTCCTGTGCGTCTGCCAGTTCCGCCACTCCGGCAAAAATTTGGAGGCGCCGCCCAGATTCGAACTGGGGAATCGAGGTTTTGCAGACCTCTGCCTTACCGCTTGGCTACGGCGCCATACTGGAGCGGGAAACGGGATTCGAACCCGCGGCTTTCACCTTGGCAAGGTGACGCTCTACCACTGAGCTATTCCCGCATATTAACTTTTCATGTTGGTGCCTCGGGGCGGAATCGAACCACCGACACGCGGATTTTCAGTCCGCTGCTCTACCAACTGAGCTACCGAGGCGTACTACCCGCCCCTTTTCACCGTCACCTTATCATAACGTCTTCTGACTCTTTCTAGTATATAGTACCTGTGACTATAAGTCAAAAACAATCCACGTGGATTTATCTTGATTATCTTTACATTTCTTTTAAAATCTCACATTATCTTTATAAATATCCTTTATTCTATCTTCGCCTTTTCAATTCATCATATATTTCATCAAGAGTTATCCCCTGTTCAACCAATAAAACTAAGAGGTGATACATAAGGTCACTTACTTCGTATATAACCTCAGATTTTACCCTGTTTTTTGCTGCAATAATCACCTCAGATGCTTCCTCTCCTACCTTTTTTAAAATTTTATCAATACCTTTTTCAAATAGATAACATGTATAAGACCCTTCTCTGGGATGCAGTTTTCTGTCCACTATAACGTCATACAATTCCCGCAATACCGAGGCCTTCGTATCAGGACAATTTTGTTTTTCAAATAATTCCTTATGCATTTCCGAAGAAGGTTGTTCAGCCATACTATTCACTTTATGTTCATTTTCCTTTTTTGCATCAGCGTACACTTCATCAGGAATAAACACCCTCTCCCCCTTTACGACCCATTCATCGCTGACTTTATCAGCACACCGATAAAAACAGGACTTATAGCCGGTATGGCAGGCAGCCTTAACCTGTTCTACCTTAAATAACAGAGCATCGCCGTCGCAGTCGATGAATACCTCCTCTATTTTCTGAATGTGGCCCGAAGTTTCTCCTTTCATCCACAATTTTCTACGGGTTCTGCTCCAAAAATGAGTTATTCCGGTTTCAAGGCTTTTTTGCAATGCCTGGCGGTTCATATAGCCCAACATCAGCACTTCTCCCGTATTTTTATCCTGAATAATGGAAGGTATCAGTCCATCGCTGTTAAATTTCACCTCATCCATCAACATGAGTAAAAATTCCTCCCTTTCGCCAACGTTTACATCAATCTGTACTTTACTCCAATTCTAAGGCTTGTTTTAAGTTTATATTGCCGCTGTACAGGGCCTTACCTACAATGACACCAGCCACTCCGATTGACTTAAGCTGAACTATGTGTTCGAGAGAGCTTACACCACCTGATGCTATTATACTGAGGCCTGTTTTTTCTACCATCTCTCTAGTAGATGATATATTTGGCCCCTCCAGCGTCCCATCACGTAGCACATCGGTATAGACTACTGTCTCCACGCCCATCTCTTTAACTTTTTTACCCAGCTCTACTGGCGTTACATCGCTTTCATTTACCCAACCTCTTGTGACTACTCGATTATTTTTTGCATCTATGCCAATGGCTATAGATGTCCCAAAACGCTTCACAGCCTGCTCAATCAATGCGGGATCCTCTATCGCTATTGTGCCCAGTATAACCCTGGCCACTCCAATCTCCTCCAAAAGAAAGGCTATCCTTTCCATAGAGCGTATACCGCCACCCACCTGAACAGGTATACCTGTCCTTTTTACTATTTCCTTTATAACACCTTCGTTTTGCGAATGCCCTTGGAATGCGCCGTCCAGGTCCACCACATGGAGAAATCGCGCACCCCTGGCTTTCCATTGCAGAGCAACTTCTACCGGATTTTCGCTGTACACTGTTTGTTGATCCATCCTGCCCTGCCTTAAACGAACACATTTCCCTTCTTTTATGTCTATTGCCGGATATATTATCATATCCCAAATTGCCTCCTGTATTTTTAAAGATACTATCAATCAATTATTCCTTTGGTAGAAGGAACTTTATCCACCCCTTTTTCTATACTCACCGCCTGACGTAAGGCCCGGGCAAAAGCTTTAAAGACGGCTTCCAGCATGTGATGGGCATTTTTGCCGTACAAAACCCTTATATGTAGCGTAACTCCACATTGGCTGGAGAAAGCCCTGAAAAATTCCTCAGCAAGCTGGGTGTCAAAATTTCCTACCATAGGAGCAATCGGCGGTATATCCCAATGCAGATACGGCCTACCACTTATATCCAGGCTTACCATGGCCAGCGACTCATCCATGGGTATAAAAGACGTCCCGTAACGGCATATTCCTTTTTTGTCCCCAAGGGCCTGCGCAAAAGCTCTCCCCAAGACGATACCCACATCCTCTACCGTGTGATGGCCGTCAACATTTAAGTCACCGTGACATTCCACAGTAAGGTCAAAGCCGCTGTGCCCTGCTAGGATGTTGAGCATGTGGTCAAAAAATCCGATACCGGTATCTATCCGAGCTTGTCCCTGGCCTTCCAGGTTTATCTCCACCCTTACACTTGTTTCCATCGAATGCCTTTCTGCTCTGCCTATCCTTTGATCCATCACTTATCCCTCCAATATGCACTTTAGCGCTTCTACAAAGGTATCGTTGTCCTGCCTTATACCTACCGTGATGCGTAGATGACTTTTTAGTCTAGGGTCGCTTGGGAAGTTGCGAACCAGTATACCTTGCTCTTTCAGTTTTTTGTAGACCATTTCGCCATCATCAACCTTTATCAGCAAAAAATTGGCCTTTGAAGGATAAACCTCTACTCCCTTTACAGCGCTTAATCTGTGGTACAATCGCTCCCTTTCATTCACTATTGTAGCAATCCTGATACGAAAGACGTCGACGTTTTCAAGCACGAGCTGTGCAACCCTCTGTGAGAAGCTGTTTATGTTGTAAGGAGGTTTTACAGCATATACCTCTTCAACTAGCCTTCGATTTCCTATCATATATCCTATGCGGAGGCCGGCAAGCCCAAAAGCCTTCGAAAAAGTTTTAAGAACCAAAACATTAGGGTAATTGACGCTTTGGCTGACAATCGACTCTTCGCAGAATTCTCCATAGGCCTCATCCACCACTACCACGCCGTTAAAATTTTTGATTAAGTTCATAAGGTCAGCCTTATCGATAACGTTGCCTGTAGGATTATTGGGAGAGCATACGAACACAAGTTTTGGCTTGTGCTGTTCTATCGCTTTATAAAATGCATCCATATCATAATTAAAATTATCATCCAGCGGCACATCTACGGGGATACCCCCCGCTATACGGGTAAATATTCCGTACATTGCAAATGATGGGCTGGGACACAGCACCACATCTCCCTTTCCTACAAAGGCGCTTATTGTAACCCTTATTAATTCGTCTGACCCTACTCCCACCATGACTTCATCTGGTGATACGCCACAATATCGAGAAATGGCCTCCCTTAAGGCGGTTGCATCTGAATCAGGGTATCTGTTAAATCCGCACCCCTCCATCAGTTCTTTTGCCAACTGTTGCCTTATAGCATCTGGCAGGTCATAGGGACTTTCATTAGCATCTAATTTTATTTTATAGGGTATGTTATGAACCTTATATGGCTTTAAATCTTTAATATCATCACGCAAAAATTCAGCCATTATCTTTTAACCTCACTTTTATGGAATTTGCATGAGCAACTAAACCTTCCCTGTTTGCAAACTCTATGACATCATGAGCCACGGCTTTTAACGCTTTTTCAGTATAAAATATTACATTGGATTTCTTCACAAAATCGTACACTCCCAGGGGGGAGAAGAAACGCGCCGTACCCCCGGTAGGAAGCACATGGTTAGGCCCAGCCATATAATCCCCCACTGGTTCAGGAGTATAATGCCCTAGGAATATGGAACCCGCATGTTTGATGGACCCCAGAATCTCAAAGGGGTTGTGTACGGCCAACTCCAAGTGCTCTGGAGCGATGGCGTTTGCAAGCTCTATAGCTTGCTGGATAGAATCCACTACAATAAGGGCTCCAAAATCCCTCAACGAAACCCGTATAACATCCCTCGTTGCTAAACCCTCAACCTGTCTCTGCAGTTCTTCAAGCACATGGCTTGCCAACTCAAAAGATGTGGTTACAAGAATCGCAGAAGCCATTGGATCGTGTTCGGCCTGTGACATGAGGTCAGCCGCCACAAGAACCGGATTAGCAGAAGAATCAGCTAGCACCATTACTTCGCTGGGGCCGGCTATCATATCGATGTCCACATAGCCGTATACCTCTTTTTTCGCCAGAGCCACATAAATGTTACCCGGCCCTACTATCTTGTCCACCTTGGGTATGGTGGCAGTACCGAAAGCCAATGCTGCTATGGCCTGTGCCCCTCCTATCTTAAATATTCTGCTGCACCCCGCTTCACAGGCTGCTACCACGGTATGAGGGTTTACCTTTTTATCCTTCGCGGGTGGTGTGACCATGACGATATCCGACACACCTGCCACTTTGGCGGGGATCACATTCATTAACACTGACGAGGGATAAGCTGCACGCCCTCCTGGTACATAGACTCCAACCCGCTCCAAGGGCATTACACGCTGCCCCAACATTATGCCATTTTCATCGAATACTGTCCAGGAATTTTCAAGCTGTTTGCTGTGAAATTTCCAAATATTGTCTTTGGCCTGTTTAAGTATTCTTAGAAAATGGTCGTCTACTTTTGAATATGCTTCTTGGATCTCCTCTTGGGATACAAGCATCTCTTGTGCGCTAGCATAATGCACTCCATCAAACTGAGCGGTAAATTCCAATACCGCTTCATCACCCCGTTGCTGGACAGCTGAAAGTATTTTAGAGACAATCTCCCTTTTGTTCTCAAAAGATACTTGCCAGCGACGGTTGAGCTTGCTCGCTACCCAAGTGGTATCCTTGCCTCTTCCATCAATTAATCTTATCATTTTGAAGTTCCTCCACTACCATCTGAATATTATCAATAAGGGGCTTTATCTCTGTGTGCTTTGTCTTTAAGCTGACACGGTTGACCACCAATCTAGCGCTTATACTGCATATCTCTTCCAGTATGACGAGCCCGTTCTCCTTAAGGGTCCTGCCGCTCTCCACTATGTCCACAATTACATCTGACAATCCCGTCAATGGGCCTAACTCTACCGACCCGTTAAGCTTTATAATCTCCACGTTCTTGCCTTTGCGGGCAAAATAGTTGCGCGCTATATTGGGGTATTTTGTAGCGACACGGGTATGAGAGCGTGTGATCCACATATCCTGTTTTTCTGGAAAACCGGCCACCACCAGCCTGCACTGGCCAAACCTCAAATCCAGCATTTCATACAGAGAACGACCTTCCTCCAGCAATGTATCCTTTCCTACAATGCCCATATCAGCTATGCCGTATTCCACATACGTTGGAACATCGCTGGGTTTGACCAGTATCATGCGAATCTGCTGGTCAGGGGTAAAAAAGATCAGTTTTCTTGACGGCTCTTTAAGCTCGCCGCAGTCAACTCCCGCAGCTTCTAGAACGTCCACAGCTTCCTCCATGAGCCTTCCTTTGGCAAGAGCTATAGTTATCAACGAAATGCTCCCCTCTCTCTGTGAAGTAAAATTGAAAATATAAATTACAAGAAGGAATACAAACATTTTGAATAGCTTTTTAACTTATATATTAAGATTGATTTCGTGCTCAACCATCCCCTCTTTATCTTTAAACTCTACCACTTTGGGAATACGCCTTTCTCTCGCATAATCCAGAGGGCTTGCGAAGTCATCTGTGGGCAAAAACATCTCCACCCTCTTGTTTTTTCTTTTGAGCTGTTGCATGAATTCGTACGCTTTACCCATCTGTCCACTTTCAGCCACCACCAGTACATCTACGGGTGGTATCTCCTCCAATTTGCCCTGCCTTTCCAGAGCTATGAGAAGGCGCTTTATCCCCACTGCAAACCCTGTAGCCGGCAGGTCGCGCCCAAATTCTGATACCAGCCTGTCATACCGGCCGCCACCACACACTGGATAGCCAAGCTCCTTTGTGATTCCCCTGAATATGATACCGGTGTAAAAGTTAAAGCTCTGAACCATTCCCAAGTCAAAAGTGACATAACGGTCAAACCCATAGTCTCTTAAAATCCCATATACTTGATATACGTTTTCAAGAGCGTCCTTGCATTTCGGGCTTCGAGAGATTTTATTGGCCTCTATTAAAATTCGACTATCTCCATAAAGTTGTGGCAGCCGATATATGGTATCTTTGATATGCTCCGAAATGGGTAAGCTCTTAAGAAGCATCTCAAGTGCTAGCATGTTTTTCTGGTCAATTAGATTTCGGACTTCTTCAACTTCTTGTTCAGGCATTCCTGCTTCTTCGATTAATCCCTTAAAAAATTCCACCTGACCTACATCGATTTGAAACTCATCAAGCCCTAAATCCAGAAATACTTGTATAGCCATTGCTATTACCTCTGCATCAGCTTCTGGACCGTTAACGCCTAAAAGTTCTATACCCGCCTGTGCCACCTCACGTTGTTTAGCTCCCTGAAATTCACCATATCTATATACATTCCCCAAATAGAACAGTCGCAGAGGAAGCGGATTGTTTGTCATTTTGGTTCCGACAACTCTAGCAATGGGCATGGTGATATCTGGACGCAATACAAGAATCCTGCCTTCTGGGTCAATTAATTTAAACATCTGCTCTTGATCAATAGAAGGCTTTACACCAGCAAATACATCAAAAAACTCAATTACAGGTGTCTCTATCTCATTATATCCGCTCAGATAAAAAAATTTTCTGATCTTATCTTCTATTCTACGCTTATTGTAACACTCATCAAGAAGATAATCTTGCACTCCTTCCGGAAGGCTCAATTTTAATTTGCCTACCATCGATAACCTCCACTTAATTTAACTCTTTAACTAATTAAATTGATAAAGCGTCGAACTTGGGTATATTATATTATAAACTTCATGATCATGTCAAATGTAAATTTGCTTTATTGACTATAAAAAACAAAGACTATAAAATGAATCTATAAAACTAATTTATTGAAGGCAGGGATAGAAATTGTTGGACTACCACGTTCACAGCACATATTCGTTAGATAGTCATATGTCTATGGAAGCAGCATGTTTGCAAGCAATTGAAGCCGGGCTCAAAGAAATAGCCTTTACGGATCACATAGACATAGACTGGCCAGACAAAACCATTCCTCCTTTTGATATTAGGATGCTAGATAGTTATTTTGAAGACATAGAAAAAATGCAGAATATGTTCAAAGGGCAACTGGTGATAAAAAAGGGAATAGAAATAGGCTTGCAGCCCCATATCCTTGATGAGTGTGCCAGTATAGTGAACTCTTACCCATTCG